>DDFD01000083.1 GCA_002337005.1 Flavobacteriales bacterium UBA1937 | reverse complement strand
GTCTTTCATAGTTGCTTTTGGCTTTGGGCTATTTGCTTTTGGCAATTAGCAAGTTGCTATTATCTTCCGAACATCGTATCGTTTTTGTCTGTTCTAGTGCCGTCTTCTAGTGCATATTCCTTTAATAACGGATGGTAACCTAGGTCTTCACTATTTACAATAACTCTCAAGTCAGGATGTCCTTTAAATTTAATTCCGTAGAAATCAAAAGTTTCTCTTTCCATCCAATTTGCTCCAGAATATAAATCTGTAATGGTCTCTACTTCGGCATTTTCTCTGCTGAAAAAAGATTTAATTCTTATTCTGATATTATCTTCTAAATTGTGTAGATGATAGATGATGCCTATTTCTT
Organism: Flavobacteriales bacterium UBA1937; assembly: GCA_002337005.1. GTDB lineage: Bacteria > Bacteroidota > Bacteroidia > Flavobacteriales > Weeksellaceae > Cloacibacterium. The sequence continues at coordinate 71,572 of DDFD01000083.1, read as the reverse complement.
TTTCTTTGTCTTCGGGATAGTGAATTCCGCAGATGTCTGTAAGAAATATAAATCTAAGAGAACTCTCTTTAAGGTGATGAATTATCTTCTTAAGTTCTTCTTTTTTTACTTCGATAGTAAGAAACCCAAAAGGTTCAGAAGAAGCAATAACTGCATCTGGAAATTCTCTATTGATGGCTTCTAAAACAAATTCGTTTGTCATAATATTAATTTGAAAATTTGAAAATGGGATAATTTGAAAATTAAATTAATTGGTTTTCAAAATTTGTTTCTATTGTTGTTTCAAATTTTATTTTAAGAAATGTAAGAAGTGAAATAATTTCCAATCTTTACATTTTTAAATTACTTAATTCCGTAACTTTCTAAAAGTTCTTTGTATTCAGGAAGGTCTCTTCTTCTTAAGCTTTCGCTTTGTGCCAAAGCTTGTACTTGCATATAACCTTCTAGAATTTGTTCTGGTCTTGGTGGGCATCCTGGTACATATACATCTACGGGGATTATCTTATCAATGCCTTGTAATACAGAATAAGTATCAAAGATACCACCGCTGCTAGCACATGCTCCTACCGCTACTACCCAGCGTGGTTCTGCCATTTGGGTATAAACTTGCTTAAGTACTGGTGCTAATTTTTTAGAAATAGTACCACATACCAAAAGGATATCTGCTTGTCTTGGTGAGAAACTCATTCTCTCTGCACCAAATCTAGATAAATCATAGTTGGGAGCCATTGTTGCCATAAATTCAATCCCGCAACAAGAAGTTGCAAATGGTAATGGCCATAATGAAAATGAGCGTGCCATACCAATAATATCGCTTAGTTTCCCAGCGAAAAATCCTTCTCCTTGTACGCCCGGAGGAGCAGGAGCGTTAGTATTGATTACAGGTTTATTATCTGACATTTTAATTACTTTTAATTTTTAAAAATTTAAAACTCTGTTTAAACAGAAAAGTGCTTCAGACTTTACTTGTTCCAGTCTAGAGCACCTCTTTTTAGTACGTAGAAAAATCCTATGAAAAATATTGCGATAAAGGTCGTTACTGCAATAAATCCTTCTACGCCTAGGTCTTTAAAATTTACAGCATAAGGATAAAAGAAGACAATTTCAATATCGAACAATACAAATAAAATTGCCGTAAGAAAATATTTTACAGAATAAGGACTTCTGGCATTTCCTTCGATTTCGATACCACATTCAAAAGTGTCGTCTTTTACAGCGCCTGAAGTATGTCTTTTAGGTCCTAAAGTGTGTGAAGCAATTAGCGTAAATGCTACGAAACCAAGGCCTACAGCAGCCTGAATAAGAACTGGGATATAATTTTCAGGTAAATTCATCTTTCAAGTATTACAACGAGCAAAATTACGAATTAATAATAGAAAAGGGAAATTTTAAAGGACACTTTTGGTTTTATTTATCAATAGGCTTATTAATTTAGAATCGTTATAAATAAAAACTTATTTTTTCATTTTTTTTAGCACTACTATCGCCATATATGCCATATATCCAAACAAAATACTCGCAAAAAGGATATTAATAATAGTATTTGTTTTTTCGTCCTGTACACGGAAAAATTGATTGTATAGAATGTATAATATGATGATTCCGGCGTAATTGTATATTTGTGCTTTCATTTTTAGATTTGATTTTTATAATGAATAAAATCTGTGGCAGGTGGAGTAACACCATTATTTTTTAGTTCTGTAGCTACTTGTGCTCTGTGATAAGTGCTGTGATTGCAGTAGTGGAAAATAATGTCTTTTACAGGTCTGCTGAACTGCTCTCCTGTTGTATTTTTGTAATTGATTATTGTTTCTAAATTGAAATTTTGTAGAATGTTTTCAGAGGTTTCTAAGTTTTCTGAATTCATTTTTTTTAAAACCTCAAAAGGAATAATTTCCCATACACCATACACTAAATCAGTACTTAGAATTCTTCTATTCCACAAATTTTGAGCATTAATTAAATGAGAAAATAACAATTGCGCTTTTTCTGAAATTTTTTCTGGATTTTTTTCGAAAATTTCAATCAATTTCTCATTCATCTCGAAATTGTAGATCAATATTTCTTTAAAAAAGTCTTTCATAGTTGATGAGATTTTTTTTATTAAATTACTATAAGTCAAGAGAATAAGTTCTTCTTCTTTTATGGTTTACAGGATGATAATCTTGCCAAAGCAATTGTATGTTTTTGTTTTCTTCTAATTCTGGGTTGGTTTCTAAAAATTTCACGCCTTTTTTTCGAAAAGTATTCCATATTTCTTTAAAAATGATGGCAGTAACTCCTCTTTTTTGATATTCAGGATGCACACCAATTAGATAAAAATTGGCTCTATCATTTTTTCTGCTTGCATTCATAAAATACCACCATCCAAAAGGCAATAATTTGCCTTTAGACTTTTGCAAAGCTCTTGAATAAGATGGCATTGTAATGGCAAATGCCACCAAATTATATTCTTTATCCACAATACAAATGATATAGTCTTTGTCTATGAACCCGAAATATTTTTCTTTATAGTGCTGTATTTGTTCGTCAGAAATAGGAGTATAGGTTGAGAGATTTTTGTAAGTTTCGTCTAGTAATTTGAACATAGGTTCTACTAAAGGTAAAATTTCTTCTTTAGACTTAAATTCCAAAGTTTTGAGTTGGTATTTTTCTGCGATTAATTTGCTGAATTTTAAAATTTTATCAGGTAGAACTTCTGGGAAATCAATCTCAAATTCTACCCATTCTTTTTCTTTTATCAGACCTAGTTTTTCTAGATGTTCGGGATAATAACTGAAATTATAAATCCCAATCATCGTTGCCAATTTATCAAACCCAAAAGTAAGCATACCTGCTTTGTCTAAATTGGTAAATCCCATAGGCCCTTCTATTTTTTTGATGCTTTTTTCTTGGGCGAATTTTATCGCTTCATCAATTAGAGCTTTAGAAACTTCCTCATCATCTATAAAATCTAACCATCCGAAACGTACTTTTTCTATACCCAATTCTTTGGCTTCTTTATAATTAATCATTACCGCAATTCTGCCTGCCAATTTATTGTTTTTGTATGCTAAAAACTGTTTCGCTTCAGAATAGGCGAGTGCAGGATTCTCTTTTGGATTCCAAATGTTTTTTTCATCATTAATCAAAGAAGGAACGTAATTATGATTATTTCTATACAATTCCATCGGAAATTTGATGAAATCTGAAAGTTGTTTTTCGTTGGTAACCTGTATGATTTGTACTTCTGACATACTATTTTTAGATTTGATAACAAATATAAAGGAAAAGATGACAATGCCCAAGTTTGGCACAGTTTTTCCATCAAAAAGAATAAATAAATTTCAATAAAAAATATAAGATATGTCAGGTTATTATTTATTAATTATTGCGACTATGCTAGTTAGTTGGCTAGTTTCTGTAAGACTAAAATCAAAATTTGCTTATTATTCTAAAGTTCATTTAAGAAACGGTATGAGTGGTAAAGAAATTGCGGAAAAAATGCTTCACGATAACGGAATTTACGATGTACAAGTTACCTCTGTTCCAGGGCAATTAACAGACCATTACAATCCTGCTAATAAAACCGTAAATCTTTCTGAAGCGGTTTATATGCAGAGAAATGCAGCTTCTGCTGCTGTAGCTGCGCACGAATGTGGACACGCTGTACAACATGCTGTTGGCTATTCTATGCTTCAGTTAAGGTCTAGATTAGTGCCAATGGTAAATATAAGTTCTACACTTTCTCAGTTTGTGCTTTTTGCTGGAATTGCGATTATGTTTGCTTCTAAAAGTGTGCAAAATCCTAGTGGTAACACCACTGTTTTGGCAATTGGTGTTTTGCTTTTTGCAGTTACTACACTTTTTGCATTTATCACTTTGCCAGTAGAATATGATGCTAGTAATAGAGCTATGAAATGGCTAAAAGAAAGCGGAACGGTAACTTCTGAAGAGTTTGTAGGAGTACAAGATAGCTTAAAATGGGCAGCTAGAACTTATGTGGTAGCAGCTTTAGGTTCGTTAGCACAACTTTTATATTGGGCTAATATTTTATTTGGAAACAGGAGGAATTAAGATTTTAATTTTCTAAAAATTCAAATTTCACATCATACATCTCGGACAATTGTTCCGAGATTTTTTCTTTTTCAGAGAGTTTGAGCTGTGCTGAGATTTTACAGTTTTCTTGAGCATCAAAGTTGAGAACTTTGGCATCAAATTTATTCAGAAGGGAGAAAATAATATTTTGTTGAGAAAATTTGAATTCAATTTCTAGTTCAGTTTCTAGTTCTTTGGTGATGATTTCAGCGTGTTCTAGTGTGTATTTGGTGCTTTCTTTATAAGTTTTTACCAAACCAGAAACCCCTAATTTTGTACCGCCATAATATCTTACAATCACCACTAAAACATTGGTAAGGTTATTCGCCAAAAGCTGATTGTAAATAGGCAAACCTGCACTACCTGAAGGTTCGCCATCATCATTGGCTCTGTAATTTTCTCCGTTTAAACCTATTCTGAAAGCATAACAATGATGCGTAGCTTTTGGGTGTTCTTCTCTAAGGTTGTCTAGTGCAGTTTTCAGTTCTTTTTCATTATTTACATGAAATGCAAAACCAATAAACTTGCTCCCTTTTTCTTTTAGCAAGATGTCTCTAACGGCTGATTTTATAGTGGTGTAGGCGTGTTGCATTAATTATTTCTATAAAACGAAACTCTATTATTTCTAAAATCTATTTCTTCCACCAAATTTCCTTCTAATTTCGGAGCTTTTGTGCCGTTTTCCAAAATTAGATTTTCGTTTTTAATGATAATGGTTTCGTCCCAAAGATTGGCATCGATAAAAGTTTGTAGCATTCTGCTGCCACCTTCTACTAAAACCGATTGGATTTGGTTTTCGTAGAGTTTTTGTAATAATTCTTCTAAGAAATTCTCTTTAGAAATTTTAATGAATTTTATATTTTCTTCTTCTGCATCTTTTTCTTGGTTGAAAACCAGAGTAGGCGCTTCATTGTTATAAATTTTAAAATCTCTAGGAACTTTTAGTTCAAAATCAATTAAAATTCTCACAGGATTTCTACCTTTGATTAGTCTAGTCGTTAAACTAGGGTTGTCATTAAGCGCAGTTTGCGTGCCTACCAAAATGGCGTGTTCTTCACTTCTTATTTGATGCACGAATTGAGAAGCTAGTTCATTGGATATTTTTGTAGGTTTGTAATCTTTATCAATAAAACTGTCTTTACTTTCTGCCCATTTTAGAATGAGATAAGGGCGTTTTTTCTCGTGAAAGGTAAAAAATCTTTTGTTGAGTTCTCTACAATCATCTTCCAAGATTCCAGATATTGTTTCTATACCAGCATCCATCAGAATTTTTTTGCCTTTTCCGTTTACTTTATCGTGGCTGTCCATAGCGCCAATCACCACTTTTTTGAAACCAATTTCTTTTAATTTTAAAGAACAAGGTGGCGTTTTACCGAAATGAGCACAAGGTTCTAGCGAAACATAAATGGTGGATTCTGGCAAAATTTCGGGGTTTTTAACAGAATTGATGGCGTTAATTTCTGCATGAGATTCACCTGCTTTTTGGTGATAACCTTCGCCTATAATTTTTCCGTTATGTACAATTACAGCACCAACCAAAGGATTGGGATAGGTTTTTCCTGTGGCTTTTTTGGCAAGTTCTATACAGCGTTTTATGTAAAATTCGTGATTCATGATAGAAAAAACAAATTCCGATTTTTGGTCGGAATTCTAATTTTATTTTTTAAGCGTTACATTAGGAATAGTCATCGTGATGATGTTTTCCATCAGTTTGTTTCTAGATTTCCCTACACTTTTTATAAAATATTTGGTGTCCCCCGTATTTTTTTGTTTATAGGTAATGATCATAAAAGCAGTTTGATCACCTAGTAATACATTCCTAAATCTATAGATATTGTAATCTGCCATTTCCTGCTCTGGTTCTGGTTCGTCTTTTTCTTTTTTCTTGGCGATATTGCTGGTGAAAAAATCTACAATAAACTCAGTTCCATTAGGGTTTTCGGTAACGTTATAAGTGCAATATTTGTCTGTTCCTTGTCTGGTATCTAATTCGCTAGTTTTTTGATAAGTAGCTTCTTTGGCATCTATATTTTTATTAAAAAAATAGATAGAAATAGTATAGGGAGCGTCTTCTAATCTGCTGTCTTCAGGTATGTAATCTTGTACATACAGAATTTTAGATTTTTGTGAAGAAGCTGCTAAAACCAATTTTGTTTCTCCAAAGCTAACTTCAGGAATTCCTATGTAATCTACTTCTTGCGAAAAAAACGGAGCAGAAATAAAAACTAACAGAAATAAAGAAAACAGTTTTTGCATTTTATTCTCCAGAAATAATGTGATGAAGTGTATTTTTCAAACTTTCTAACTGAGATTTTTTCTCATCAATTTTATCAAATGTATCTTTAAGAAGAGGATTGTCTCTAGAAACTTTTCCGAAGAAGCCTAGGTTGTTTTCTAGTTTTACAATTTCTGCTTCTAAATCAGCAATTTGGTTCTTAACCTTTCTTGCTTTATCGGTAATTTGAGATTCAGAAAGTCCTTCTTCTTTTAGGTCAAATTCATTAATTCTGTTAAGCCTTAACTTATCTTTAAGTGTTTTATTAAATTCAGAATTAATAGCCATTTTATCTCTTGGTACTTTTCCTATGCTATTCCAAGAAGTTTTTATTTGTTCTATTTTTTCTACACTGCCTTCTTCGCTGCCTATTTCTTTCAATTCGTCTAGCAGTGCACGTTTTTGTTTGTAATTTTCTTTCCAATCATCTGTTTGAGCGTTGTTTTTTGCTCTAAAATTATTGAAAAAAGTGTTACAAGCTTCACGGAAATCATCCCAAACTTTATTGGTTTGACTTCTAGGAACGTGACCTATTTTTTTCCAATCTTCTTGAAGTTTTTTGAACAAAGGAACTACAATATCCCAATCTTCAGAAAGCATATTGTCTTGAGCTGTTTTTATCAGCTTTAGTTTTTCTTCTAAATTGGTGTGCTGAGAATTTTTAAGCCCTTTATAAAATTCATTTTTAGCAGAATTAAAAGCACGAAGAGCCAATTTGAAATCGTTCCAATTTTGGTTAGAAAGTTTTCTAGGAACGCTTCCTAATTTTAAGAAATCAGAACGTAGGTCTTCTACTTTTTTGATGGCTTGTTGCCAATAGTTATGGTTTGGTTCTTTAGAGAGCGCTGTAAGCTTTTTAATACTCTCTATAATTTCGTTTTTCTTGTCTAGGTTTGCCTGTTGCTCTCCTTCAATCTGAGTAAGAAGTTCAGATTTTCTTTCGTGGATTTTATTAGAAATTTCTTTGAATTCTTCCCAGGTTTTGTCACGAAATTCTTCTGCTACAGGTTCTGCTTCTTCTTTCCAAAGTTTGTGCAGAAATTGCAATTCATTCAGTGCTTTTTGGATTACAGGTTCGTGTTGTAATTCCTTCGCTCTAGCAATAACTTGGTTTCTTTTTTCTAGATTGTGTGCATATTCTTGCTCTCTGTATTCCTTGTTCAAGTCTAGCATTTGGTAGAATTGATTAAGGTGAAAAAAGTAATTATTGTTTAAATTTTTGAACTCGGTTTTAGGAACTTGACCTGCGCTGCTCCATTCTTCTTTTATTTCTCTTATTGCACGAAAGAGATTGGTATTAGCATTAGAATTGCTGTATAGATTTTTTAATTTTTCAATGATTTGCTGTCTTTTTTCTAAATTATCTTTTTGCTCTGCTTCTTGCTTTTTGTGGAAATTGTCGTATTTTTCTTTGAAAATACTATTAAGAGCGGATATTTTAGAAAGTAGAGGATGGTCGTTTTTAAAATCTGCGATTGCTTTTCCTTCAGATTCGTGCTTATGTTTCAATTCTTCTATTTCTAGATTAGCACGCTGAACGAGGGTTTCTTTTATGGCATTAAATTTTCTATGATTAGCACCAGCATCTTCAGCATTAATTAGAGCTTCTAGTTGGTTCATGAGTTCACCAGAAGTTAGTTTTTCGTGTTCGTGTTGTTCTACCACCTCATCGTGAATTTCTTCTTCTTGAGTTTCTGGTTCAGGATTTTTTTCTGGTATAATGTTTTCATTTACAGTGTTTTCTGTATTGTTTACATTGTTGTCTTGTGGTTCAGAATGCAAGTTTTCTGTAGTCATAGCAAATCGTTTTTAAAATTTAATGCTCATCAAAAACCAAAATCTATAGAGGTTTTAGCACATTTCGCCACTAAATTAAGTGTTTTTTGTGAAATATACAATTCCTTAATTCAAGATTTATTATTCAATATAAAATTGTCTTTTCAAAAGCTTAAATTTTGAAGGTTTGATGTTTTATTTTAGGAGTTCCATATTTCCCAAGCTTTTTCTGCCTGTTGCTCTAGCATATAGAGACCATTAGCCGTTTTAGCTCCTTTTTCTGCGCAGTTTCTGATGAACTTTGTATATTCTGGATTGTAAATTAAATCAATAATCAGATGATTTTCTGTAATTCCTTCAAAGGGAAAATCTAAACAATCTTCCACATTAGGATAAGTGCCAACAGGTGTGCATTGGATGATGATGAGGTTGCTTTTTACTTGGTCAGAACTTAAGTTTTCATAATTAATTTCTGTAGTTCTAGAAACCGTGAGGTATGGAATATCATTTTTTTTCAAGATATATTGTACAGCTTTGGCGGCACCTCCGTTTCCTAAGATAATGGCTGTTTTTTGGTTTTCTTTTTTGTGAAGAAGAAGTGTTTTCTCAAAGCCTATAGCATCTGTGTTGTAGCCTTTTGTTTTTCCGTTTTTTACTGAAATACAATTGATGGCGCCAATTGCCATTGCTTCGTCACTTAATTCATCTAAAAAAGGGATTATTTTTTCTTTGTAAGGAATGGTTACATTAAGTCCTTTTATGTTTTCGATTTCAAAGATTTCTTTAATGTTTTGGAGGTCTTCTATGTCAAAAATATCATAAGAGTAATTATTGAGTAATAGTTTTTGAAATTTTTGTTCGAAATATTTTTTAGAGAAAGAATAAGATATATTTCTTCCAATTAACCCAAATTTTGCTTCTGTTTCCATACATCAAAGGTAATAAAAAAGGCTGGAAAACTTTCCAGCCTGTCTTTGTATTTTTATAGAAATTTTATTCTACAATAAATTTTTGAGTAGTATTTTCTGCTTTTAAAATGTAAACACCTTTGTTTAGATTTCTGAGTTGAATGTTATTTCCTTTAGAGAAAGGATTTTCTACTACTTGAACCAAAGCACCACTAATGTTATAAATTTCTATTCTTTTTATTTTTTGAATGTCTTTACCATTTACAAAAAGAATATTGTTTTTCACAGGATTTGGATAGATATTCCATCTTACTTTTTCTACTTCGTTGGTAGATAGAGGTGAGTAGCAAGTCCAAGAAAGGTCATCAAAAGCAACTCTTCCTCTTGTTCCAGTTCCTACTGCGCTATTATCCGTAATATTTATGGTAATGTTACCAGCAATATTGATGTTTGGAATCGTGGTAGTGGTAACTGCACTGCTGTATGGTATTTGACCAACCATATCGCCATTTATGTATAAATTAAATTTTCCAGGATTACCAGAGAACTTCATTTGAGTTGTTACAGTTAAACTAGAAATACCTCCAGAAATAGTAGAAGAACTTAAAGCACCATTTTCTACTGTGATGGCTTTGTTATTAATTGTTTGGTCTGTACGAGCTGCACTAGCGTTCCAAGTAATTCCGTTGCTTGCCCAAGTTCTTGCGAGATAATTTTGGTCACCACCAGAGGTACCAGTAGGTATATTTTCAAAATTTTCTGTACCACAACTTGTAGGTGTACCTCCAGAACCAGCAAGCGTTGTTCCAGACGCTGTATTACTAGCTGAAGATAAGTTTCCGGCTGCATCTCTAGCGATTATGTAGAAATTGTATGTAGTAGAAGGGGCAAGACCATTTATAGTACCTGTGGTTCCTGAAACTGCAATTTGGAAAACACCATCTAAATAAATTTCATAAGCAGAAACACCTACATTGTCAGTAGATGCATTCCAACTTAGTGATATAGAACTTGCAGTACTGTTAGTAACAGTTAAATTAGTTGGTGTAGAAGGAGCTTCTGTATCTGTAACAGGAGTAGATCCTCCCCATACTGCAGAAACATATTCAGGGTGGTCTATATAAGGGTTTCTGTTTCCTTGGTAAGTATATGCAGCATTGTTTCTGTCAATTTCTCTTTGAGAAACAGGGTCTGCGTTATTCCAAGCTAATAATACTTGTAGTTCCCAATTCTGTAATCCAGGAAAAGCAGATCCTCCTAGCATATTACCAGTGCTAAATCCAGATAATTTTGATTCGTATCTTGTAATAAAATAAAAAATCATACGAGCAATATCGCCCTTGAATGCATCAATTGGTTCAAAAACAGTTCCGTTATAACCAGATGCAGTATTGGGACCTAATTTGGAACCATTCGTAGATGTAAAAGTAGGGGATGTAACCACGCCAAAAGGATAATTACTTCTCATACCATTAACTTTACCATCTGTAGGAGTAATGAAATGAATGTCAGAAACCATCGGAGAACTAGAATTAAAAAAACTTTGAGGAACTATATGCTCTCTGTTGTAACAGTCTCCTTCTGAACTGTAATTTCCACATTTCTTTACACCATGTTGAAAGTTATAAGTGTCAGCGCTAGACGGTTTTTCTGTGTACATGTCTAGTACGGAACCGTCATTTTCATAATATCTATCCGTATCAGTGCTTGGATAACCATTGTATAAGTTGTCATATGATTTTGCACTATGACCATTAGTGATAATAGAAGCTAATTTTGTTTTTAGTGCTGCTCCTGTTAATCCTGAGGCTCCGTCATAGTAACCAGTAGGAATTTGAGCAAGTATATATGAACTAAATATAACTAGCCCAAAAAGTAGTAATTTCTTCATTTTCTTAGTCTTAAAAATTGGATTGCGAAGTTATGTAAAAAATCCTATGAAATTTATTTTTCTAAGAATAAATTTTTATTAATTCTAGAAAATGCCCAAGAAACACTGATTCCGAAGAAAAGTGTGGTAAATGATACAATAAGGTAATTTATAGGCAGAATTCTTACAGGGAATGGTAAATCTTCTGTCGCTTTGAAAATACCTGTCTGAAGTTGCAAGTAACACATGATAGTACCTAGAGCTAAACCAGCTATTACTCCAAATACTACAATAAGTAATCCTGTGTTAAAATATATCTTCCGAAGTCCATTAATCGTAAAACCAAGAGAAATTAGAGATTTGGCTTGGTGTTTTTTATCTAATTGTAAGATGGTTACTGCACCTGCTAGATTAAATGTTGTAATAAAAATTACCAATGCAAATATAAAATAGATCATTAGTTTTTCCATATTAATCATTTTCCAGAAGGCAGCGTTTTCTTCTGCTTTTGTTTTTATAATGATATTATTACCAAGTTTTTTAAGGAGATTTTCCTTTAGTATATCTGCATTTTCTGGTTTTTTAAGTTTGATGACAATTTGGTATGCAGAATTTTTTGGTAAGTCTAGTAGGCCCGCTGTTAATTCTAGAGGTGCTATAATATAATTGTTCAGTTGGTCATTTCCTGGGAAAATTCCTGATACAAATATTTCTTTTTTATTAAAAATATCCTCTTCTTTGCTGATAATTCCTTTGCCTGGTTTCGGCATAAAAAGTGTGGCAATGCTGGTTTCGCTAGATACAGGCAAGGAAAGCCTGCTGTTAAGCTGCGCTTCCATCACTACTTCATTGAGATATTTAAAAGAAGGGTAACTGCCGTAGAAAACGTTTTTGTTTATAGGGTTTACTTTGGTATAGGCAGAATCTACACCTCTTAAATAAGCTATTTCGCCTACATTTTTATAGTCTATATATACTTTTTCTTCAATCATTTTAGAGAAATGACTGATTTCTTTTTCGTTTTTTAAAATACCAATTACTTTATTAAGATTAGGAATACTTTTGCCCTTTACACTAGATAAAGTAAGATCTGCATGAAGATTAGAGATAAATTCTTTGTTAAGATCTTCCAAGCCAGAAAATACAGAAATTATAATAAACATTGCCGCTACAGCTACCATCATAGCAAATGCTGCCAAGCCAGTAATAAAACTTACTGCCTGGCTGCCTTTTTTAGCAATTAGGTATCTTCTGGCAATGTAAAAAGACGTATTTCCTGATGCCATTTTTATAAAATAGGGTTGTCTCCCAAACCTTTTAATTCTTTTTCAATTCTTTCCACATCATCTAGGGCTGTGTCCAAATAAAAATTAATTTCAGGAATTATACGTACTTGTTTCCCCATTTTTTGCCCCATATAATTTCTATAGTAAGATTTATTCTCCTCTATTTCTTTCATAATAGGTTTTCTGAATTCCTGAGGAAAAATGCTCAAATAAATTTTAGCAATGCTTAAATCTGCAGTTACCTTCACATCAGAAACTGTAATCAGAAAGCCTTGCTTGCTCTCCGAAGCTTGTTTTCTAAAGATTTCTGCAAAATCTTCTTGTATAATTTGTGCTACTTTTCTTTGTCTGTTACTTTCATTCATGCTGCAAATTTAGTATTTTTGTTTGAGATTTAATGTTGTTAACAATTTGCATTAAATTTAAAACCATGAAAAAATCATTTATTCTCATTTTTTTGTTTTGTTTTATCTCTTTTGTTTTGGGGCAAAATAACTATCAACAATTTTTAGAATTTTATCAAAAAAATGATACGATTGCTATTGAAAAACTTTTGAATAATTGGGAAAGAAATAATCCAGATGCAGAATATTATGTTTCTTGTGTTAATTATTTTTTCAATAAAAGTAAAAAGGAGGTTTTAAGTCTTGATAAAGCGATACCTAAAAAAGAAAGTCTTGAAATAAAAGATGATAATGGAAATTCTGTCGCCTATCTTTCTTCAAAAAAATTATATGATGAAAAGATGCTTCAAAAGACATTTAAATGCTTTGATGAAGGGATTTCAAAATTTCCAGATAGGTTAGATATTCGATTTGGAAAAATTTATTCATTAGGTCAAATAGAAGATTATGAAAATTTCACGAAAGAGATTATAAAAGCTATTCAATATTCTGCAAAGATTAAAAATAATTGGCTTTGGTCAGAAAATTCAAAATATGAATCTGGTCAGAAAGGTTTTTTAAGTTCTATTCAAGATTATAATAATCAGATTTATGAGACAAATGACGATTCGTTATTAAAATATATGAAGCAAATAAACGAGGAGGTTTTAATTTACTATCCTGATAGAGTGGAAAATCTTTCTAATCTATCAATAGTATCTTTAATTTATAAAAATTATGATGAAGCTTTAACTTATCTGTTAAAGGCAGAAAAACTTTCTCCTGAAGACTTTATTGTTTTGAATAATATTGCATACACTTATAAAATGAAAAATGATAAAACAAATGCTATCAAATATTATAATTTAGTGAAGAAGCATGGAGATGAGAGTGCTAAAAATCAAGCAGACAAGGAACTAAAAAAATTGAGTCAACAATGAAAATAGAACATCTTGGCATAGCCATCAAGAATTTAGAAACATCAGACCATTTATTTGCAAAATTATTAGGAACATTACCCTATAAACAAGAAGCAGTAGAAAGAGAAGGTGTAAAAACATCTTTCTTTATGGTTGGCGAAAGTAAGATAGAACTTTTGGAAGCTACCAATCCAGAAAGTCCTATTGCCAAATTCATTGAAAAAAAAGGTGAGGGAATTCATCATATTGCTTTTGCAGTAGAAGATATAAAAGCAGAAATTGAAAGATTGAAAGCTGAAGGTTTCATATTTATTTCCGAGGAACCAAAAGATGGAGCAGATAATAAACTGGTAGTTTTCTTGCATCCTAAATCCACCAATGGAGTTTTAGTAGAACTTTGTCAAGAAAAACCTTAAAAATATTTTGTAATATCTGAAAAAATCTTAAATTTGCACACTCATAAAAACAAAGGAATTTATTTCTAAAGTTTTTGGCCTTGTAACTCAGTTGGTTAGAGTAGCTGACTCATAATCAGCAAGTCCTTGGTTCGAGCCCAAGCTGGGCCACATTGGTTATCAAGTCTTTACGATAAATCGTAAAGACTTTTTTGTTTTATCACGAACATTTTACGAACAATTTGTATTTAGATTGGTTTATTTTTGTTATTATTTTTCTTTATTTTTGTAATAATTAAAAACCTAAATTATGGATTTATTAATTTATTTCTGGTTACTAACTCTTTTTCTATTCCTTTATAATCTTGGAAGAGTTTATTTTACGGTAGTTCCTGTTGTTAATAATTGGATAGGGACTGAAAAGTGGGGCTATTATAAAGGATTGGATAAACAGAAATTTTTGATATTTCTATTTATCATTTTTTTGTCGGTCACTTTTGCTTTTATTTTTATTCCTCAAGTGTTTAAGAGCGAAAGTTGGTTTGATGCAATTTATTTAATTGGTATTAGTTTGTTATTGCAGATGTCCATGACTTTTATTTTAGAAAAGAAAGCTCCAAATTCTCCTACAGCAATGCTTAAAAATTTCATTAATCATGACTTTGAGTTTAAGATAGACAATACTAAAGAAATTAAAGAGGCAGAAAGTATTAATATTAATAAATCTGTCAAAAAACGAAGTTTTCAAAATAGAAGGCAATTTATTAGAAACAAAGCTGTTATAGGAGTTGTCAAACAAGCTATTAATAGTAACAATGAAATCAAGGAGATAATAACAACCAATATATTTTCACTTGCACAGTCAGAATTTGTTTTTGAAGTTAAGAAAAGTTCAAATATTATTCTGTCCAATGTAATTGCCGAATATTCTATTTCACCAGAATCATGTGATGTATTGAAAGACTTTTTATATAGAAATAAAATTTCAAGGAAAATTATTTTTACCAAGTCAGCAAAAAATGGTACAAGTGTTAAAGAAATGTTTCAATTTTTCTCCTCTTTCACAAACATTTTTGATATGTATAGGGATGACAAACTTACACAAGCTAAAGTTGTAAATATAATGAATGAAATCGTTGTTGGTACCTATAAAAACAAATTAAAAGAGAATCCTATAAGTAAGGATAATGTTTCAACTTATGTTCCAAAGAAAAATTTAGGTGTTAAGAATGGGTAAAATAAGCCATTCTTAACTTGTTTTTAATGATGTAATTTATTGTTTTTAAGATTATTAAAAGCAACTAATTGTTGCTTTTATTTTTTTTATATCAAACAAAATAAATTATTCACCCTATTGCATAGGTTTTTTCTTTATACTATTTTATTTTACAAAAATTTTTCTTGTCGCTTTTAGGTGGCGTTTCCATACTATAATATCTTGGTCACAACAAAATTCAACAATATGAAAGACCAAGAAAGATTACAGTTACTTGAGACCCAAGTTTCTGTTCTAGTTAATTCCCAAAAGGAATTTACCTCCAAAGCACTACAACTTTTAGCTTTAAGTGCAAAAACTATTTATTCTAAAGAAGAAGCCGCACTGTTTCTAAATCTTGACCCTGATTATCTCTATCAATTGAAGTTTCATGGCAAGTTGAAGGCTTACAAAAAGAAGGGACAAAAGAAAATTTATTTCCGTAAAGAGGATTTAGAGAATTATTTACTAGCGGAGTCAGAAAATGACGATGTTAATAATTATGAAGAATTTGAAGATCAAATAACTTCTAAATGGAAAAAATAAAAGCGAATATTATAAAAAAAATCAAAATGACTTTTTAAAAGACAAACTTAATTTTTTCAATACTATATATTTAAGATGAAAGATAAAATTCCCTATATCCGAGTTGGAACAACCTACTATAAACTGATAGAAAGACCACAAATTTCAGGTGACAAGACGCTTACTTTAACCAAGTGGTCTAGAGAAACTATAATACACGACCACAATAAGAAATATATTTTTGACATTCCAAAATATGATGGCTTTTGTTGCATTCCCAATCATTTAAATTATCAAAAAACCGTTGATAATTTCTACAATATATACAACGAAATTCCATATCATCCTTCTTTATCCAAAGTAACAATTGAAAAAATACCTTTTACCATTTCTTTTCTTGAGCATATTTTTGGTAAACAAATCGATTTAGGAATAGATTACTTAAAAATTCTACTAGAAAAACCAACGCAAATTTTGCCAATACTTTGCCTCGTTTCCAAAGAACGTGCAACTGGCAAAACTACTTTCCTAAAATGGCTAAAAGAAATTTTTGGGCTTAATATGACCTACATCAAAGGTGATTCATTTAGTAGCCAGTTCAATTCTGACTGGGCTTCTATGCTATTAATTGCTATAGACGAAGTTTTTTTTGACCGCAAAGAAATTACTGAAAGATTGAAGTATTTATCTACCACCAATAAAGACAAGCTAGAAAACAAAGGAAAAGACCGAGAGGAAATCGATTTTTTTGGAAAATTTATTTTGTGTTCCAATAACGAAGACAATTTCATACAGATTGACGAAAACGAAATTCGCTTTTGGATATTGAAAATAAATCCTTTAAAATCTGAAAACACAGATTTTTTGGAGCATCTAAAAAGTGAAATTCCAATGTTTTTAAATTTCTTGATAAATAGGCCATTTTTCTCATCAAGAAAAACAAGGATGTGGTTTGCTTCAGAAGAGATAAAAACCAAAGCATTACAAAAATTAGTATTCAAAAATGCCAACAAATTAGAATACAAAATGGTAGAACTTTTGTTTGAGTTTTTTGAATCGAATGATGAGGATGAAATCAATGTAGTTCCACAAGACATTCTAAATATGCTTACTAAAATGTTCAAGCAGACTTATTTTACAAGAAATGATGTCCGAAATATCCTTAAAGACAAATGGAAATTAGAGCCACAGAAAAATGGATTAACCTATATAAGATATGACATTGACTACTCTGGAATTTTTTATCAAAATAATTCTGTAGGACGCTATTTTACTATTCCTAAAAATTTTATAACAGCTAAATCTGTTGATTTGTTGAATTAACTGCTTAATGAAAAGAAAATCAAATAAATAACACTTCAACAAACCTCTCAACAAACTAAAAAACATAAATATTTGTTGAGCTTTTGTTGAGCAAAATAATTCCACTTTGTTGAATTGTTGAACTTTTGTTGAGTTAATAAATATTTATTAATCAAATTGTTATGGTGTTTTCTCAACAATTCAACAAAAAATCACCTATCACTAACTCGTAAAAAACAACATGATGAATTGCAAACAATTTAACTCCATTAAGTTGGAAGAAGTCCTTGTTTCTCTCGGACACCATCCAACGAAACAAAATGAAAAAGAAGCTTGGTATCTCAATCCTTTCTCCACAGAAACCCAAGCCTCTTTTAAACTCGATAAAAGAAACAACGTTTGGTATCTTCATTCACAGGGAATCGGTGGAGCTAATATTGATTTTATGGCGAAATATCTAAACACATCAATAAAAGAAGTCCTGGAATGGGCAGAAAAGCAAAATTTTTCTTCTTTTCAACAGCAGAATGTTATTCATTCAATAAATTCAAAACCAAATTATCAAATCACAAAAATTAGAGAACTCCAAAACGAACATCTTAAAAGCTATCTTCATCAAAGAGGACTTTCACAAGTAGTATATCCATTAATTAAAGAAATTCATTTTACTATTAGTGAGAAAAACCTTTACGCTATAGGTTTTGAAAATCGTTCTGGAGGTTGGGAACTCAGAAATTCGTTTTACAAAGGTTCTTTATTGAGGAAAGATATTTCAATTTTTAATTTTAACAATGAAAATGAAAACCAAAGCCAAAATCAAAATCAAAATGAAACAGGAAAAAGCATAGTCGTTTTTGAAGGATTTATGGACGCTTTGTCTTTTGTTGAGATGAAACCGTTTTTCAATGGTGATTTATTAGTAATGAATTCCATTTCACTCATAAATAAAACCAAAGAGCATTTAAAAAAATATTCTGAAATCCATTTGTTTTTAGACAATGACAAAGCAGGAGAAAATTGTAAAAATTCAATTTTAAATTCATTTCCAGAAGCCAAAGACCATTCCGAAATTTATTTTCCGCATAAGGATTTGAATGAATATTTGCTTTCCAAAATTAAAACAAAAATCGAAATTCAACTACAAGACGACTTAAAGTTAAATCAAAAAGAACAAGAAAGCGAATCTATTGAAGTTAATCAAATTTACAAAAGAAAACGTTGATAATGCGGATGCTTATTTTTCATCAACTATATGCAAGAGTTAGGAGCTCATTCGCAACTTTGAAGGTCGCGATACTCTCCCAACAAAGTTTCTTCTTCGCTCTGCGAGGCTTTAAGCTGTAAAAAATAGTACAAGGTTCAATCTTCTTAACCTGTATAAAATAATGCAAGGTCATTGTAAAAGCTGCATAAAATAGATACAGGTTGCTAGGTAACCTGAGTAAAAAAGATACAGGTTTAATCATCATCAAATTTAAGAAAAATGAAGACATCAATCAATTTCAAAGCCGTAAAATTCGATTCCGAGATTCATAATTTCAGAAAGAAATCCTTTGATTATATCCGCAAAGATTTAACTCGTAAAAATGAATATTGGATGGAGCAAAAAATTGCAGACCGACTGTTAAAAATAGAAAACTATTGCAAAGAAAAATCGGGCAGAAAATTACAGAAAAATGCAATGCCAATTCGGGAAGCGGTTGTAGTAATTAAAGAAAATACCACGATGCAGGATTTACACAACCTATCAAAAAGATTGGAAGAGGAACTGAAAATCCGAATTTTTCAAATTGCCATACATAAAGATGAAGGACATTATGATAAAGACACCAAAGAATGGAAACCGAATTATCACGCTCATTTAGTAGCAGATTGGCAGGATTTGGAAACAGGAAAAACATTGAAACATCAATCTTTTCATTATTCCAAAATGCAGGATTTAGCAGCAGAATGTTTGGAAATGGAAAGAGGTATTTCAGGTTCATTAGCCAGATTGGAAGCGGTTGAATTTAAAATCAAAAAAATAGAAGAAGAAATAACAGTTTTGGAAGAAATTAAACGTGAACTCCATTCCGAAATTGACTCCAAAAAAGAAGGGGAATTCATCGTTAAAGAAACAGACTTTCTTGGTTTTCAGAAAATAAAAACGGATAAAACCATTGAAAATTACAAAAAGGCTATCAAATCCAACAACCTCCAACTTCTTAAAAGCAAAACCGAACTAGAATCAAAAGAGAAACAGATTGTAGAACTGAAAACAAAAATTGAAAGCCTGAAAAAAGAAGTTTTCTTTTTCAAAAGCAAAAACTCCGCTCTCTTGACCAGTGAAGCTGTTTTTGCCGTTGAAAAGAAAAAATATCTGGATTCAGTTGAGAATACACTTAAAAAAGCCATTTTACAAGAAAGTATAAAAATTCCGAATCTGCAAAATCTAAATGATGCAGAACGAAAAAATAAAATGATTGAGATATTGGAAAAAACATCAAAAGAAAATCACATTCCTTTTTCGGCTTTTGAGGAGGTTTTTAAGGATTCTGAGAAAAAGGCAAAAATTTTTGCATTGCTTCGGTTCGGAGAAAACAAAAATAATCAGTTTGAAGAGACCAAAATAGAAAGAAAGAATAAGTTAGGACGGTAAAAACAATTTATGATTCAATATCTGAATTAGTGTTTTCATCAGTACAAAGTCGAGCTAAGTTTATTTTTTTCAAATTGATTCATCTATTTTCATTTCTAAAATTCTTCAAATCACCTCAATTAATGTATTCCAAATATATTAATCTTATGAACCTCTCCAATTTTTATACTATTTAGTTTTGAAAAGTAAATTCTGAATAAAAAGGAATAGCTACGCTTCCTGTAGCTATTCCAAACCAATAAAAACAATCTTCTATTCTTCTTGAAAAAGAAATAAAGAAGAAATTTGTAAAATCAAATATAGAAAAAAAACATAATTAATATTGCTAATATCTTCTTCTGCATTAATTTTAATTTTCTTTTAAGGTAAAGAAAGCCTCAATATATTTACCTCTTTTTATATAGTTTATGATATAAAATTGCCTACTAACAAGTTTTCAATAGCTCAATCTTGTTTAAAATTTGTAAATATTTATCCATTTCACTAATCTCAAAAGCAGAAAAAGCAAATTTTCGAGCCTTAAAAACACCAAAAAACACTAAAAAAAGATAAAAAACTACAAATTATGACCGTTATTTTATAAAAAACAACAAGAAAATTCAAAAAAAATGATTAACATAATATTTCCACTAATCAAATTTTAGTATTAATCAATTTTCTATTTTACAAAAATTAAGTACTGATATTCAGTAAAATAAAAAATAATCACACCCGTTTTGTGTGATTATTTTGTTTTATAAAATTAAATATTATGTTTAATTATGATAAAACTCACTGTTTTAGTGTGTTGGTAAGTATATATAATTGTTCTACATTAATCGCAACTAAAAACATTGAAAACACATTTAAGATAAATTACTTTCATTTTTTGAAGGCATAAAGATTAATAATTAAACGTGAGAGTTTCTAAAAAAGACATTCGTCGATTTTTAAATTTCTCAAGTTTTCCATATAAAAACCATTTTCTATGAAACAGTTTTACATCAGCTTGTTTATTCTAGTCGGGATGACAAGTAAAGCTCAAGTCATTTTTACTTATGATGACTCTGGCAATCAAATCTATAGAGGCACAGCCTCCGGAACAGGCAGAATGGCAAGTAGCACAGAGAGCACTTCTATTCCTACACTAGCCGACCAAATAGCAAACAAAATTCAGACAGTACCAGTTCCAGTAAAAACTGTTCTTAACGTAATCTGGGAGCAAGATATCAAGGACTATATTGTTAAGATAGACCTTTTAGCCTATAATTCATTTCAGATTATGGAAACCGTGGATGTTAAATCCAAGATGGGAAATTCTTATGTTTTTAATATGAGCAATTATCCTTATGGGGTTTATTATTTAAGATTCTATCTATTAGATGGAAGTATTTACAATAGAACAATAACCAAGAACTAAAAAATCATATGAAAAAATTATACTTACTATTACTATTAGGAATTTATAATTTTCTAATAGCCCAAACCAGTTTTCATGATACCACGGGAAGTATAGAGGTAAATGGAGGGGGACAGCTTCAGTACACCCTACCTATTGCTTTACCTCCAGGGATAAAAAGTATTGCTCCTCAAATCAATCTTGGCTATATCAGTGGTACAGGGAATAGGATTGCTGGGTATGGTTGGAATATTTCTGGAATCACAAGTGTCACTAGAATGGGCAAAACTATAGAAAAAGATGGTGAAGTAAAAGGAATTCAACTTAACAATACTGATTTTTATAGTTTCAACGGACAAAGATTAATTCTAAAATCTGGTAGTGGAGCGAATGGAGGTGATGGAGCAGAATATGTAACAGAAAAATATTCTAACATAAAAATAAAATCATTAGGCACAATTTCTGGTCAAACTTGGCAAGGACCAGAATATTGGGAAGTTACTTTTGAAGATGGTTCACAAGCTTGGTATGGTGCCACCACTACAGGAACAAGTAGTGCGAGAACGCCTATTGAATATAATATTGTAAAATGGAAAGATGCACAGGGCAATTATATTACTTATAACTATACTCAAGCTAATAATGTAGCAGTAGTAAGCAGTATTCAATGGGGAGGAAATGAAACAATTGGAAAATCTCACTTTAATCAGATTATTTTCAATTATGCAACGAGAGATTTAAAAGAACAATCTTATGTAAATGGAGTAAGCTTTATCCAAGATAAAATTCTGTCTAATGTCGTAGTAAATACAAATGGTTCACAATTTAGAAAGTATCTTATTGAATATACTAAAGACCCCAACGGTAATCAATATCAGTTTGTAAATAAAATTACCGAATACAATGCTGCAAATGAAGCAGCAAATCCTGTAATTTTTGAACAGCAGAAGGATAAAAACACTTCTACATTGGGGAATAATAATGCTTTTAACTTTGATGATGTTAAGTTGTCTGGAGATTTTGATGGAAACGGAGTAATTGACAACATTGTATTTACAGGTTCAAAACAGATAACTTGTACTAGCCCTGCTCCTAATATTTGTTATTTTAGTAATGGAACAGCAACAGTTGACGGAAGTTGCAGTAATTGCTCTGTAACAACAAATTACAGTCCAGCTGGTTATTATGTACAACTGGGTGGAACTTATTACTTGGGAGCAACAGATGTTTTCAAAGATGCAACTGTTATTACTATAAAAGATTCGCAAAATAGACTTTTAAATAACAAAGGATTTGCTTATTATAAAATAGACCCAGCTACTCAAAATATTACTATTTATTATTATGCAATAGATCTAACGAAAAAAATAAGTTCATATTATGATTTAATTACACCGCAAAATGCTTTACAATTAATATCTACCAAAGTAATTACAAAAGCAGAATATGATGAAACAAGTCATACAAATGATGGTTCGTATATGTCTGATACTTATACAAGTATCGGAAAATTGTATGAATATGATTTAGAAGCTGATGGTGTTCCAGAATTATTATTATTAAAACAAAATACCACTACAGAAACAGTTTGTAATGATGGCGGTGGCGGTATTCAATTATATAAAGCTGCAAAAAGTAAACAAACTCTTAAGAGCAATGAATCTGTAACTCAGAGAATAGCACCAGGAGGAGACTGTCAGTATTACGATTACAATTCTTATTACTATATTTTGATTAAGCAAGACAGCAGTTTTCCTTATACTCAAGTTTATTCAAGTTCTAGTAAAGATGTATTAAAGGATGCTGTCTATGGAGACTTTAATGGAGATGGGATTGTTGACATTGGTAGTGTTTCAACTACAAGCACTAAAAAGCCATATTCTTACACATCTACAATTTCATTTGGCAATCCTACTGTAACTGATCAGGTTCCTGTTAGCAATATTTATTATTATAACATAACTAAAGACTTATATAATAACTTTTCTTTTACTTATATTGATGGTTATCAATTTGATGGCAAGACTGAGGATTTACAAGTTGGGGATTTTAATGGAGATGGTAAATCTGATCTTTTTGCTAAGACAGATATGCATACTATAAGCAGAGGGTTTAGCTCACGCGGAAATTATGTTATTAATATTAACACTGGTAAAGGGTTTGTTCCTTCATTTTATGGTGAAAAATTTTTTGCTACGAAAACAGAGACAGGAGGTACTTATCGTAATTATAGCGTAGCAAAAGTTCTTGATATAAATAATGATGGAAAGTCTGACATTGTTAATTTTGTCACCTGGTATGAAATAAATAAGCCTACCATCAATTGGGTTAGAGCTGATGAAGTAAGTGGTTATGAAAATGGTAATATGCTTTTTACTCCAAAAGAAACTATTATAAACCAAAATTCAGGAAATTATATTTTTCAAGAAGTTTTAGGTAATTTTATATACAGACAGTACAATACAAGATTCTTAATTTATGGTAAGTCTCAAACTTCCTGGATACCTAGTCAATTCTGGGCATATGACCATAAATCTGACATTCAAAGTAATAAGATCATTGGGATAAATCAAGGGGACTTAAAAACAGAGATTGCTTATTCTACATCAAATTTTATCCCTGTAACCAATACTCTAACATATCCTTACCTAGAAAGCTCTATACCTGAGAAATTTGTAGTAACTGGCTTAGGTCAAGTTCTCGCAACCAATTATGGAACTAATACTTATAGATATCAATCTTTCTTGTACAAAGGTTTTACTGCTCACCTACAAGGAAAAGGAGTTGTTGGCTTCCGTCAAACCGCACGTTCTTCTTGGTATGCAACTGGTTTTGAAAACACCATGGTGTGGTCAGGAACTGAAATAGATCCTCTAAACGAAGGATTGCCTATCAAAGAATGGTCTATCAAAACCAATGATGTTACCAAAGTATTTCCTAGTAACATTGACTTAAATAACACGAGTCTATTATCTGTAAAATTAACCACATATGATATTAGCACTTTAGCAAATGGTGTAAAAGTAATTCTTCCAAAAACTTCTACCATCAAAGATTTTTTAAAAGACGTTACTTCAGTTACTTCTATGACTTATGGTAACTACTACTTACCAACACAAACAATTACCAATGTCAATAATAATTACTCTATATCAACCACAGATTTAGCTTATATTCATAATTTTACGGGTATAGGAAAAGATTATTACATAGGCAGGCCTAGCTCCAAAACAGAGACGGTATATTATCAGCTCACCAGTGACACTAAGTCGGCTAAACAAGAATATACATATAATGCTAACAATCTTTTAGAAACACTTAAAACGTGGAACAGAGACAATTCAGGTTGGTTATTAGAAACTTACACATACGATACAGGAAATGCTACTGGTTTTGGAAATATTACAAAAAAAGTAATTTCTAATAGTGTAGATACCAATACCATTACCGAAGAAGCCACTTTTGATACTTTGGGTAGATTTGTAATCAGCAAGAAAGACAATCTAGGATTGATTACCAATATTACTTATAATGATTGGGGGCAAGTTCTAACTCAGACCGATCCTTTTGGGGTAGTTCTTACCAATACCTATGATAATTGGGGAAAAGTATTGACCTCTAAAACCAATCTTTCTGCTACAGCAACTTATGCATACGAAAAACTAAGCAATGGAGACGCAAAAGTAACTGAAACGGCTGCTACTGGTGCACAAAAAATTACCTATACCAATAAATTAGGTCAAGTCTATAAAACATCAACTAAAGCATTCAAAACAGCAGGTTCTTTTATCTCTGTCGAAAGTCAGTTTGATGCCATAGGTAGAAAAACAGCAGATAGTGAACCTTATTTTGAAGGTTCAGGAGCTTCAAAATGGAATACTGTAGAGTATGATGAGTATTCCAGACCTAAAAAAGTAACTTCTTTCACAGGTAAAATAGTAGAAACTACTTACAGCGGTAGAACTGCAACCGTTACAGAAACCAATGCTACAGGAAGATTTAAAAAACAAACTGTAGATGCTATTGGTAAAATTATTTCTGCCGAAGATAAGGGTGGTGTCATTAATTTCAAATACAATGCAGCAGGAGAAAATACAGAAGCAAAATACGATACTAACGTTGTAACCAATACTTATGACGCTTGGGGAAGAAAAACGGAATTTTATGACCCTTCTAATGGCAAATATACGTATGAGTATAATGATGGCTTTGGTAAACTAACCAAAGAAACAAGTCCTTCTCTTGGCTATAAACAATATGCTTATAATAACAAAGGACAACTTGTTACACAAACGGAATATTTATCTAAAAACAATGTAATCCTTACCAATAAAACCATTACTTATTCCTATAACACTAAAGGTCAAATTACAGGTAAATCTGGTACTTCTTTAGGCAAATCTTTCAACTCATCGATAACTTATGACACCTACGGAAGGCCTACTGCTAATACAGAGAATAATGTTACAGATGGTAAATCTTTTTTTCAAAATAATATTTCTTACGATACTTACGGTAGGATACAATCATATTCTAAAGGATTGACTTCATCAGGCACTACAACTGTGGTTAATATACAGCAGGTTTATGATTCTTGGAGTGGTGCATTGTATCAACTAAAAAATATTGTTAATGGCAATGTCCTTTGGGAACTGCAAACCACCAATGCGAAAGGACAAACTCTTACCGAGAAATTAGGAGCTGCTAATATTACCAATACTTATGATGCGAATAACTTCTTAAGCAGTATTCAACATTCTTCTTCTGTTAAATCAAATATTTTGAGTATCTCTTATTCTTTTAATGCAATTAAGAATGAATTGAATAGTAGAACTACTGGGGGAGATTTTAATATTACGGAGAACTTTACTTATGATACCAATAATAGATTGTCTTCATGGACGAACCCTGTAACAAGTCAGTTATCATATAATATTTATGATGCTAAAGGCAGAATTGTATATAACGAACAAGTAGGAAATATACAATTCAGCAATGCTCAAAGCATTTATAGACCTTCGGGAATGACACTTAATACCAATGGTGTTGCAAATTATGATAACCAAGGGACACCTACAAGTACACTAATACAAAGCATTACATATAATGAAAACAATGACCCGATCAAAATTGACGGAGTAAAAGGAGATTATGCTTTTGATTATGGCTTGTCAGAAAGCAGACAAGTGATGTACTATGGAGGTAATTTTACCACCAACTCTGGTGCTAGGTATATTAAATATTATAATGAATCTGGGGATACAGAAATTATACTAGATACCCAGACTGGTAAAGAAAAACACATTCTATATATAGGTGGTACACCATATGAAAGTAATATTGTATATTTGAAAAACTATACAGAGACGAGTGGTTCTTTTAAATTTTTACACAAAGATTACTTAGGCAGTATCTTGGCGATTAGTGATGAAGCGGGTAATAAACTTGAACAAAGACACTTTGATGCATGGGGTAATATTACCCATCTTAAAATTGGCAATAGCGCTACCATTACCGATAGAAATACCATTAAAAATACAGAATGGCTGCTAGACAGAGGCTACACTTCTCATGAACATTTAAAAGAAGTAGAGCTCATTCATATGAATGGTAGGCTGTATGATCCATTATTAAGAAGATTTTTAAACGCTGATGAAAATATACAAGATTCGCAAAACACCCAAAACTACAATAAGTATGGGTATGTGATGAATAATCCATTAATGTACAGCGATCCTGGTGGAGAGTTTATATTTACCTTACTTACAATACTAACTGGACAATGGTATTTATTGCCAATTGCTATAGGTGCGGATATAGGTATGATACAAGGTGCAGCGATGGGCGGGTGGAATTTTTCCTCTCCACAAACTTGGGGTTACATGTTAGGAGGAGCTCTTATTGGGGGCGCTTCTGGTGCTGTAGGGGCTTGGGCTGGACAAGCTGCTCTACTTGCATCAGGTGTCAGTGGTGGAATATTAGGAGGTATAATTGCAGGAACTGCTGGTGGTGCTGTAGGAGGAGCTATTTCTGGTGCTGGATTTTCTGGTATGGCAGGACAAAGTATGGGAAGAGGTCTGGTTCAAGGTATGATTTCAGGTGCAATTGGAGGTGCTGTAATTGGAGGTGTAGTTGGAGGCGTACAGCAAGGTTTAGCCAATGCAAAAGTCACCAATACAGGAATTGGTACTAAAGGAAATATGTGGACAGGAGCTAAAATTGCTGATGGTAGAGGAGCATGGTCTTTAAATAATACCCCAAAAATTGAACCTCCAAAAGTTGAATTAAGAAAGTTGCCTAAGATTAGTACAGAAGAACTTATAAAAGAGAGTATAGAACCAGGGGGCAGTGGCAATCTAAAAATTTCTGAATCTGGAGACTTAAAAGTTATCCCAAAACCCAATGAAATTATTAATAGCGTCAAGGAGTTTGATTATATTAAAAATTTTGATGACAAAATTCTTTTAAATGGAGATTTAAATATTTCGCAATCTGATTATGACTTACTATTCCAGTCATATTCAAAAATAGGAGAGCCACTCCCAAATGGAGGAATTAAATTTAATTATTTAGATATTTATGAAGGAGGCATTTATATCTCTCGTTCGGGTGGTATTCCAACTATGCAAATTAATAACATTAATACTGGTTGGCAGTATAAAATAAGATTTAATATAAAATAATGGAAAAAAGAATATTGGAGTATTTAGCCGAATTAGAAACTTCAGGTGATACAAATTATAAGCATTTAATAAAATATGCCGATATAGAGTCTTTACCATATTGGATAGAAAAAAGAAATTCATTTTTTGATCTAGAAATATTTATACCAAATAAAGATTATTTAGGCATATTGAATGTACACCCTAATGGCAATTTCGTTGGTGAAGATAAATTTAATGAAATAAAAGATTTAATCACCTTATTTTCTGAAGACTATTTTTGTTTTCTTACAGATTTTCTTACAATTAATTTGTTAAATGGAGTTTTATTAAAATTTCCTAAGAAGATAAAATGGAATGAGTTTTCAAATAATCAAATATTTTTTGGAGAGGGCTTTTTTTTTACTGGAATTCCAGATTATTTTTGGCTGGGAGAAAAATGGCTTCGACAAGTTTTCGCATATGAAAGTGATATATATATTCCTAAATATAAAAAAACCATTGATTTTCCAGCAGAATTAATAATTGTTCATCAAAATAATTTTGAAAAGATAAAAGAAATTTATGCTCCTAAATATGGGATAATAAACCCTATATTAAGTCATGCAAAATTTCTTGAAACAATATTTGAAGTGGAATATAAATATCTTTTAGCAGATAATATTTATATCACAGAGGGTTCATTAAATTTTCTTAAAGATCAAATTTTTAATAATGACGGTAATGTATCAAATATGTTGATTTGATGCCTGGCTCCCTCCCACGAACAGAAGTTTCAATAAAAAACATCTGAGAATGAGAAATGACTTTGTTAATGGGGTTTAGAGAATGGGTAATGTATCAGATGTGTTGATGAAAGAAATTTAATGGTAAGAAATGGAAAAACACAATCAGGTAAACAACGCTATTTGTGTAAAATATGTAAAACCACAAGAGTAGCAAATTATACTTACAGTGCTTATCAAATCAATATTGATCAACAAATTGTTTTACTAACCAAAGAAGGTTTAGGCATTAGAAGTACGGCAAGGGTCTTACAAATTTCCACCACAACTTTATTAAAAAGGATTTTATTGATTGCAAAAAGTATTAAACAACCAATGATTCCTATTGGTAAAGAATATGAAGTTGATGAGCTATGTACTTATCTAGGAAACAAGAACAGGAGAATTTGGTTAGTTTGTGCTTTGGAAAGATTTTAAACCAAAAGATTTACATGATAAGCCTATTACACTCTATGAAAGAGAGGCTCTTCAAGTAGATGAAAATGGCAACTGGAAGTGGCCATCAAACAATGGTGCAATTTCTGGTACAGAAACAACAGCAACTCTAAAACCTGGTTATCATTTTGATAGATTTGGTAGTACAAATGGAACTTATGCCTCACCATTGGGAACTTCTTATGCAGAGAGAGCACTTATGCCAGGTACTTTTAACAAAGACTATTATGTTTTCGAAGTGATTAAAGAGTTAAATGTTGAGAAATCACTTGTATTACCATGGTTTGGACAGCCAGGACGTGGTATACAGTTTAGGTTCAATGTACAATTACAAAAACTTATTGATGATAAAATAATTAGACAAGTATTCCCATGACAAATGATATATTAAAAAATTTTGAAAATGAAATAGCCAGACTAAAACAAGAGTATAATATAAATTATAGTTCAATACCATATTTTGGGAAAGCATCTCCATTAGAAGTAATTAACCAAAAGAATTTTGATAAATACAATATGGAGTTTCAAATTTACATTGAGGATAATTATTATAATTATGTATATATTGAAGCTGGGAGAAACCCTATTCCAAACATGTTATGTAGAACAAAAGATGCTGATGAATTGAAGTACAATGTTCTCAAAAATTTATTTAGTTTTAATGCTGATATTGAAGCAAGAAGAGAACGTAAGAGTAAGCATGAAATTATGTTATCATTCTTTAAAAAAATTAATAAAGCTTATGCATTAAAATATGCTGAAGAATACAATTTATAAAAAATAAATGAACAAAACATCTCTTATTAAAATCCAAAAAATTGTAAATGAATTATTTGAAAAATTAAAATGTAAATTATCTGAAAATTCCTTTCCAACATATGGAAAACAAGAAGATTGTGCCAGACCAAATATTGAAATTGATGATATAGGGTATTATCATTATATTACGATGGAGAGAGGACAAGAATTGGAAAATAAAAAAACACGTGATTTAAATGAATTATTATATTGGATTTTTGAAGTAATTACGCTGGAAATTGCCTTAGATTATGAAATGAAAAATAGAGATGAAAAATTAGATGGTCGTAGAATTTGGTTTAGCAAACAAGAGGAGCTATTAGGGTTGATTGATAATGAATGGAAAAGGAAAAAATCATTAGATCATTCAAAAATTTTAATTGAATACCCATTTTCAAAATAACTCAGCTCTCCAAAGGAAATACTTAGGGGTAGATAAAAATAAAACATCATACTTGAAAACACATGATAGGTAATGCTCCAAACTTAGTGATAAAAATATTTTAAACTTTAATTTACTGATAATCAACACGCAAATAAGATTTTAATATGATAACAACAAGAGTAGGCTTTGCCTACTCTTGTTGTTTTTAATCCAAAAAACATATCCTAAATGATTGAGAACCATACCACATGCTCCAGAGTTAGTGAGACTAAGATATGCCCTTTTTGTTATTCGCAAAAAATCATTAGAAACGGACATACTAAAACCCATAAACAGCAGTATTACTGCAAAGCATGTCACAAAAGATTTTTAGATTATTACACCTACAATGCCTATAAGCCAAGCATTAACATTCAAATCATCCAACTCACCAAAGAAGGTCTCGGCATTCGTTCTACAGCAAGAGTTTTAAAAATTTCCGTTACCACGGTTCTCAAAAGGATTGTTATGATCGCAGATGGTATTAGAAGACCTACTTTGTCTTTCAGAAGAAAATATGAGACAGACGAGGTAAGGTTTTATATTAGAAGTAAGAAAAATACAGTGTGGTTAGTTTATGCAATAGATAAAGAAACTAAAGAAGTTGCTAATTTTCATATTGGCAAGAGAAATAATAAAACATTAAATGCGGTTATTAAAACCTTACTCAATTCAAAAGCACAAAAAATTTACACTGATAAATTTCAAAATTATAAATATCTTATTCCAAAAAACTTACATTCAGTAAAACTATTTTCTACCAATTATATAGAAAGAAAAAATCTAACAATAAGAACACATCTAAAGAGATTTCAAAGAAAAACAATTTGTTTTAGCAGAAGTACTTACATCACTATTGCTATTCTAAAAATTTATTTTTGGCTGTAAAGAATTTGTTTAAAATTTTATAGAATAATATTTTCAATTACACTATCTAATTTATTTTCGGGTAAAGTATTCAGGTAAGACATTGTAGAGTGTATGTCTTTGTGTCCTAAGGCTTCACGAATAATCTCTATTGAGATATTATTAAATTTTAAAATAGTAGCAAAGGAGTGTCTTGCACAATAATAAGTAATATGCTTGTTTATTTTGCAGCCTGCTACAATGTCTTTAAGAAAAGGATTGATGAATTTACCTAAATATTTATTTTTCTTATTCTGTATGTAGTTTGGAGCAGGCTCATTCTCTTTCATTATACTAAAAATATATTTTGAATCTTCATTTGAAGAATATTTGTTCATAATGTCCTTAATAAAATGATTCACTTTAAAAGTAACTAAAACACCCGTTTTTCTCCTAACATAGGTAATATGATCTTTTGAAATAGAAGATTTTGTAAGTAAAATCAAATCTACAAAATTAATTCCTCGAGCATAATAACTTAGTAAAAACATATCTTTGGCAAATTGTTCATTCTTATTTTTGCACTCATAATTTTTAAATAATTGAATCTCTTCTTCAGTCAAAAATTCTTTTTTGCTTGTGTCCTTAATTTTTGAGATCTTAAATTTTTCAAAAGGATAAAGATTTTTAGGAATAATTCCTCCGTTAATTGCTTTATTAAAAACAGCTCTAATTGTTCTTGTTCTTATTCCTATTGTAGCATTTTTATTTCCTATAGAAGTTAAATGTGAAACATAACGAAGTAAGGCAAGGTAATCAATCTCTTTAAAAGTAATTTTATCTTTTTTGAAAAAATTTTGGATTGATTTGAGGGTATCTTTTTCTGTTTTAGCAGTGCTTTCTTTGCCTTCTCTTTTCAGATTATGAATTAGTTCTGTATGAAATTCAGTATATGAAACTGGTGCTTTTTTATCTTTAAAAGTTTTTAAAGCACTTACAATATCTTTAAGTTCATAAGGTTCTTCATTAAGCTCAAAATCGTCAATGATTTTTTTTAAAATATTTGAATATTTCTCAATGAATTTATTTATATTCTGAGAATCTTTATGGCTGTTTTTCACTCTTGAAGTTTCAAAACTCCAGTCTTTTTCTTTGCAAGATTTTGATATTGAAATGCTCGTATTTTTTCTATCTTTAATTAAAACGATAACGATGCTTTTTTCTCCATTTGCTTTTGTAGAACTGCTTAGTGTAAAATTGAATGTTGTCATAAATTATTTAACGAACTTTTAACGAACAATTATGTGACAAAAGTAAGAAAAAATAAGATATTATAAATGATTAAAATAGTTAAAATTCTGATTTTCAGTTAAAATAAATAATAATAAGATAAACTAAAAATGAAATTTAATTATTAAAACTTTCTCATAATCAGCAAGTCCTTGGTTCGAGCCCAAGCTGGGCCACCATAGTGGTAGAAGCACTTACAGTAATGTAGGTGCTTTTTTTGGCTTCAAATTTTTCTCTCAAATACAACATAAGTACAACGGCTCTCTCTTTTTACCAAGAAAAAAATAGTTGGGTTTGTAACATAATTAAAATATTGAAAATAAGTAATTTGTAAAGTATAATAGAGTGTAGGCTATTCTCTGTTAAAACATTCGAATTTTTGAATGGTTTTGTTTAGGGTATAAGAGATTCTTTTTAGAAATGAAGTAAACGAAAGAAGAATATTTGAGTATCTATTTTTTGATAAAAGTCTCAAATAGGAAATTGGTCTTTGGCATGATGAGAGAAAAAAGAAATATTGGGAAGAAAATTCTAATAGAAAGTATAATTCTCTAAGAAGAATTTATTTCCTAATAAATGGTAGTGTGCAGAATTTCTTTAATTCAAAAATAATACAATTTCATAATTTTGTAACATTCTTTCACAAGGGGATTGGAAAAAGTAACGTCTTTCAAAGCAATCTTTTTGTTATTTTCAGTAAAGTGTGATTATCTTGTTATTGAGATAAAGTGCTATCTAGATTTATTAAAATAGTATAGAAATAGTATTCAATATTATCGTTTTTTTAGATTAATTAATTCTTGGATTGCTGAGCTCGCCAATTATTCTGATAAGTTCTGGTTTGCTGTTTATTTTGAACTTTCTATAAATACTTCTTATGTTCATTCTTACCGTATCAATAGATATATTTAAATCACTAGCAATTAATTTATATGACAGACCTTCTATAATTCCTTTAGCAACGTCTTTTTCTCTTGGGGTTAATATGTCTATGTTTTTCTTTTTACCATGGAAGTGCCCGAAAATTTTTCTTGCAATTTTGGGGGTCATGTATGCTCCATGGCTTACAACAGAGTCTAAAACAATTTCAACATAAGGAATGAAATTTTGTTTATCTAAATATCCTACCGCACCTTCCTGTATTGCTCGAAGGATGTAGTCTGTATCATCCATAATTGAATTCATAATAATGGACGCATCAGGTATTTTATTCAATATCAACGGGATTGCATCTAGACCGTTCATCTCTGGCATTACGATGTCAAGAAGGATAATTATATCTTCTTTTTTTGTGAAATTATTATTTTGTAAAAAACTTGATGGACTGGTAAAAATTGCTGTACATTCAAAATTTTCTAATTTATTGATCATTTCGGCTTGCATTTTTGCAAATTCATAATCATCTTCAATTATTACTACCTTATTTTTCATGTCTTAAATGTTAATTTGTAATATAGTTGTTCATTTCTTTCATAGATTATAAAATCTCCTTTATGTTTTTTTGTTCTTTTTAGAATATTTCGTAAGCCGTTTCCTGTAGTTTTGTTTTTGTAAAAATCTGTTTTTTCTTTTGATGTAATTATTTGTATTTCAATTTTTTTTGTGTAAGTTAATTCAAATTTTATTTTTTTTGTTGACGAATATTTTGCAATATTATTGATGATTTCATAGATGGACAGTTTTATGTCTTTTTGTATTAAACTGTTGATGGTTCTATTGTTTTCTACTTGTATTTTTTTCTCGAAATCTATATTTTTTAATTTTGCAATTTGTAATATTAGGTCAATGCAGGTATCATATAGTTCGTAAACATCCTTATTTTTTTCTTTTACAGTATTAATATATAGCCTAAACTTGAAATTCATTTGATTGAGGTACTCTAGTATTTTTTGTCATTTGATTCATCTTGTTTGTCTCCTAGTTCAAATAAAAGTCTTGTTTTTGTAAGAAGTGTTCCTACTTCATCATGAAGATCCATGCTAATCTCTTCGATGGTTTCTCTTCTTACGTTTTTTTTCTTATTTACAAAATAAATCAGAAATAACACCAGTGCAAAAAATGACATTAAAGCAAGAAAAAGAAATATTCTAGATTTGTAAAATATTTCTTTAGCGCATATATTAACAACTGCTTCTTTAGCGATTGTACCTTTATTATCAATTCCTGCAATTGTTATGTTGTAATTACCCTCAGCAAAGCCAATTAAATCTATAGAATTTCTATCTTCAACTTTAATCCAATTCCCATCATCAATTTTGTATTTATAAGAAATTTTTTTGTCATTAAAAAAATTAGATGAAATGTTTATTCTACAAAAATATTTATCAATAGAGTAACTTATTTTTTGATTATTATATTTACTAGCAAGGGTGTCTTTTCCTATTAATAATATATCTTTAACTATAACTTTTCTTTTTGCGATTTTTTTATTGTCAGGAGTTATTAAGTCAAAGCCAGAAATGCCTCCAAAAATTAGCTGTCCGTTTTTTAATTTAACAGCAGATTTATAATTAAATTCTTGATTTAAAAGTCCGTTTTCGGTGGTGTAGATTAGTTCATTCTTTAAATCAGGAGATATTTGTACTATTCCGCTATAAGTGCTAACCCATATATTTTTATAATTATCTTGAAGGATGGCTGTTGTTATTGGGTTTTTTAGTCTTTTGAATTCTCGATTAATAATATTTTTATGATTATTCATGTCAATAATAAACACGCCTTTGTCGTGAGCTAACCATATTTTTTTATTCTCATAGTCAATGAAAATATCGGATGTTTTTATTTTTGATATTAAGGTTTCTAATTTTTTATTTTCTTCATTATAGATATAGGTTCCGCTTTCAGTTGCAATAATAATTTTGTTGGTAAATTTTACTCTTTCTAGGTCCAGAATTGGTTTAGTAAATTTAAGAGGTAGTCTTTCGTACTGATTTTCATTTTTTGGATTTATAATATAAATGTATTTCTGGCTTCCGCAATATATTTTTTTTGTATGATTATCGTAAAAAATACATAACATAGTTTGCTCATTTTTATCATTTAGGTTTATTGCCTCATTTTTTTTGAAATTATTATGTAGTTTTACTATGCCATTACCTTGTGTTACAGCAAACCATCCAAAAGGTGTATATGTACAATCATAAATTACTGGTGGCTTATCCGAAAACTCGTATTTTGTTAAATTTTGTTTGTTATTTAAAGAAAAAACATAAGGGTAACCAAAAAAGAAAATTTCGGATTCTTTTTCAAAAATTTTTCTTTTTACCATTAGTTTTTCTAATGGCGTTAAATTAATATTCTTAATTAAGTTGTCTTTTTTTCTAATTATATACAAGCCTTTTCTAGAAGAAGCAATATAATAATTGTCAATTTTTGCAATTTTATAAGGCTCTATTGTTTCTATATTTAAAATATTTTTCCCTTTTTCTTTAATTCTAATTTCGTTAGTATCATAATTAATATAAAGAATCATTTCTTTGTCATGGAGTAATTCTGTGATGATTTTGTTATTAATAGATTTATAATTTTTATCAATTATGAATCTGTTTTTTTTCTTATCATATTTTTTGATAAACCGTAATCCTAAATAATAGAGTTCATTATTTATTATTTTAAATTTTTCAATTCTGCGTTCGCTGTTGTTAATTCTATCACCAGTAATGAGGGGATAATAATGGTGATTTTTTATCACATATATCCCTCTAGTGGGAATAGATAAAAATATACCATCATTATTTACAAAAATTTGATGATCCAAATTTTTTATAAAATTAAAACCTTTGCCAATCTTGATTTTTTTTATTGGGATCTCCAGATTTTTTAAGTTGTATTTTTCTATTACATATCCAGGTTTGAGGAGGTACAGATGGTTATTGTAAGAGCACATGGCTAAAACGTTTTGCTGTTCTAGTTCTGTATAGCTATATGTTTGAATGTTAAATAGAGATAAGTTTCCATTACTAAATAGTATAAACAAATCATTCTCTATAAGTAAAGTTTCTTCAATGGTTTGATAGTTAAAATCTAATTTAAAATTAATGGTATTCGCCCCATCATATTTTATTAATTCATTAGCATTACAAATCCATAAATTTTTTTCATTATCAATTTCAAAATCTATAATATTTGTATTCGCAATGTCTTCTTTGAAATCTTTAATTTCAATATCATAATCTTGCGCTTTTACAAATGATATATGTATTATGCAGCAGATTAATAGAAAGAATTTCAGTGTTCTCAATTTTGAATTTTTGAATTTTTGAATTTTTGATTTATCAAAGTTAATACTTTATTATGTTTTATTTGGTAATCATAATTTAATACACATTATTATGTGTATTGTCAAGCATTATTATGTGTATTGATAATATAATTAATTATTGCTGATAAGTGCAAATTTGCCTCAGAAAAATAAAATTATTGCAGAGGTAGCAGAATTTATAAGTAAAAAAATTAGTTAAGTTAAACTTTAAAACATGTAATAACATTTAAAAATTATGAAAAAAAATCTATTTATCTTTTTATTAGCACTTTTATCAATGGGAGCTTATGCCCAAGACAATAACGTTATTAATAAAGAAAAAAGCAACATTGATAAAAATGAGTTGTCTCTTGTAAAAAGTAATTCAATAGCCATACTACCAGTACCTTTTGTAAATACTCAGACCTTAGCATCTTCTGTTGATGTCTCTAAATTTGCACAAAATGATATTTATCAGGAACTTATCACGGAGTTGTCTAAAATACAGCCTCTTACGGTGCAAGACATTAGAACAACCAATAGCCTTTTAAAAAAAGCAGGAATTAACTATGAAAATGTAAATGATTATTCTATAGAAGAGTTACAAAGTGTACTTGGTGTAGATCATATTATATCTGTGCAAGTTCAATTTACAACTAAAGCTTCAGAGACGTCAAATTCTTATGGGAATGCAAAAGTAGATGGAAAAAAAGTTTCGGGTTCAGAATCTACTTATAAAGAAGAAAATCTAGCATATAATTATAAAATTTATTTTGATATTTATAAAAATGGGGCTAAAATTTATTCCAAAAGTAGAGAACCTTTTTTGAAATTGAGGAATTCTTGGATAGATGCACTACACTATCTTCTAAAAAGAAGCTCTATTTACTCTAGATAAAAACAATTTTGATTGTTATAGTAATATAAACTTTGTTTTAGACAAAAAAGCAATCAATAGCTTTTCGTTTATTTCAGTAATCACTTTTCATCCATGCTCAATACGCATCTTTATGCGTGCCTGCTATACATCTTTATGTGTGTTTGATTTGTATTTAGGAGAGTAATTGAAATGTACTTTTGTGTTTGCATATTATAGATTGCAATATAATTCTAAAACACACAAATGATTAAAGCCAAAAATTCCACTGAGATTTTTCTCATTAGCATCAGGAATGTTATTTTTCTGATGCTAGTTTTGGTCTTTAATATTCTAGATGCTCAAGTTTACATTTCATCTGGTGCTGTAATTGTTTCAGTAGAAGCAATTAGTTCTTCAAAAGATTCTATAGCTATTAAAAATAAAATAAATGATTTAATAGATGAAAGCTCTATTCATATATCAAAAGACACTTATTTGTATGGGTGGGATGTACAATATCAAGAAAGTCAAAATTTATTCCTAGAAAAAAAACAATCTGATGATTTTAATGGAAAATCCAAAAGTAAAATTCATTTGTCAAAGAATAAAGAAGTAATCAATACAAATAGAATTAGATCAAACTTTCACAAATTTTCTTTTTTTTCTTCAGATAATCAAACTCGTTTTTCCTCATCTATCTCTAAAAAAAATATTGGAATACAAATTAATCCATTTCAAATTAAAAGTATTGTAAAAAAGTCTTTACAGATTAATAGTATTTATGTTTTAATAAAAAATGCTACTGAAAACTATCTTACAAAAGATTATTTATTTGATTCTTTATTTTTCAATTTCAGCAGACCACCACCAATGTTAGTATAGATTAAAAAAAAATATACTTACAAATAAACCCTACAAAAATGTATAAATATTATAAAAAAACTATATTCTTATTCCTATTGATGTTTTTGCATGTTAGTTTGCAAGCACAATATGCTCCAGGAGATGATCTAGATGGCGATGGAATCATCAATTCATTAGATATAGATGATGATAATGACGGAATTTCGGATTGTTCAGAATCTATATCTGGCTATTTTGATTTTACAGGTGGCTTGTTTACCAATAGAAGCATAGAGTCTACCAGTTATATCAAGCTTACCACTCAGTTAACTAATTCATCAGGAACGCTTGCAGGTACTCCTGTCGGGAATGCTGGCGGCGATTTGGGTATTGCTGTAGTTGCTGGAGTCGGAAAGACACAAACGATACAACTCTCAACCAACAATCCAGTTCAGTTTGTAGCCAAAGGTGCAATAGGTTCAGGAGGGGTTTTTACCAATGATGAAGAAGAAATTTATACCGTACCAGCAGGAGCCACATTAACTTTGACCGACCCTAATGATCAAATTCAGATATGGGATGGAACAGCATGGGTAAGTGGCCCTACAGTATATACAGCAAACAGCATTCGTTTTAGAGTAAATGTAGCGGTAGCAGGAACTTCAATAGCATCGGGAGCAGGAACTTATCAATTTGTGAGTACACCTACCACGTCTTTATCATGGACACAGACTAATACAGGAACTAACGCCAATGGTGTTACCATGAACTTTGGTTTCACTTGTGCAGATATAGATACAGACGGAGATGGTATTCCTAACCGATTGGATCTGGATAGTGATGGGGATGGTTGTAGTGATGCGAAAGAATCTCAAGTAACCCCTTCTAGTGCATTGGTTGATAGTGGAAGTTTAACAAAGGCGAAATTTTCATTTGTTTCACCAACAAATGATGCCAATGGAGATGGATTGTATGATGGATCTAGTTTTACTACTTATTCTTTATACGCATTGAATTCCAGTCTAAGCCTTTGTCCTGAATTGGATGGAGATGGAATTCCTGACATAGTAGATATAGATGATGATAATGATGGAATATTGGATGCTGTAGAATCTCCTAATTGTTTCTATACTGCAACAGAAGCAGCAGTACTTACTAAAGTATCTACACCATTACCTAATGATGATGGCGTAAATATTGACTTGCCATTTATGAGAGATGGCACTAACACATCGGTAGCGGCGAGTAATAATATCATAACTGCGGGTGCTGCTACCAATGGCTCTGTTATCTATAATTTAGGATATACCGCTCCTGTAAGATTGACAAATATTATTCAGTATGGCTCCGGAACTTGGGGTACTGGTGCAACAGGAAGAATAGAGGCTTCCAGCGATGGTACAAGCTGGGTTTCTCTAATGAGTGCGGCTACCGCAGCCACTGCAGCCACCAATACTTTTACTGTGAACCAAAATGCCGGTTTATACAAATATTACAGATTAGTAAAAGTAGCAGGAACTACCACCCCTACATTCACTGTATATGAATTATCAGGAACTGCCGACAGTTCTACGTATGTACCTTCAGCCAATCCTAAGCCTACTTGTACCGGCTCTGATCTAGATGGTGATGGAAAATATAACCATCAGGATTTAGATAGTGATGGTGACGGTTGTAGTGATGCAAAGGAAGCTACAGTTACACCATCAGCCTCTTTAGTGGCAGATGGATCTTTGACCAATGCAAAATTTAGTTTTATATCTCCAACAAATGACGCCAACAATGATGGGTTGTTTGATGGTGCTACACAAACTACTTATAATAAATATGCTTTATCTAATGCAATAAATGCCTGTACAGATACAGATGGTGATGGGATATTAGATTTAGTAGATATAGATGATGATAATGATGGGATAGTTGATGCCGTAGAATCTCCAAATTGCTTTTACAGTCTAGAAGAAATGGTACGACCTGTTTCGGTGACATCAGATTTTGCGTTTACTAATTTAGCAAACGTTTATGATGCTCTTATTGGTTCATATGCTACCATGTCTACCACTAACCAAGCTATTGCAGGTAAGGTTATTTTTGAAATGACATACAACCAGCCTATTCAATTAAGTGATCTTACAATTCAATGGGGGGGGACAGCGTATTCTTTATACACTATCAGCGGTACAAATACAATTAAATTGCAAGGATGGAATGGAACTTCTTGGTTGGATTTAGGACCTGTTGAAACTGTTAATTATATTGTGAAAAAGTACAATGTTACTCAGAATCCTGGTAGTTATTTAAAATATAGAGTTCTTGGAGTTTCAGGAGCCATAGGAGAATCTAGAACAAGGGTGGAAAATATCACAGGAAACATTCTTAATTATGTACCAAGCCTTAACCCAAGATCTACTTGTACGGGCTCCGATCCTGATGGTGACGGTAAATATAATCATCAGGATTTAGATAGTGATAATGATGGATGTAGTGACGCAAAAGAAGCTCAAATAATATCTTCTAGTTTGAGCAGTAGCGGAGGTTTAGCAAATGCTGTATTTAATACAGCTGTTGGTACAAATGGTTTACCAGATATAGTAGAAACTTCAATAGATAGCAATATAGTAAATTATGATACATCATATTATTTTTTAGCAACTAATAGTAGTATTTCAGGTTGTTTGGATACAGATGGTGATGGATTAAGTAATTATTTGGATTTAGATAGTGATAATGATGGTGTTACAGATGTGGATGAATCTTGGCTTTGCAGTAATAATCTGCAAAGATTTTCCATCTCAAACACATTTAGTAGATCTTCAACAGTAGGTACTGTTGCAGATGGGTGGACTTTATCACGTGGAAATATTGACATATATATAATGCCTGGTACTACAATTCCTTCTTATGATGCAGGAGATACAAATTTTACTATGTATAGAGATATGCCTACAGTACCGGGTAAACAATATGTATTTTATTTCTCACATCGTATTCAGACCCAAACATTTTGTACAGGTGAAGTAACAGTTAGTGATGCTCTTAGTCCATCACTAATTATTAATAAAAAATCGTTTGTGGATACTAGTACTTCAAACCCTTTAATCACAAATGATAAAATTGTGTTTTTTGCTGTTTCTACTAGTAGCAGAATCACAATTGCCTCTACTTCGGGAGAGAATGGGAATCTTGGAGATCCTAACGGATGGGGCAGTATATTTAGTATTTTTAGTTTTGGAGAATATTCTAAATGTGAAATAGATACAGATGGTGATGGTATTCCTAATTATTTGGATTTAGATTCGGATGGAGATGGTTGTTCTGATGCAGTAGAAGCTAATGTGCTACCTAATACTGAATTAGCTACTGTAGGAAGCCTAACTAAAGCTCAGTTTCCTACTACAAGTTCTTTTGGAACCAATGGTCTGGCTAATGTAGTAGAAACTTCTACAGATAGTGGTAGTACGTCTTACAGTTCTTCTTATAATAGATTTGCTATTGATAACCAGTCTAATGTATGTACTGATTCTGACGGAGATGACTTAGGAGATTTAATTGATCTAGATGATGATAATGATGGGATATTAGATACTGTAGAATCAATATGTTCGTCTCCAAGTGTAAGTAAAACGGGAGTTACTATAAATTCTGAATTGACATACAGCAGCTTTGGGACAAATATTAATGGAATGATAGACGGACTTGATGGAACATCAGATTATACCATATATAATCCGACTTCTGGGACAGGAAATATAGCAGGGTATGTATGGATGGGATTTGTTTTTCCTTCACCAGTAAGATTAGATCTGATAGAATTTAGCAATTATAGTACGGGTGCTAATTCTGGAATGTTTTTATCAGAATCAATATATAATATCGAGGTAAGTAGAGATGGAACTAATTGGTTTGTGATTGCAGAAAATCAAACTTTAGGCGATTCCTCTACCCCAATATTAGGAAATCCTTCCAAATCTTCCCTTAAATTTTATATTCCAAATAATCAAAAAAGTTATAAATATTATAGGATTAGAGGTCTCACACATACACTTCGAACAGGTACTTGGGAACAAGAAGCTTATTTTAGACAAGTTGGTTGTGCTGCCGACACAGATGGCGATGGTATTGGCAATGAATTAGATTTAGATAGTGATAATGACGGATGTCTAGATGCTATAGAAGGAGCAGCTAATATTATTAATTCACAGATTGTATTAGCTTCTGGAACAGTATCAGCCGGAACAGGCTCTACTGCTGCTAACGGCAATTTATGTGCCAGTGCAAGCTGTGTTAATACACAAGGATTACCTCAGTTTGCAACATTACCATCAGGTTATAGTAATACTACAGGACAAGCGATTGGAGATTCACAAAATGCTTCTATAGCAATATGTACACCATTATGTATAGCGCCAGTAATTAATACACAGCCACAAAGCACACAGAATGTTGCTCAAAATGGTACCCCTGCAAATCTTACAGTTTCAGCTACCGGAAGTTCATTGACGTATCAATGGTATAGTAATACAGCCAATAGCAATACTGGAGGAACCCTTATAAGCGGAGCAAATACAGCATCTTATACGCCGCCTACCACTGCATTAGGAACAATGTATTATTATGTTGTAGTTTCCAGCTCCTCTTGTACTACAACATCCAATGTTTCAACAGTTGTTGTCAGTCTTTTTGCCTTCTGTTATAAACCAGGAATCGCTGATGCTGGCACCACTTATCCTACACAACACGGTATTACTTCTTTAGGAAGAGCTGGTTCAGACAATGGAAATTGGCCAATGATAAGACAAAGCGCTTGGACAGTGTTAGAAGCAAAGACAAAGGGATTTGTGGTAAACAGAGTGAAGTTCAATGGTAGTAATCTACCAGTAGCAGATGATGGAACAACCCTTATCATCACATCGCCTATAGAAGGAATGATGGTTTATGATACTACAAATAACTGTCTTAAACTATATACTTCTACCGATGGGGGAACAACTTTTGGGTGGTATTGTGTAAGTACACAAACTTGTCCAGATTAAAAAGAACACAAATTTATTATATTAAGATGATTTCGTTGTGGTAGTATTTGGCTACCACAAACGAAATCAATATAAAATCAAACATTATGAAGAAATTAATTGTATTTATATTGACATCAGTTTCTGTTTATTGTTTCTCACAAGTAGCGATAGGAAAATCAGAAATAACAAAACTAGCAGACAATATAACTCCAAACCCGAGTATATCCTTAGAATTTGGAGATGGAAATAAAGGAATAGTATTACCATGGGTAACATCCGAAGGCTCAGTTACAGGAGCAGTGAATGGAACCATTATTTATGACATCACCGATAAGAAAGTTAAATATCTGAAAAGTGGATCTTGGTTCGATCTTAGCATTGATGCTAATGGTGCAGTAGATACGTCTTTACAAGATCCTTTGACAGAATATTCGAATGCAAAAGTTGCAATTGGAACAAATGGAGCAACAGACTCAACGCCAGGAATATTAGTCTTAACCGA
The DNA here is from genome assembly GCA_002337005.1 of Flavobacteriales bacterium UBA1937. GTDB lineage: Bacteria > Bacteroidota > Bacteroidia > Flavobacteriales > Weeksellaceae > Cloacibacterium. Next base: position 27,885 of record DDFD01000083.1, on the reverse strand, counting down.
CACAGACAAAGCGATGGTTTTGCCTAAAATGGCAAGCCCTCATTTAAATATTAAAAATCCTACACCTGGAACAATGGCATATGATACCAATAAAAAACAATTAGCAATATATAATGGTACCAATTGGAGTTTTTGGAAGCCATAGGTTTATAAGTACAGTTTTTAAATAATAAAAAGATATCAGCCATCAGTTTTCATTCATCTTATAGTGTTTTTTTAGAAAAAGAGAAGACGTTCCGTATCAATAAAGTGTTTTATAGCTTGATGGCTGTTTTTAACATAATACTTACTCTTAGCCTGAAAATGTATTAAAATCAAATTTAAAAGAGATGTCATTACATCACTTAGGATCATAATATTAGAAATTATGTATAAGTCTAGATTGAATAATATAATAATTAGTGAAAAAGAATTATTAGGAAAAAATAAATTGAGATTATTTAATATTTTCAAAGATTATTCTTTAGAATTTATTAATGAAGATTGTTGGGTATATTTATTAAGTAAAACCTTTTTAAAAAGAAGAATTGTGTTTTTGTTTTTTGATGACAAAAAGATTTGTAATGAGGTTATTTTCCGTGAGTTTTATTTTTTTCAAAAAATGTCTTTATACTTAATGCTTGTTTTGATAGTGTTGTAATTATTTAGTAGTATGTACTATTTTGAATGATTTTTAATTATCTATAAATACCTGTTGAATATTTAGGTTTTTTATCAAATACTTAATAGATTTAGATAGTATTGTTAATTGTTATAATCAAAGTTTATTGAATTTTTTTTCAATAAACTTTTTTATTATTTAGTATTGAAAGAATATTTACAAAGAATAAGTTATAGGAAAATATGCTATTAGAATTTTATCAATTTTTTTCCATTAATTGATTAAGAATTAGATTGAAGTTAGACTCTTATTATAACTAGTGTATTATGAATAATTTTTAATTACGACTTTGCATTGTTAACTATGAACAAATAACTTACATATTTTTGATAATATTACGAGTTATAATATTAAAATTTCGAAGAATTTGATATTTAAATCAATACGAAAGTTTATTAATGTTGATCATAAATTGGCAAAAAATACATCTTTGTGTAGATTGCTTTTGGTTATGTGAAATAACATAAATACTAATTTTGTACTCCTCTAAAATAAAGGTAATAAATACATTGAAATTTTCAAATACGTAATAGTAGCATAAAGAAAAACCAAGCTATTATATACACAAAATAAACACAAATGATAAAAAAAAATAAAACTTATTTTATAAGTTTAGTTGTTGTTATGTTATTATTAACAACATCGATTACTTATGCACAAACAAATAATAATGTTAATATTTCATATTCTACGGGGCTATATATAACAGATGGTCAATCTCCTGTTTGGAATGTTTCACTTCCTAATTCTATAATTAATTCTACAGCACCTTCTGGAGGATATATATTAACGTTTTCTTGGGGAGCTAATAATGGGTCTAACATAATGAGACCTGGAGGTGGAGCATTTACGCCAACTGCTACATTTGGTATAAGAGTTAATGGTGTGCAATATTGGCAAGCAAAAACTCCAAGTGATAGTAATACTCAATCTGGCGATAACGCAACTTTTAGTGGAGCTAGCTTTGTAAGCGGGGTAACTGGTGTATGGAATATGGAATCTTATGCAAGTCTTTCTAATACAGCGAGTATTAGATTACCTGCTGGTGTTACCAGTATTACAAGCATCCAATTGTATGGATTTACAGGAGGTGGCGGTTCTGGAGGAGATGATTTTATACTTCAGCTAAATAGCCTAGTAGCAAACTCATGCAGTGCAGGTGTTACCGCTCCAAGCTTTTCTACTACAAATGTTTCTGTTTTGTGCCCTAATACAACAATAAATTTATCTTCAGTAACAGCATTTAATACACCTTCCGGAGCTGTATTAACTTGGCATACAGCATCTACAGCAAATACTGCTAATAAAATCACGAATACAGTAGTGGGAGCAGGAACATATTATGCGGCATTTTATGATTCAGTACTTGATTGCTATAGCAGTTCCACGACTGCTGTGATCGTAACTACGACTGCTTGCCCTACATTTTGCTACAAACCAGGCATTGCAGATACAGGAAACACTTATTCTACTAAGCACGGTATTACCGCCTTAGGAAGAGCAGGAGCAGACAATGGTAACTGGCCAATGGTAAGACAAAGCGCTTGGACGGTGCTAGAAGCAAAAACTAAAGGATTTGTAGTAAACAGAGTGAAGTTCAATAGTAGTAATCTGCCAGTAGCAGATGATGGAACAACCCTTATAATCACATCACCTGTAGAAGGAATGCTGGTTTATGATACTACTAATAATTGTCTTAAACTATACACCTCTACAGACGGAGGAGCAACTTTTGGATGGTATTGTATAGGTACGCAAACTTGCCCAGACTAATGAAAAATAGTTTCATAGTAATATTTTGCTAGAATATATGAAATCAAATATTATGAAATATTTATGTACTTGAAAATGAGTTGAGAATAGCAGATACACTATAAATATACATTTTTATGCGTGCAGTATTGTGTGTTATAATGAGTAATTGAAAAGTATTTTTGTATAGTAAAAATTATTGAAATATAGTTTTTTTAATGAAAAAAGTAAATGTTGTTCATGTAAATAATTAGAAAATAGCATCCTGAGATTATCAAGTAATAATTGTTCTTGTTATTATCATAGTATATAAATAATTGTTAAGTAAATGTTTACATTTATTAGTTTTCTTGTGTTTTGTCTGGGTTTTAATACCCAGACTTTCTATTTTTTCCTTTTATTTTTACAAGGTGCATTTTCTATAAAAAATGATTTTTTGTTTAGTCTGATAATTATGCTTTTTCACCAATTGGTCATCCCGTGTTCTAAGATTCTAAAATAATTTTCTTGATTAAAACTGTATAAATCAGGAGCTTTATGTGCGCCACCTTTTCTTTGTTCATCTAGTTTTTTTAGAATTCCTATGTTCTTAATTTTTCGGTAAAAATTTCCTCGGTTTAGAGTTCTTCCAAGAATGGCTTCGTACAGTTTTTGAAGTTCTGGAAGGGTAAATTTTTCTGGCAATAAATTCAATCCTATTGGTTTATAAGAAATTTGTTCTCTGAGAGTGTTGAGTGCTTTTTCTATAATTTTTTTATGATCCATCGTGATATTGTGATTTTCTAATTCATCAAGAAAAATCCAATCACAAGATTCACTTAATTCATCACCAATTGGCGAAACATCTTTATGATTTACCAATGCATAATAGCCTACAGAAATAAATCTTTTTTTGTGCCACAAATCATCAGGAAAATCTTTGAAGGTTTCTTCGCTTCTATTTAATTCACTGAAAACTGCAAATTCTTGAAGGAAAATTTTATCTAATTGAGTTCTTTCTCGCAAAATTCTAATAGCAGCAGATTCTAAATTTTCTTCCTTTTTCATATAACCGCCCGGTAAAAAATATTGGTGGTTAAACTTCATTTTAAGAAGTAAAACTTTCAGTTGATCTCCATTAAAGCCAAAAATTACGGTATCCACAGAAATATGCGGAACATACATTTCATACGCTTTTTTAGAATTATTTATGATGGTTTCTTTAAAATCCATAGCTCGTTTCTCTCTACAAATGTAATATTAAATCATAAAATAAATCAAATTAAAATTTTTCATTTTTTTCTTTGTAGGTTCAGAAAATCAATGTAATATTGTAATGCTTCTAATTGAAGCAATGAATATTTAAAACCATATTCCAATGAAAATATTAAAAACCTTTACAGTAGCTCTTATTCTAAGTTTTGCTGTAGTTAATGCACAAGAGAGTTTAGATTTTTCTGGTAAAAAAGAACTCGTTTCGCCAGAAGTTAAAGGCGGTAGCGTCACTTTTCGGTTAAAAGCTCCTGAGGCAAAATCTGTAAAATTGATGGGAAATTGGCTTCCGTCAAAAGGTTGGGAACCTACTACTTTAGATTTACAAAAAAAAGAAGACGGAATTTGGGAAATCACTCAAGATAATCTTCAACCAGATTTATACACTTATTCATTTATTGTAGATGGTGTAAAAGTAGATGATCCTAATAATGTGTATTTGGTAAGAGATATCGCCAATGTGATGAATATGGTTTACATAGACGGACCAAAATCTGAAAATTACAAAGTTCAAAATGTACCACACGGAACCGTTTCTAAAAGATGGTATCCTTCAAAAGGATTGAAAACTGACAGAAGAATCACCATTTATACACCAGCTGGTTACGAAAATTCTAAAGAAAAATTACCTGTTTTATATCTTTTACACGGAGTCGGCGGTGACGAAGAAGCTTGGATGACGCTTGGTAGAGCTTCTCAAATTTTGGATAATCTCATTGCTCAAGGAAAAGCAAAACCTATGATTGTGGTAATGACAAACGGACATACCAGCAATGCAGCCGCTCCTGGAGAAAGTGCAAAAGGTTTTTACAAACCAGTAATGATGACTCCAGATGTTTTCAATGCAGATATGGAAACTTATTTTAAAGAAATTATAGATTTTACAGAAAGTAATTATAGGGTATAAACTGATGTCAACAGCAGAGCTATAGCTGGTTTGTCGATGGGCGGCTTTCATTCGCTTTATATTTCAGCTAATTATCCTAAGACTTTCGGTTATGTAGGTTTGTTTTCTCCAGCTGTGATGCCTCCTCAAAATGTTACTTCTGAGATTTATAAAAATTTAGATGAAAAGTTAAAAGCGCAGTTCGATAATCAATTCAAACTTTATTGGATAGGAATTGGGAAAGATGATTTCTTGTACAAAAACGTTGCAGATTTTAGACAAAAATTAGACGGAATGAACTTCAAATACCAATATGTAGAATCAACAGGTGGACACACTTGGAGCAATTGGAGAGCTTATCTCAATGATTTTCTACCTTTATTATTCAAATAAAAATTTAATCAAATTCTTATGAAAAATTCTAAAATTTTTGCGCTGCTTTTGGCTTCATTGTTAAGTTCATCTATCAACGCTCAAAATACCATCACCAATAATGGGAAAACCTTTATTGATCTAAATAAAAACGGAAAATTAGATACTTGGGAAGACACCAGATTGTCTGTTGATAAAAGAATTGATGCCATAATCAAACAAATGACTAATGAAGAAAAAGCATCACTTCTCATCGGAATCGGAATGCCGGGTTTTACAGAAAATTTTCAAACGGTAGGAAATTCTGTAAAAAATAAAGTTCCTGGTGTAGCTGGTGGAACGTTTGCTTTAGAAAGATTTGGGATTCCTTCTGTTATTGTTGCAGACGGACCAGCTGGACTTAGAATTAATGCAACCAGAGAAAACGACGCTAAAACCTATTACGCAACCGCTTTTCCAGTAGGAACTTCTCTTGCTTCTACTTGGAATACTGATTTGATAAAAGAAGTGGGAAAAGCTATGGGAAATGAAGTAAAAGAATATGGTGTAGATGTACTTTTAGCTCCTGCTCTTAACATTCATAGAAATCCATTGTGTGGAAGAAATTTCGAATATTATTCTGAAGACCCTTTAATTTCTGGGAAAATTGCCGCCGCTTATGTAAACGGAATTCAAGAAAATGGCGTAGGAACTTCTATCAAACATTTTGCGGCAAATAATCAAGAAACCAATAGATTAACCATTGATGAGCAAGTTTCTGAACGAGCAATGAGAGAGATTTATCTCAAAAATTTTGAAATTGCGGTCAAAGAATCTCAACCTTGGACGGTGATGTCTTCTTACAATAAAATTAATGGCGTTTATACTTCGGCGAGTAAAGATTTATTGACAACGATTTTACGTGATGAATGGGGTTACAAAGGTTTGGTAATGACAGATTGGTTCGGCGGTTTTGAAGGATTTGAAGCAATTATGAAAAAACAAAGCAGCGATGTTGTTGCACAGATGAATGCAGGAAACGATTTACTTATGCCAGGACTTTCCATTCAGAAAAAAGAATTATTAGATGCTTTAAATTCAGGAAAATTATCTCAAGAAGTAGCCAATAAAAATGTGAAAAGAATTCTTGAACTAGCGTTTAAATCTCCAGTTTTTACAGATTATAAATATTCAAATCAACCTAATTTAACTCAAAATTCACAAGTAGCCAGAAATGCAGCTTCCGAAGGAATGGTTTTGCTAAAAAATGACAATAATGCGTTGCCTTTTTCTTCAAAAAATGAGGTGGTTTCAGTTTTTGGAGTTACTTCTTACGATTTTATAACGGGAGGAACTGGTAGTGGAAGTGTAAACAATAAACATACAGTTTCGCTTCTAGAAGGTTTGAATAATGCAGGTTTTAAAATAGACCAAGAATTGGTTAATTTATACGTTCCTTTCGCCGAAAAAGAAGCTTTAGCTGAAAAAGAAAGACGTAAATCACAAGGGATTTTAGCTTTGCCACAACGTTTGCCAGAAATGGAAATGACGGATGATTTTATCAATAAACAAGCAGAAAATTCTGCGATTGCGTTTTTAACTTTAGGTAGAAATTCTGGCGAAGGTGGAGATAGAGTTATAGATAATGATTTTAATCTTGGAAAAGATGAAATTGCTTTAATTGACAAAGTTTCTAAAGCTTTTCATGAAAAAGGCAAAAAAGTGGTGGTAATTCTAAATATTGGTGGTGCAATAGAAACCGCTTCTTGGAAGGATAAAGTAGATGCCATTCTTTTGGCGTGGCAACCCGGACAAGAAGGTGGAAATTCCGTTGCAGATGTTTTGGCAGGAAAAGTAAATCCTTCTGGTAAATTAACGATGACTTTCCCAATGAAATATGAAGATACGCCTTCTGCTAAAAATTGGCTCGGAACTCCTGCTGAAAATCCAAAAGAGGTGACTTATGAAGAAGGAATTTATGTTGGCTATCGTTATTTCAATACATTTAAGGTAAGACCTTCTTATGAATTTGGTTTTGGGAAATCTTACACAGATTTTTCATATTCTGATTTAAAATTGAGCAGTGCTACTTTTAAAAATAATTTGAAAGTATCGGTTAAAATCACCAATACTGGAAAAGTTTCAGGAAAAGAAATTGTAGAATTATATCTTTCTGCACCTCAAAAATTGGTAGATAAACCGAATGCAGAACTTAAGGCTTTTGCCAAAACAAAAGAATTAAAACCTGGCGAAAGTCAAATTATTACAATGGAACTAAAATCAGAAGATTTGGCTTCATTCGTTACAGCGCAATCTTCTTGGGTTGCCGAAGCTGGAACTTATAAAGTTTCTATTGGAGCATCTTCTTTGGATGTAAAACAAAGTGCAGAATTTCAGTTGAATAAAGATATCATCGTTTTAAAAGTACAGCCTGTTTTTAAAGCAGAAAAAGAGTTTTCAGATTTAAAATCTAAAAAATGATTTTAAATTTTTGTGTTTTGTGTAGAGGCCTCAGTAGTTGGGGTCTTTATTTTTTGATTTTAAAATAAATGTAATAAAATTTGTTACAATTAAAAATTTGTTTATCTTTGCAAAAGAAATGAGTAATACAAGATTTGCAACAGCTATACATATCATGACTATTCTGGGTAATCATCCTGAAGAATGGCACACTTCTGATTGGTTGGCTGGTAGTATTAATGTAAATCCGGTAATTATTAGAAAAGAAATTTCTGTGTTAAGAGAAGCGGGCTTGGTAGAAAGCAGAAAAGGAAAAGAAGGTGGTTGTAGATTGACTAAAAATCCTGAAGATATTGATATTTCTGAAATTTATTTGGCCGTGAAAAATTCTGAAATTTTAGGCAAAAAAAATCAGAATCCTAATCCAAAATGTGAAATTGGAAAAGAAATTAATCAAAATTTAGACGTTTTATTTTCAGAAACAGAGGTTTTGGTAGTTTCTTTCTTAAAAAATAAATCTTTGAAAAATTTTATTGAACAATTCAAATAAAAATTTTTAAATATAAATGTAACAAAAATTATTACAATTAAAATTATAAAAAAATGAAAAAAATCGCAGTAATCGGTGCCACTGGTTTCGTTGGCACTCAAGTAGTAAAAGAATTAGCAAATAGAGGTTATCAGGTAGATGTATTGGCAAGAAATACTTCTAAAATTGAAGAATCAGAAAATGTAAAAGCAGTAACTGTAGATGTTTACAATACTTCTGAATTAGCTGAAATTCTAAAAGGAAATGATGCGGTAATTAGCACTTTTAATCCAGGGTGGACAAATCCAAATATTTTTGAAGACTTTTTAAAAGGTGCAACAAGCATCGAAAAAGCGGTAGAAGAATCTGGGGTAAAAAGATTTATTACTGTTGGTGGAGCTGGTAGTTTGTATATTGCTGAAGGTCTTCAGTTGATTGATACTCCAGAATTTCCAGCGGAGATAAAACCTGGTGCAGAAGCAGCCAGACAATATTTAGAAATCATTAAAAAGAATGAAATTTTGGATTGGACTTTCTTTTCCCCAGCCATAGAAATGCATCAAGGAACAGCAGGTGTAAGAAAAGGAACGTACAGAACTGCTTTAGAAAACCCTGTTTTTGATGAAAACGGTAGAAGTGTTCTTTCTGTAGAAGATGTTGCAGTAGCTCTGGTTGACGAATTAGAAAATAATCAGTTTGTGAAACAAAGATTTACAGCAGCTTATTAGAATTTATATAAAAAGTAGAAAAAAGGCTGTCTCAGATTATTGAGGCAGCCTTTTTGTTTTATTTCAAGCTATCTAGAAGTTTTTGAGTTTCAGAAGCATCTTCGCCATTTTTTTTGGCTAATTCTATTGCTTTTTCAGCCCAGATTTTTGCGTTAGCTTTATCATTCAATTTGTTGTAAAGATTTGCTAAAGTATCTGTATTGGCAGAGTTTTCAGATTGTTTTACAGATTCTTGTGCCCACTTTAATGCTGTTTCTAATGAAGATTTGTTGGTTACATTTTCGAAGAAATTCCAAGCGATAGAATTCAATTCGTTAGAATTAAAATTGGGGTAATCTTTATATGTTTCTAAAGTTAACTTTTCGTAAGTTGCAATATCTTTATCTTTCAAAGCTTTGCCTGCCTTTATCTTGCTTAAATATTTTACAGCTTCGTCTTTGGTTAAGAAATCCTTTGTTCCTTCTATAAATTTGTTTTCGTCATAAGTTTTAGACTCTTCGTTGTAAGCTTTTTTTATAACGGTATTAATTTTCAAGCTTTTGTCTGTTGCTTCATAACTTTTTTCAGGCATAAATTTCAAAAGGTCTGCTTTTTTTTCTTTAAATATTTTATAAGCTGGGCTTTCGGAGTTTTTCAATATCATAAAAAGCATTTGCATATCATCGGCAGCTAAAGGAGTATTGGCTTTAGCAGTTATGTATTTCTCGAATACTTTTCCTGCATAATCAGCTTCGGTAAAAGCGGTAAGGTTAACTAAGTTTTTTAGAAATTCTGGGTCTTTTTCACCTTTTTCAAATCTTTCTTTTAATGCAGCAACTCTTTTTGAAGGATCACTAGCATCTTTTGCAAATTGTATAAATTCTTTCTCTGGAACGTAGCCTACAGTACGGTGTACCAATTCGCCATTACCATCTATAAAAAGATAAGTAGGAAAAACTTTTACGTCATATTTTTTAGCAATATCTATTCCTTCGCCTTTTTCCATATCAATTTTAGCATTCACGAAATTGGCGTTGTAATGGTCTCCTACAGATTTTAGTGTAAAGATATTTTTTGCCATCAATTTACATGGTCCGCACCAAGTAGTATAAGCATCTAGAAAGATTAATTTATTTTCTTTTTTAGCTTTGGCTAAAATGGTTTTGAAATCAGAGGTTTCGAATTTTATTCCTTCCTGAGCAAAAGATAAAACGCTCAAAACGATAAGGAAAGCGGTTAAGATTCTTTTCATTGAATTAAATTTTTCTATAAGTGGATTTTTTTGCGCTATTTGTTACAAAGATGGTAATAAAAAAACCGCAAAACTGCGGTTTTAGTAAGTTTTATAAATTTAAAAACAACTTAGGATTCACCGGAGTATTATTTTTTCTAACTTCATAGTGAAGATGTGGACCTGTAGAGCGCCCTGTGTTGCCTACTTTTGCTATTACATCACCAATTTTCACTTGTTGGTTGGCATCTACCAAAATTTTAGAAAGATGGCCATATAATGTTGCTAATCCATTTCCGTGTTCTATGATAACACAGTTTCCGTAGCCGTTTTTTTGTCCTGCAAAGATTACTTTTCCTTGTGCTGCGCAATATACATCTGTTCCCATAGGTGCTGCAATATCTACACCTTTATGAAACTGCATTTGGTCTTTTTCTGCGGGAGCTTGTGTTCCTTCTAATTTGGCAGAATTGGCAGATTTATTAATAGTATTTCCTGCACTGTCTTTTTCTACCGAAGAGAAACCAATAGGTTTAACAGAAGCAAAAAGTAATTTTTTAGAAGGAATAGGATTTACTCTTTTTCCGAAATTAGAAGAAAGATGTCCATCAGTAGGAATTCCTAGCGGAACTTGCTGTAATTTTTTTTCTAATTCTACTAAATATTCAGAATATCTAGAACTTTGATTGGTGAGATATACATAACTAGACAAACTGTCTTTTGCTAGAGCTTCGATCGGTAGGTTTGGGATATTTTTTGCTCTGAAGAATCCGTTTAAGTTTCTTACCGTTTGGTCTATTTGTGCTAAATCATTTTTAAGGCTAAAAAGATCTAAACTGTCTTTTTTGGTATTTATTTTTACTAGATTTACTTCATAGTTTTTGTCATCTTTAGAAGAGTATAGCTTCGCAATAGCAAAACTCTGCGCAAGAATGATTGTAAGAAGAGCACCAATAAAAAAATGCGTGTTTTTCTTTTTCTCAAAAAATTGCTTCATTTTTTTAATATTTTCAGTTTTCAATTTTTAGACGGCCAAAATTAATTAAAATATTTGAAACAGTCTGATTTTGGTTTCTCCAAAACGAGGAAATATGATAAAAATTATGCTGTTTAATTGTTAAAATTATTATAAAAATGTTAAAAAAATATCATTATGGTTGTGTAATTAAAACATTGAAAACTACTACTTAATGCTACTTTACCATCTGTTTTTTATCAGTTAAATTTTCTTAAATTCTTATAAATGGTTTTTGTTATGGTCAATATTTGTATATTTGTTTTTTGCAGTAAAAATTAAAAAAATGTCAAAAAATAAAGACAAATCTTCACCAATTGTGGGAGTAGTTGGTAGCGGAAGTTTCGGTACTGCCATTGTAAAAATGCTCCTAGAAAACTCCAAAAAAGTACATTGGTGTGTGAGAAATGAGTTTGTAAAAGGAGCTTTAGAATTGCGAGGGCATAATCCTAATTATCTCACTTCTGTAAGTTTTGATATTAAAAGACTTGTACTTACTACTGATATTAATGAGTTGGTTTCTGCCTGTGATGTTGTAGTATTGGCTACACCTTCTATTTATCTTTCGGAAACTATAGAAAAAATGACTTGCAACTACGAAGGAAAATTATTTGTTTCTGCCATCAAAGGTATTGTTCCGAAACACAATGATGTAGTAGCACACTATTTAAGAGATGTTTTTAAAATAGGTTTTAGAAGCCAAGCCGTAATTGCAGGGCCTTGTCATGCAGAAGAAGTAGCAATGGAAAGACTTTCTTACCTTACCATTGCAACCGCCGAAAAAGAAAATATAGAAAAATTAAAACAACTTTTTTGTTCGGATTATATCAGAGTAAAATGCTCTTGTGATATTCTTGGTAACGAATATAGTGCTATCCTAAAAAATATCTATGCCATAGGTGCAGGAATTGCCAGTGGTCTTGGTTACGGAGATAATTTTCAAGCTGTTTTTGTGAGCAATGCCATTAGAGAAATGGAATTGTTTTTAGATGCTGTCTATCCTGAAACCAGAGATGTAAATGAAAGTTCTTATCTGGGAGATTTACTGGTAACTGCATATTCACTTTTTTCTAGAAATAGAAGCTTAGGAAACCTTATTGGTAAAGGTTATACCGTAAAATCTGCAGTACAGTCTATGAGTATGGTTGCTGAAGGTTACTATGCGACCCGCGGAATTTATGAAATAGCTTATGAAAAGAAACTGAAAACGCCTATCATTAATGCTATTTTCAGTGTCTTGTATGAAGGCAAAGATGCAGAAAAACAATTTGAGAAATTGACTGCTAAACTTAATTAAACTTAAAATATATAAATTGAAATTGCGTGCAAAAATCTTGTACGCAATTTTTGTTTCATAAAATATAAAATGAGTTAAAAAAATGTATTTTTTTTGAAAAACGTGTTCTAATTTTTTTTAACTTCAAGCGTTCAAAAAATAGAAACTAAAAATCTATGCCTACAATATCCAAGCCTATAATAGCCCCAGAGATTTTAGCACAAATCCAAGAACAATTTGAGGAAGAAAAACAAGTGATTGTACACTGTTGTTTTCAAAATAATTATATGGTAGGCAATTTGGTTAGAATTTGGCCTTCTACTTTTTTGGTAGATAAATTTACAGGGTGCAGCAGTAAACTTATTTTTTGGGAAAATATAGCGGTTTTTCCTTATTGGACAGAGGTTCCGCCCGTGAAAGAATATTGTTTTACGCTTATTTTTTCGGCGTTGCCCAAAGAATGTAAAGTTTTTGATTTTGTAGAAGAAGTAATACAGGGGAGTGGTTTTTTATATACTGATATCGAACGAAACGAAACAGATGTCTATACATTAAAATTGACTTAAAATGAAAAAAATAATCCTCATATTTATCGGCTTTTCTGCTTTTTTTTCTGCTCAGGATTTAAAAAAAGAACCAGAGAAAAAACAGTTTCCTGCAGAAGTGCAACCTCAAAATCTAAAAGAAATTTTAGAAATTAAAAAATTCCAAAAAGAACTGAACGAAGAATATAAAAACGAAAAAGAATCTCCTTTGCGTGGTGATAATTTTAAGAAGTTTAAAGCACATCCGTTTTTTCCCATTAATTTAGATTATTATGTAAAAGCAAAATTGGTGAAAACTGAAAATGCGACACCATTTGAACTCCCAACTTCGTCTGGTAAAACCAAAAAATACCAAGAATTTGGGAAACTTTATTTTAAAATTAATGATGCAGAACAAGTTCTTACCGTTTTTCAAAGTCTTTCTCTAATCGAAAGTCCTGAATACAAAGATTACCTTTTCTTGCCTTTCAAAGATGCTACCAGTGGAACAGAAACCTACGGCGGCGGAAGATATCTAGATTTAAGAATTCCTAAAAATGACGAAATCGTAATAGATTTCAACAAAGCTTATCATCCGTATTGTGCTTACAATGCTACAGATTACAATTGCCCAGTTGTTCCTGAAGAAAATTGGCTGAAAATCCCAATTGAAGCAGGGGTGAAATATGAGGATATTTGGTTTGAACATTGATGAAAGTAAAAAGTAAAAAGTACGATGTACAAAGTGAAAAGTGAAAAGTACAAAGTGAAAAGTACGAAGTATAAATGTAACTTCTAACCTCTAACTTCTAACTTTGTACTTTAAATTTACTTCATCAATGCATTAATTTTATCCCAAAGTGCTGCATCAAAACCAGAAAGCGCAAAATTAGGATTTTGAGGATCCGAAGCATCGCCCATTCTTACAACCACCATATTTTTACTCGGGATTACATAAATTCTCTGATCTTCTGCTCCCATTGCCGAAAACATATCATTTGGTGCATTAGGAACCAGCGCAGTTGGATAAACCGTTTGTGAACCTGGAACCATATATTTAGATTTTCCGTTGAGCCAACAAAGATATCCGTAAGAAGGATTAATTTCTTGCGAAGAATTGGTAGTTTCGTTTACATAATTTTCGTTGATGATTTGTTCGGTTTTCCATTTTCCTTTGTTGAGGAGAAGCAATCCAAATCTCGCCATACTTCTGGTATTGCTGTGATAAATGGTAAAAATAGTTCCGTAATTCCAGAAACCATCCATCCCAATTTTATTTTTCAGTTTGGCGTTAAAATACGTTTCAAAATCCTGATTGCTCGCTTTGCTAACCACATTCATCAAAAGCTGAAAAACATTGCTGTAAGACCACCTTGTTCCTGCATCTGCCAAATATGTAAGATTGGGTTTTATCACGAGGTTGCTCTCATCGTTAAGACCAGAAGTCATCGTGAGTAAATTTCTATTGGTGATGAGGTTTTCTTTTTCTAAGGGTTCACTAGACCAGCCGTTTCCTAAATATTGAGAAACTTTATTATTGATATTGAGCAAACCTTCTTGTTGCGCAATTCCTGTGGTGGTAGAAACCAGTGTTTTTCCGGCGCTGTTCCATTGCCAAGTTGCAGTAGCATTATGTCCATTGAAATATTCTTCAATTACAATTCTACCGTTTACGAGAATCATAAAAGATTTTGAATGTTTTTCTGCTAAGAAATCTTTAAGCGGTTGTACTGCACTTTGGTTCCAACCGAGACTGGCGATAGATTTTGTTTCCCAATTATTGTCTGTATTATTAGGGAAATACATAGTTTCTGCGGGAGTTGGCGTTGGTTCATTATCACTACTGCTACAACTAAAAAACGGGAGGAATACTAAAAAAGGTAAAATTCTCAAAATTTTCATAAGCTGGTTTTAGTTGTTTGATGGAATTTTTTGGGGAAGGTTAAATTATGCTTTACCTTTTTAAATCCCAATGGGAAACATAAAAATCTTTCAATCTTAATTCCTCAATTTTTTTAGAATATTCTTTGTTTATAAAAGTTTCTAATTCAAGAGCAATTTTTTTAGAGTCACCAACCAAGTTGAAGTCATTTTTAACCGATATTTCAATTCTAGTATTTAAAGTACCACCTGTTTTGTATTTTCCATTAATTGTTACTATTAAATCCTTCATTTCACATTTGTTTTTTTATATAAGAAGAAATATGTTTTAATCTATTTTCTGTATTCGTTTTTTCATTGTTTTTATCTGAAATGAAATCTATTTTAAGCTGATTAATAGATTGAAAACTTAAATGAGGTGCATAAATAAATTTTGCTTTCAAGTCAGTCAAATAAATTGATATTGATTGCGCTTTTTCACCAAAAAAAATAATATAATCAGATATATTTTCAAGCTCATTCTTTAATCGAACAATGTTTTCCAGAGTTAAAATTTCGTTTAAAGTACTTTCACTTCTATTATTTTTTTCTTTGTAATTTATAATTTTAGAAGCATTAGATATTCTAAAATCATATCGACAGTTAAAATCTATTTCTAGATATTTAAGAACTTCTTCTAAATTTTTTCCAGTATTGCCAGAAATAGGTTTTCCTTGTTTTTCTTCATTTTGCCCAGGACAACTAAATACAAACGCAAAATTAGTATAAGTTCCCTCATTATAATAGTATGAATTTTTTGATTTAGACATAATACTTTTATTTGAAATTTTTATATTCGTTTTTAATAACTTACTAATTTAAAAAATAAACTCCACACTACATTACGGAAAAACATAAAATACAGGTAATTATTAATTTAGCAGATTTATAATTCACTGTCATCATAAGAATTTACCTTATAAATAATCATAAATTTTATTTTATCTTTTTTAGAATTAGGGTATTTTTCTTCGTTTACTCGTTTTTCAAATTCTTTCATTATTTCTAAATCCAAATCATTTTTTACGGCAAACTGTATGTTGTTTCTATCCTTTCCCAATTCAAATTGAATCATTATTTTTCCTTCTTTTTTAGAATTTTTAAAAAGTTCATTAAAGATGGCATTTGTTTTATCAATAATTTTTGAAATTTCTTCTACAGAAGTGTTTTTCTTAAGGTCGTCATCACTAGATAAAAAAACTACTTTTTCTAATTTAGTTTCTTTTTGTCCTTTATCTGTTACATAAACTTCTTTTCCGTTTTCATAGGTTTTAAAACCTTCTTTGGTTTCATAAGTTGTTTTATCTATGGGATTGTTGATGATTTTTCTTTGTGGAAATTCATCGATCCAAAATAATTTTAAATCTTTTTTTAAAAAATTCAAGATAAAAATATGTTCTTGGGTTTCTACAATAAAAAGTGGCTCTTCTATATCAAATGAAATGGTAGCCCAATAATAATTGAGTTCAGCTTCATTTGCTTTTCTTACTTTAAAATCTCCTGAAATCTCTTTTTTTAATTCTTCCCATATTTTTTTGGAATCATCCAGATTTTGAGCCATTTTTCCGTCAACTTGCAAATCGTCTATATGAAATTCTACTTTCCCAGGGATTTTTTTTAAATTTTCTTTGCCTTCAAAACGTTTCCAAAGAGTAGGGCCAATCATTAAATTTTTCCCTAATAAAGAATAATCATTTTTAAGCAATCCTTCTTGAATTAATTTTTTTGCTTTTTCGTTGGTGCTATTTTCTATATAATTATAAACCACACCTTTAGGGATTTTAATTTTTTCGGTTTCTTGAGCAAAAGAAAATAAAAAACAAATTAAAATGATGGTAAATGTATAAATTCGTTTCATGGATGTTTTTTAATGTTTTAAGTGAGTGATTTTTCAATAAAAAGAGTCTCATTTTTAAATGATTAATGTCCCACTAATTTAAAAAATAAACTCCACACTACATTACGGAAAAACATAAAATGCTAAAAATCATCAAAATATTTCTAAACACCCCGTCAAAATCATAGATTTTGACACCCCTCTAAAAGAGGGGAATTGTTCCAAGAACATTACTTTATCATTAACCACAACGTTTGTCATTCTGAAAGAATCTCTACAAAGAATTGTGCAAAATTGGAATCTAGATTCCTGCGGAATGACAAAATGAAGGTAATAAAGCTTTGAAAAGAAAAGTAATTATAAGAAAACGGGTAAGTAAAGTCTAGCCCAGATTGAGCAATTGTTTGAGCTCTTTTTAAATTTTTGATGGATACCCTTTTTGCGTTTCAAACGCAGAAAGGGTTTGAGCGATGGGGAAAATTTAAAAAAGCGAGTTGCGAAAGCTGGACCGAAAGTCTAAAGAAACAAAAGCGTCTTGCTCTTAAACCTTCGCCAAAAATTCCTCAAAAATAGGAGAGATAGAAACCGTTCCGTCTGCTTGTATTTTATCTAGTTTTACCATTTCTATTTGGTTGATAGAACTGGCGTCAAAAGGTTTCTGCACGCGTACATAATTTTCGGTGAAGCCAAACATTTTTCCGTCTTTTTCTTCGTGTTCCCAAAGTACAGGCAAGGTTTTTCCTAATTGCGTTTGGTAAAATGCCATTTTCTTTTTCTCAGAAAGAATGCGGAGCATTTTGTTGCGTTTTTTACGTTCAGCAATCGGTACAATTCCTTCCATTTCTACCGCTTCTGTATTTTCTCTTTCAGAATACGTGAAAACGTGTAAATACGTAATTGGCAGTTGATTGATGAAATTATAGGTTTCTAAAAATTTCTCTTCGGTTTCACCAGGAAATCCTACAATTACATCTACGCCAATTGCAGCATCGGGCATTACTTCTCTAATTTTAGAAACTCTATCTTGGTATAATTTGGTGAGGTATCTTCGCTTCATTTTTTTGAGCAAATCATCGCTTCCACTTTGCAACGGAATATGGAAATGCGGCACAAAACTTTTGCTTTCTGCTACCAAATCTATGGTTTCGTCTTTCAATAAATTCGGTTCTATAGAAGAAATTCTAATTCTTTCAATTCCTTTTACTTTATTGAGTTCTTTTACCAAATCTAGGAAAGTGTGTTCGTGTTTTTTATTGCCAAATTCGCCTTTTCCGTAATCGCCAATATTTACACCAGTCAATACTATTTCTTTGATGTCTTTTTCGGCAATTTCTTTGGCGTTTTTTAGTACGTTTTCTACGGTGTCACTTCTAGAAATTCCTCTAGCTAAAGGAATCGTGCAATAGGTACATTTATAATCACAGCCGTCTTGAACTTTCAAGAAAGCTCTGGTTCTGTCGCCAATAGAATAACTTCCGATAAAAAAATCAGCTTCCTCTATTTCGCAAGAGTGAACTTCGGCGTGATGTTCCGTTTTTTCTAAATCTTCGAGATAACTTAAAATATTGAATTTTTCTTTAGCTCCTAAAACCAAATCTACACCTTCAATCGCAGAAATTTCTTCGGGTTTTAGTTGAGCATAGCAACCAACAATCACCACCAAACCATCAGGATTGGCTTTCATTGCTCGTTTTACGTGAAGTTTACATTCTTTGTCTGCATTTTCGGTAACAGAACAGGTATTGATAACGTAAACATTAGCGGCATCGTCAAAACTTACTTTTTGGTAACCAGCACCAGTTAATTGTCTGGCAATAGTAGAGGTTTCCGCAAAGTTGAGTTTGCAGCCAAGCGTGTGAAAAGCAACGGTTTTGTTAGTTAAATTTTCCATAATTAAGAGTCTGCAAATTTACAGAAAATATTTTTTAGATTAAATTCTACTTTGTTTCTGAAATGTAATAAAGAATTGACGAAAAGGTTAGATTTTTTTTGATGCATTATTTTTAGTGAAGTGAGCCGAAAATTTTATTTGATTCATTCTGTGAATTTGAATAAAGTAAAAATCCACAAATTTGAGATTTGTGGATTTTTGGAGAACATTAATTTGGGTTTATATGGATTGTGTTTTTTTAAAGATTAATAATTTTGGCAAAAGCTTCATCAGGGAGATTCCAGCTGCAAGAAGGTGCTTTGTCTGTAAGTACTGCCCATTTTTTGTTTTCTACATCAAAAATTCTTACTCCATCGAGATTAAGTTCAGAAGTTTTGTAAATGTGTAAACTCACAGAAAGTGTATTTTTATTGTTCACAATGCTGTGTATTCCGCCTTTTTCTTCTTCAAAAACCAATCCTTCTATGGCAACACCAGCTCCTTCGTATTCTATAAAATCTTTGGTTTCTTTGTAATAGACTTCTGTTAATTCGCCTTTTAAAACTTTTATTTTTCCTTCGTAGTTTTTATGGTCGTGTACCGCTGTTTTATTGTTTACGCCCCAAAGCATCAAAATAGCAACGCAGTTTTCATTGTTAAAAACAGGAAGTCTTTTGTATGTTTTTTCGGGCACGTTAATTTGGTCTATTTTAAAAATTTCGTTGTAGTCTTGATAATCGTAAGAAAATAAATTCTCGGCTACAATATCAAAACTGACACGGTCTCTTTTGAGATTTTCTAAAGTGTATTCGATATTCTTTGTCATAGTTTCCATACATTTCATATTTTATGTGGTAAAAATATAAAAATAGATATTTGTAAAAATACTTTTTGATATGATTTTGGTCATTTTTTATGGGGTGATTGTTGGTTTTTGAAAGCTAAAATTTTGTATTTTTGATTAAAATTGAGATAACAAAGAAGAATTATTGATTGTGAAAATGGCATGAAATGCTTTTCTGTAGAGCAAAATTTTTGCCTTAATAAATAATTATTGCTCTATTAATTTGATATAAATAATACTTTTGTTTTGAAATAGATTTTTAATGATAAGCCATTTTGGAGGGTGATGATAAGGTTATTCTTATCTCTGTTCTTATTTTGACTTAAATTATTGATATTAAGCTTATTTTAGGATTTTATATAATTTATAAATTAGTGCTGATTTTTTTTAATAATATGATTTTTGCTACATTTTGTTATTTGTAACATACGAAAACCTTGTGTTTTATAAAAATATAATACCTTTGCACCTGATTTTAAAGAAACGAGAAAATGGATTTTAAAAACTACACGATGCCTTTTAGCATCAACAAAGATTACAGCAAAAAAGTTGCCTATTTTTCTATGGAATTTGCGATTGACCAGGCACTAAAAATATACAGTGGAGGTCTAGGATTTTTGGCAGGCTCACATATGAGAAGTGCCTATAATTTAAAACAAGACCTAGTTGGGATAGGGATTTTGTGGAAATTTGGTTATTATGACCAAGCAAGAAACCATGACCAAACTCTACACCCTACTTGGACTAAGAAAATGTACAGCTTCTTAGAAGATACTGGGATTAAATTTCAGATTGATATTCATGATGCACCAGTTTGGGTAAAAGTTTGGTATTTAAGCCCAGAAACCTTCAAAACAGCGCCTATCTTTTTACTTTCTACAGATGTGCCAGAAAATGACCACATTTCTAAAACCATCTGCCATAGATTATATGACGCTAATGAATCAACAAAATTAGCTCAGTATATTCTGTTAGGAAAAGGAGGAGCTAAACTTCTAGACGAATTAAATCTAGAAAGAGATATCTATCACCTAAACGAAGCGCACGGACTTCCTGCTGCTTTCTATTTACTAAGAAAATACGGTGGCGATTTACAAAAAGTAAAAGAAAAATTGGTTTTCACTACACATACGCCAGAAGAAGCTGGAAACGAGAAGCATAATGCTTATCTGTGTCATCAAATGTCTTATTTTTCTGGATATAGCTTAAACGAAGTAAAAGCAATAGAAGGTGAAGATAATGATATGTTTAATCATTCTCTTTGTGCATTAAGAATGGCAAGAATTGCTAATGGTGTATCTCAGTTGCACGGTGTGGTTTCTAATGAAATGTGGGGTAAATATCCAAACATTTGCGAAATTAAAGCCATTACCAACGCTCAAGATTATAAATACTGGGCAGATAAGCCACTTTATAATGCTAGAGACGAAAGAGAAGACGAAGAATTTGATTTCAGAAAAAAATATCTTAAAAAGAGAACTTTCAGAATTGTAGCAGACCAGTGTGGTAAATTATTTGATTCTAATGTATTTACAATGGTTTGGGCAAGAAGATTTGCAGGTTATAAGAGAGCAGATTTATTATTACAAGACAAAGAAAGATTTACTAAATTATTAACTAACAAGAGATATCCTGTGCAGATTATTTTTGCTGGTAAACCTTACCCGATGGATTATTCTGCAATTTCTACCTTTAATAATTTAGTAGAAGAAAGCAAAAATCACAAAAACATGGCTGTTCTTACAGGTTATGAATTAGCATTAAGTAAGTCTTTGAAACAAGGTTCTGATGTATGGTTGAATAATCCTAGAGTTCCTAGAGAAGCTTCTGGTACATCTGGTATGACCGCTTCTATGAATGCTTCTGTAAACCTATCTACTGATGATGGATGGATTCCTGAATTTGCTAAAAACGGCGTAAATTCTTTTGTGGTTCCTAAAGCGGATTATGCTAATATGAGTGTTTATGATGTAGATCATTATGATATGAATCAATTGTATGACATCTTAGAAAACGAAATTTTACCAATGTATTACGAAAGACCAAATGAATGGAGACAAGTCGTGAAAAATGCAATGGATGATGTAAAAGTTCAGTTTAATTCTGATAGAATGGCAGATGAATATTACAAATTGATTTACAATTCTTAAATCTAATATTTGATATACAGAAAGCGCTTCAAAAAAATGAAGCGCTTTTTTATTGTATTTCTATTTCTGAAATAAAAATATAAGCATCACCATTGTAAGGATAACCTTGGTGCCATTCTGGTAATTTACCGAAGTTCTTAGCAACAATTTTTACATATCTGGCTTTATGTGGAGTAGTGCTAAGAGTAAGTTTCTGAGTCTGTACATTCTCGTCTTCAGGTTTTATTTCGTTATTTACTTCGCCGGCTTTTTTGAAATTTTTATTATCCATAGAAGTGTAAAAAATAACTTTGGTAGGCATCAAAATCCAAGACCTTGTATCCTGTAAAAAATCTGCTGCCAGAGTTTTTATTTCTTTTTCAGACTTTAAATCTATAATCGCTTCAAAGTCGTTTTTTTGATAACCGTGCCAGTCTCCTTTTTTCCAATTGGCGTCTCCTATAATGCCATCTACAAGACCTTCTTTGCCACCTGCAAAATATAAATCACTAGGTTGGGTTTTGATGTCTATGCTGTAATTGTTTGGTTTTTTATAAGCAATAGCTTTGGTAATTGTACTTTTTATTTGCTCTATATCTTCTGTATAAGCTTTTATTTCAGATGTTTCAGAGATGGCGAAAGGTTCTTTATATTCTTTGTAATCACTTCCGTTTACAGAATAAAATATTTTACCATCATTTAGAGATTTTATGCTTATTTCTTCCTTTTCTAGAAAACTTCTATTGTTAAATTTAATGATAGGAGCAAGTGCATTTTTTTTAGTTTTAACCATTGGTTTCTGTTCGGGATTAGCCAATGAATGAATCCAATAATCTACATCTTTTTTATTTTTGAATATCAATGCTTTACTGTCTTCTAAATTGATTTTAACTTCACTGAAAATAGGTTTTGTGCTTTGCCATTCTCCGCTACCTGGGGTTACGCAGTATAATCCCATAGAACTTAGGATATACCAAGAACTCATTTGTCCACAATCTTCATTGCCAATTAAACCATCTGGCGAATTTTTGTAGAAATTTTCTAAAATATATTGTACTTTTTCTCTGGTTTTTTCGGGTTTCCCGATATAGTTGTACAGATAGGCAACGTGATGAGAAGGTTCGTTTCCGTGGGCATATTGTCCTATTAATCCTGTTACATCTACTTGCTCTCTGCCTGTGGTTTTAGAAGTTTCGGAGAACATTTGGTCTAATTTTTTCTCAAAAGCATCATTTCCACCGTAGAATTCAATCATTTCTGGAATAGCTTGTGGTACAAAGAAGGTGTAATGCCAGCCATTTCCTTCGGTATAATTGTTGTTAATTTCTTTAGGGTCAAATGGTTCTAGCCAGTTTCCGTTTTTCTTAGGTCTTATGAATTTAGTTTCAGGGTCAAATAGATTTTTCCAACCTTGCGAACGTTTCATAAAATATTCATAATCTTCATTTTTATTAAGGATTTTTGCCATCTGAGCAATACACCAATCGTCATAGGAATATTCTAATGTTTTAGAGACGTTTTCATGCTCATCTTCTACACTTAAGAAACCATTTTCACGATAAGTTTTCATTCCAAAATCATTGAATAAATTAGCGGAATTTTTGGATGCTTCAAAGGCTTTTTCATAATCAAAACCTTTAATTCCTTTTGCCATAGCATCTGCAATTACAGAAACGCTGTGGTAGCCAATCATACAAAATGTTTCGTTACTTGCTAATTCCCAAATCGGGAGTCTTTTCCCTTGTTCGTACTGAAGAATAAAGGTATTAATAAAGTCTGCGGTTCTTTTTTTATCAATCAAAGTCATCAAAGGATGATATGCTCTAAAGGTATCCCAAAGCGAAAACACTGTGTAATAATCGTGATTGGCGGTGTGAATTTGATTGTCTCTGCCTCTGTATTTTCCATCGACATCATTGGCAATATTTGGTTGAGTAAATGCGTGATAAAGAGCTGTGTAAAAAACCGAAAGTTTGTTTTTATCAGTAGAAGTAACCTCAATTTTTGAAAGTTCTTTGTCCCAAGATTTTGCAGCGTTATCTTTTATTTTTTCAAAATCCCAAGAAGTACCTTCTGCTGCCATATTTTTTTCAGCTCCTTCATAACCAGTAAGAGAGAGAGAAACTTTAATGCCTATTTTTTCACCTTTTATTACATTTCCGCTAAATGCTATTTTAAGTTTTTTTCCAGAAATGGCATTGCCAGATTTTTTTCCTTCATATTTAGAAATTACGAGTGGTTTAGAAAATTCTATTCTAGCAAAAATATGTTGATTGTCTGCCCAAGATTTACTTCTACGGAATACTTCTATGGTTTTATTGTCTATGATTTTTACTTTTCCTTCTAGCAATCGATCTCTGTGGTTAAGGTCTAAGATAATATTGGCTTGCCCGTCATTATTAAAAGTGTATTCGTGGTAACCAACTCTAGTTGTGGTGGTTAATCTGACATTGATGTTAAATTTATCTAGCAAAACTTCATAATAACCAGCGCTTGCTTTTTCGTTGTTATGAGAAAATTTAGAAGAATAATCTTTATTTCTTAGGCTAGGTTTTCCCATAGTTGGCATCAGCATAATATCACCATAATCTGTACATCCTGTTCCGTTAAGATGGGTGTGAGAAAACCCATAAATCACAGAATCTGAATAATGATAACCACTACAACCATCCCAACTTCCATCAATTCTGGTATCTGGCGAAAGTTGAACCATCCCAAATGGAACTGTAGCTCCCGGAAAAGTGTGTCCATGACCTCCCGTTCCAATGAAAGGGTTTACATATTGAGAGAAATTTTTCTGAGAAAAAACTGTTGAAAAACAAATCAGAAATAAAAATAGAGAAATCTTGTAAAGATTAGACATAAAATGTTATTTTTAAGTTTTTAAAATTAAAAAATATTTTACACGGTATGAAAAACTTTTGGGTATATTTTATAATAATCACATATTTTTCGTTTTTTGATAGAGTTTCGGCACAAGATTTACCTTTAATTCCTTATCCGCAGAAAGTGGAGATAAAGAGTGGGTATTTTGAAATACCAAAAACAATTAGCATACATCATAGTTTTTCTAAAAGCAAAAATGATAAAATTTCATTTACATTCAATCTCTTTAATAAAGCCAATATTATTTTTATAAAGAATTCAAAAAAAAATAGTCAAATTACATTTGGATTGTTACCTCCAAAAATAGAAGAAAGACATCAGGATTTTTATGTAATTAAAATTTTCCCTAAAGAAATAATTATTGAGAGTGAATCTGAAAAAGGAAGGTTTTATGCAATAAATACTCTTTCTCAACTTTTTAGTTATTATGAAGCCAAAGGTAGTATTCCTTGTATGGAAATCACAGATGCTCCAAAATTCCAATGGCGAGGAATGCATTTAGATGTTTCTAGACATTTTTTTCCAAAAGAATTTATCAAAAAATACATTGATTATCTCGCAATGTATAAAATGAATACTTTTCACTGGCATCTTACGGACGACCAAGGTTGGAGAATTGAAATTAAAAAATATCCTAAATTAACCGAAGTTGGCGCTTGGCGAGCCCGTTCTATGATTGGCAGATATAAAGATGATCAGTATGAAGAAAAAAAATATGGCGGATTTTATACACAAGAAGACATCAAAGAAATTGTAAAATATGCTTCGGAGCGTCATATTACCATAATTCCAGAGATTGAAATGCCTGGTCACGCTTCGGCTGCCATTGCGGCGTATCCAGAATTAGGTTGTACAGGTCAACAAATAAAAGTGGCAGAAAAATGGGGTGTTTTTGATGATATTTTTTGCCCAAAAGAAGAAACTTTCACCTTTTTAGAAAATGTTCTTACAGAAGTAATGCAGCTTTTTCCATCAAAAATTATCCATATTGGTGGTGATGAAGCTCCTAAAACACAATGGAAAACCAACGAAATTGCTCAGGCTCTTATCAAAAAAGAAGGCTTGAAAGACGAACACGAGTTGCAAAGCTATTTTATCCAAAGAATTGAAAAATTTCTTAATAAACATGGTAGAGAAATCATAGGTTGGGACGAAATTTTAGAAGGCGGTCTAGCACCAAACGCCAGAGTAATGTCTTGGCGAGGAGAAGATGGCGGAATTGCCGCTTCCAATCTCTCTCACGAAGTGGTTATGACACCTGGTGGTTATTGTTATTTTGACCATTATCAAGGAAATCCTGACACCGAACCTATCGCTTTTGGAGGTTACACCTCTACAGAAAAAGTATATTCTTACCACGTAATTCCAGAAAAATTAACCGATGATAAAAAGAAATTCGTCTTAGGAAGCCAAGGAAATGTATGGACAGAATATATCACCACACCAGAACAAGTAGAATATATGGTATTCCCGAGAATCACGGCACTTTCTGAAGTTTTATGGGGAACCAATACAGATTTTTCTAGTTTTAAGAATAGAGTTCAAAATCATTACTCAATTTGGCAGAAACTAAAAATCAATTTTAATAAAGAATCTATTAACCAACCTTTAAATTTACTAAAAAAATAATGTCAAACAGACGGAATTTTATAAAAAAAGCAGGAATTTTATCCGCTCTTCTTGCACTTAATCCTTGGAAAGCAGAAGAATTAATCCCCGAAAAACCCAAGAAAATTAAAAAACCTGTGGTGCTTTCTACATGGAAATTTGGGATAAAAGCTAATGAAGAAGCTTGGAAGGTTTTGTCTAAAGGAGGAAGAGCATTAGATGCAGTAGAAAAAGGGGTAAGATTGGTAGAAGATGACCCTAATGAAAGAAGTGTAGGTTACGGCGGAAGACCAGATAGAGACGGAAAAGTGACTTTAGATGCTTGCATTATGGACGAAACAGCCAATATAGGTGCGGTTGCTTGTCTGGAAAACATTAAAAATCCTATTTCTGTAGCCAGAGCTGTGATGGAAAAAACACCACACGTAATGTTGGTAGGAGACGGTGCGCTACAATTTGCAATTTCTCAAGGTTTCAAAAAAGAAAATATTCTAACCCCAGAGTCCGAAAAAGAGTGGAAAGAATGGCTAGAAACTTCTGAGTATAAACCTGTAGTGAATATAGAAAACCACGATACGATTGGGATGATTGCAATAGATGAAAAAGGTAATCTTTCTGGCGCTTGTACCACTTCTGGAATGGCCTTCAAAATGCACGGCAGAGTTGGTGATTCGCCCATTATCGGAGCCGGACTTTTTGTAGATAATGAAGTGGGAGCTGCTGCTGCTACGGGTCACGGAGAAGAAGTGATTAGAACCTGCGGTTCTTATTTGGTGGTAGAATTAATGAGGCAAGGCAAGTCTCCGCAGCAAGCTTGTGAAGAAGCAGTAAAAAGAATTTACCAAAATTTTGTCAATCAAAATCGGAGTGTAAAAGATACACAAATAGGTTTTATCGCCTTGAATAAATACGGAGAAACTGGTGCTTTTTGTTTGCAAAAAGGCTTTAATTATGCTGTACATAAACAAGATGGAAATACTTTAATAGATGCTAAAAATTTAATATAATTTGAAATTTGAGGTGTGAAACTTGAAATTATTTTTGAATTTCAAACTTCAAATATTGAATATTAAACCTCATATTTATGTTAGAAATTGCTTGTTTTAATAAAGAATCAGCACTTATTGCTGCTAAAGCTGGAGCAGATAGAATAGAGTTTTGTGCAGGATTTGAAGTAGGTGGAACTACACCTTCTCTTCACGATTTTATGGAATTGAAAAAAGAAATTACAATTCCTATTTTTGTGATGATTAGAACCAGAGGTGGTGATTTTTTTTATAATGATGAAGAGTTTCAGCAGATGAAAGAACAACTTTTAGAATTTAAAAAAGTAGGAGCAGATGGTTTTGTTTTTGGAATTTTAGATGAAAATTTAGAAATTAATATTCTTCAAAACAAAGAATTAGTAGAACTGGCTGGTGATATGCCTTGTAATTTTCACAGAGCTTTTGACCGAGTGAAGAATTATCAAAAATCTTTAGAAGAAATTATCAATTGTGGTTTTAAAACCATTCTTACTTCTGGTACAAAATCTAATGTTTCCGAAGGAAAAGAAATTTTAAAAACATTGGTAGAAATTTCTAATGAAAGGATTGATATTCTCTGTGGTGGCGGACTGCGCTCTACCAATATTTCAGAAATTAAAAATTATACAAAAGCTAAAAATTTTCATTCTTCTGGGATTGTAAATGGGATTTTGCCAGACACTGAAGACATTAAAAAGATGAAGTCACAAATTTAATCATGTTTTTTGACCTTAGTTTTTTGAAAAAATAGTATTTTTAACGATGTTTTTTTAGAATAAAAATAAGACTGTAACACCCAGTAGCTTTATTTCTACTAATTCTAACTAAAATAAGAACTTATTACCCAAAATATTAAATCATGAAATTCCCTTTGTATTTACCACAGATTAATAATCCTCAGAATGATGGTCTTTCTGTTTTAGCAGCAGATGTAGGCGGTACCAAAACCAATATCGCAAAATTTATTTCGGAAAACGGAAAAATGATTCTAGAGTCAGAAGATACTTATGCTACCAATAATTATCTTTCTCTTTCGGAAATTTTCTTAGATTTTATTAAGAAAAATAGCTTCGAAAAACCAGACCGTATTTCTATAGGAGCTGCTGGTCCTGTGGTAGATGGG
>DDFD01000058.1 GCA_002337005.1 Flavobacteriales bacterium UBA1937 | reverse complement strand
GCATCAAAATCAGATAAATCTGTTTCCTCGATTTGTTTTTTTACTTCTAGCGTGTTATTACCACCTATTCCTAGCACTAATGGAAGACGTTTACTATTAATCTTTATAACGTGTTTTATAACTTCTTTTTTCTCTTCCTTAGATAGGGTGGCAGCTTCTGCTGTGGTTCCTAAAACTACTAAATAATTGGTTCCGTTTTCAATGTTGTACTCAATCAGTCTTGTGAGAGAGTCGAAATCTACAGAGAGATCTTCATTAAATGGCGTGACAAGTGCTACGCCAACTCCTTTTAAATTGTTCATTTGTTATAAAGTTATAAAAATTAATGTGGTCAAAGATATTAAATTTTCTATAAAAAATTGCGAATAAATTTAAGGATTGCGTAATTTTATTGATGCAATTTATCAGTTAATAAACAGATTGTTAATCTTGAATTTCTTACATTTGTTATCTTTTTTAAATGAAAATTATAATGAATATTGTAGAATATATTAAAAAAATTCCGAAAGCGGAATTACACCTCCACATTGAAGGGAGTTTTGAGCCAGAACTAATGTTCGAAATTGCCCAAAGAAATCAAGTGAAAATACCTTATCAATCGGTAGAAGAAGTAAAAAAAGCTTATCAGTTTTCTTGCCTTCAAGATTTTCTTGATATTTATTATGCAGGAGCTAGCGTTTTACTTTACGAAAAAGATTTTTATGATCTCACGATGGCCTATTTTGAGCATTGTGCCGAAGAAAATGTAGTACATACAGAGATCATGTTTGATCCACAAACACATACCAAAAGAGGGGTTTCTTTCGAAACAGTAATAAAAGGAATCCAAAGAGCTAGAGAAGATGCAGACGAAAAATACGGGATTTCTTCACTTTTGATTATGAGTTACCTTCGTCATTTGACCGAGGAAGATGCTTTCGAAACTTTGGAGCAGTCACTTCCTTATAAACATTTGATAAAAGCAGTAGGATTAGATTCTTCGGAGAAAGGTAATCCTCCGAGTAAATTTCAAAAAGTTTTCGAAGCTTCCATTAAAGAAGGTTACGTTCCTGTAGCTCATGCTGGCGAAGAAGGTTCTGCAGAATACATTTGGGAAGCTTTAGATTTATTGAAAATAGGAAGAATAGACCACGGAAATAATTGCTTAACAGATGAGGTTTTGGTTAAAAAATTAGCAGATGAGAAGATTGCACTTACAGTTTGTCCGCTCTCTAATTTAGAATTACAAGTGGTGAAAAATTTAAAAGACCACCCTTTGAAAAAAATGTTGAATTTAGGACTAAAAGCTACGGTAAATTCAGACGATCCTGCGTATTTCGGTGGTTATATGAATGCCAATTTCTTGCAAACTGCCGAGGCATTAGACTTATCAAAGGAAGATATAAAAACTTTAGTAAAAAATAGCTTTGAATATTCTTTGTTGTCAGATAACGAAAAACAAAAATTTTTAACACAAGTAGAGAATTTTGGATAAAAGTTTAAGTTGATTTTAAAACAATTTGCCTTTTAAAAAATTATATTTGCAAAAGAATATATTTTGAAAATGAAAAATAGAATTTGGTTGTTGGCTATTGCTGCTTTGTCTCTTTCAGCGTGTAAAAGTACGTTGCAAGTGGCACAAGTACAACCCCATAAAAATGCCAGTATTACTAATGAAATTAAAGATAATGCTGATTATGTAAATTTCATTAAGCCATACAAAGATGGTTTGGAAAAAGAAATGAATACTAAGATTTCTCATACTTCGGTAGAGCTTAACAAGAAAGGAAATAATAGCAATCTAGGTAATCTTTTGGCAGATTTCACCTTTGAGGGAGCTAAAGATTGGGCTTCTAAAAATAATATACCAACTGTAGATGCTGCGGTAATTAATATTGGCGGAATAAGAGCCGTAGTTGGCGCTGGAGACATTTTGGTGAAAAATGTTTTTGAAGTAATGCCTTTCGAGAACGAAATTGTTTTGGTAAAAATGAAAGGTTCAGATTTAGATGGTTTGTTTGATTATTATGCTCAAAACGAAAAAAATAATCCTGTTTCTCATCTTTACATTGAAACCCAAGGTAAATCTTTGAAAAATGCTTTAATTAATGGTGAAAAAGTAGATGTAAACAAGACTTATTATATCGCTACATCAGATTATTTGGCTTTAGGAGGCGATAATATGAAGTTTTTCTCAAGAGGTGAAGTGATAAGTACTGGATTAAGAATGAGAGATGTTTTTATGGAATATTTTAAGAAAAATCCAGAAATAAAAGCTTCTACAGAAACCCGTTTAAATTTTATTGGCAAGACAAATGAATAGAAAGAATTTTTTAAAAACAATAGGTGGTGGAACTTTGGCGCTTACTTTAGCTCCCAATTTGGTTTTTGCCGAAAATAGTAGAATTTTAAACCCAAATTCTGAATATAAATTAACTATTTTACATACCAATGACCAACACAGTAGAATAGAACCTTTTGATGCTTCTGATGGTAGAAATGCCAATAAAGGGGGCTTTGCAAGAAGAGCAACATTAATTCAACAGATTAGAAATCAAGAGAAGAATGTTCTATTGCTTGATTCTGGAGATATCTTCCAAGGAACGCCGTATTTTAATTTTTATGGAGGAGAATTAGAATTCAAGCTGATGTCTATGATGGGTTATGATGCTTCTACCATGGGAAATCACGATTTTGATAACGGTTTAGAAGGTTTTTTGAAGGTTTTGCCGAATGCTAAATTTCCTTTTATTACTTCTAATTATGATTTTAGCAACACCATTTTAGATGGTAAAACTGAGAAATACAGAATTTTCAATAAAGACGGAATTAAAGTAGGAATTTTTGCTGTAGGAATAGAATTGGACGGTTTGGTAGGCAAAAAACAATACAAAGAAACCAAATATCTAGACCCTATAGAAATTGCACAACAATATGCGGATTTCTTAAGAAAAGATAAAAAATGTGATTTGGTGATTTGTTTATCACACATTGGTTATGACTATAGAGATGAACCAAATAAAATTTCAGATAAAATTTTGGCAGCCAAAACTGATAATATTGATTTAATTTTGGGAGGTCATACCCATACTTTTTTACCAGAACCGCAGAATTTTACTAATAAAAGTGGTAAAAAAGTTTTGGTAAACCAAGTTGGTTTTGCAGGGTTACTTTTAGGTCAAATAGATTTTTATTTTGATAAAAATAAATCAGTGAAAAATATTTCGTGGAATAATCAAGTTATAGATGATAGAATCTTAGTTTAAAAATTTTGAAATCGTGATTTCTGTTTTGCTGAAAATATTGAATAAAGAGAAAGCGATTGAATATGATAAAAAAAACAATAAATATCTTTATATGAAAAAACTTCTTTCGGTAGTGTTATTGTGGGTTACAATTTGTTCTTTTGCACAAACACAGAGTAGTAGCAAGTGGAGTGATTTGTTCTCTTATAACAATGTTTTAGCATTTAAAGAAAGCAACGGAAAAATAATAGCAGCTACAGAAAATGGAATTTTTTATTATGATACCGTTTCTGGTGAAATCACAAAATTGTCAAAAGCAAATGGACTTCACGAAGTGAAAATTTCTGCATTTGACTATAATCCTGATACCAAAATTGCTCTAATTGGATATAAATCTGGAAATTTAGATGTAGTAACAGAAGATGGTGTAACATACGTGGTAGATATTCCGCTTTCGCAGAGTTATACTGGTAGTAAAATAATTAATCATATCTCTATAAACGGAGATAAAGCAGTAATTTCTGTAGGTTATGGTGTTTCTATATTTGATTTGACCAGAAAAGAATTTGGTGATACCTGTTTTTTCTTTAATGGCACAAGTTATATAGCTGCTCTAGAATCTGTTATTAAAGATAATACGGTTTATTCTGTTACTAATTCGGGTATTAAAAGCCATCCTATAAATGTAACTTTTTCGGTTTATACTTCTTGGGGTACTACCGCTGGAAATTATCTTCAAATAGAGGCAAATTCTATTTTTGCACTTGCAAATGCTACAAAGGTTTATTTTGGGCCTAATATTAATTCTTTAACCGCTATAGCAGATACTTTTGTAAAAGTAAAAGACGTAAAACTACAGTCACAAAATATTGTGGTAACAGACCAGACCAAAGTGTATGTTTATAATTTATCTGGTAGTCTTCAGAAAACATTTGATGCTAATGAGGAACTAAACACAGCTTATATTGTCAATAATAAATTATATTCTGGTTCTAAACTTTCTGGTATTTTTGATGAATCTAAAAATTCGTATAAACCAGATGGTCCTTATTCTAATACCTCTTATAAAATACAAATCTTAAACGATAAATTATGGATCTCTAGTGGTGGTAGAGAGGGTAGATATAATCCTCCGGTTAATCCTAAGCCAGATTTGGGTTTTTATTATTACGATGGAAAACAATGGGTTTATCCTTCTTATTTTGTAAATAATCCTATAGTTTTTAATTTGTTAGATGCTATAGCAAATCCATCTAATACAGATGAAGTATTTGTAACAAATTACAGCCAAACTACAGGGCAAGGGATTTATAAGTTTAATTATAATGACACAAACAAAGATTTTGACTTTGTAAAATACTATCAACTATCTACAGATTTTAGTCTTAATAGACCAGTTGGTTTTACGTATGATTCCCAAAATAATTTAATAGGTACTGTTGCTTTTACGCCAGGAATTTATTCGACTGCTTTGATTTTTTATAATAAAACTTCTGATAATTTTGTTTTCTCTGATTTAAAGATTATAGCGGCAGCACAAAAACCACTATTTTTTGAAGGTTTAATTTGGGTTCCTCTCCCAAGACAAAATTATTTTATAGGATATGATTATAATAATACACCTAGTGTTTTATCAGATGATAAAAGTTATGTTTTGGATAAGAGTAATGGTTTTCCGGAAAGTGCCGCAGGAACACTTAGTGCCGCAGCAGATAAAAATGGGGATATCTGGATAGGCTCTGATAGAGGTTTGAGGATATTGTCTAATGCAGTTACTGTGATACAAAATAATCCAAAAGTAGAACCGGTTATTATTACTCAAAATGGATTAGCTGAAGAATTATTTAAAGATTCTCAAGTTATACAGATAGAAGTAGATTCAGGGAATCAAAAATGGGTTTCAATAGATGGTGGAGGTGTTTATTATTTAAACTCTAGTGGAGAAAACACAATACAGCATTTTACATCAGTTAATTCACCATTGCCAGATGATACGGTGACTGATATTAAGGTGGATCCTAAAACAGGAAAGGTGTATTTTGTAACTTTTGATGGAATTGTAGTCTATCAGGGAGATGTATTAAACGTTACTTCTAATTTTGGTAATGTGAAGGTATATCCTAATCCTGTGATTACTTCTCAGTTCAGAGGAAATGTAAAAATTACAGGTCTTGCCGAAAAAACAAATATCAGAATTACAGATGCGGCAGGAAATGTGGTGCATAGTGCAGTAGCAAGAGGTGGTTACTACGAATGGAATCTTAATAATCAAAGAGGTGCAAGAGTAGCTTCAGGAATTTATTTTGTCTTGATGACCAATGAAGATGCTACAGATAAAGCTACTGCCAAAATTGCAGTAGTTAACTAAATGAATAAATTTTCGGCTTTTCTTTTATCATATTTTAAATACGGAGAAAATGATGCTGTTTTGCATTGTTTTACTCTAGAAAACGGATTTCAATCTTTTTTTTTGAAGGGGGTCTATTCTGCCAAAAATAAGAAAAAAGCTTATTTAGCACCACTTAATGAACTTCTAATTACGGTAGTAGATAAACCGAAAACCTCAGACCTTCTGTTAATAAGTAAAATAGAGTGTCTAGAAAATCTTTCGGGAGAATATGATGTTAAAAGTTCTTCTCTGGCATTTTTTGTTTCCGATTTTTTACACCAGATTCTTAGAAATGAGCATGCCAATAATGTACTTTATCAAGAAATAAAACAATTTGCTAATCTAATTTCTAAAGGCAATTCTACAGCTCATTATGTGTTTTTTATTAATCTTCTCAAGTTGTTTGGGATATCTCCATTGTTACAAAATGGTGATTTTTTAAATATTGAAAAAGGAGAGTTTCAACTGTTTTCAGAGAAAAATGGTACAGATGATGAAGTTTCTCTAATTTGGAAAACAATTTTAGAAGGAAATTTTAATTCATTTAGAATAAAAAAAGAATCTAGAAAAAAACTTCTAGATTCTATATTATTGTATTATAAATATCATTTTCCAGATTTTTATACTCCAAAATCATTGCCTGTTTTGGTGCAAATTTTTGAATAAAACCATGAGTAATTAATCCTGTGCAGCAGTTCTAGTACTGGTTTTATATATTTGAAAACTGAATACAAAACTTCTATCTTTAAAAGTATATGATGAATAAGCAAAATGGCTATCTCTAGCAAAAGCAGCTCTAGATGGTACTATAATTACCCCTTGCATATTGTAATTTGCATCGTCAGAAACTTCAGTGCTTTTAAAGTACTTTAAGCCTTCTTGTAAACCTTCTATTTCAAAATAACTTCTGGTTTTGTCTTTATAAGTATCACTAGTTAGAATAGAATTTTTCACATAAAAATAAGCAGGATCAACTTCTGGAGATCCAGATGCGTCAATTGTATTCCTGAATGAATATTGAGAATCAAATTTTATTGTACCATCGGTAGCTTTTACTGCTACATAGGTATTAGATTTTTGCATTATTCTAAGCACATCATTAGATGCTATTGTTTTTCCATTGGCAGGTACATATCTGCTGATGTAAACTACACCAGATGATAGTTTTATAGGGCTATAATCTGCAAGAGGTTTTTCGTTGTCGTCTGTAGTAATGGTACTACTAAATGCTACAATGTTTCCTCTGGCATCAAAATAATTATCTTTTAAGAATTGTGTTATCGCTGCATCATCATAAGAATTTTGTGTTTCTATGCTCACTGTTTCGGTAGTATTGGTATTGTCGTCATCTTTTCTACAAGACGTAACGGCTAGTGAAGCTATTGCTAGAAACAAAAATATTTTTTTCATAATCTTTATTATCCTTTAGATTAGTTTGTTTAATATTGCTTTAATATTTCAATAACTGCAAAAGTATAAATAAATTATGAGAATTGATAAATTTTTATGGAGTATTAGATTTTATAAGACGAGAAATATAGCCGCAGAAGAGATCAAAAAAAATAGAGTTTCTATTGGCGAGAATCCTGTAAAATCTTCTAAAGAAGTAAAAGAAGGTGATGTAATTAAGATTAGAAGAAACCAAATAGATTATAAAATAAAAGTTTTACAAATCCCCAAAAGTAGAATAGGGGCTAAGCTTGTTCCGCTTCATATTACAGATTTAACAGACAAAGAACAATACGAAATTCTAAAAATTAGAAGAATGTCTCAGGATTATTACAGACAAAAAGGAGAAGGAAGACCTACCAAAAAAGACCGAAGAGATATGGATGATTTTGTAGATGCAGATATTCCTTCCTCTATGTCAGAAGATGATTGGGATTTGTTTTTTAATGATGACGCAGAGCAATCTGAATAATTTCTTCGGCAACTTCTTCCGTGGTTTTTTTGTCAGTATCTACAATGTAATGAGCTTTGGAATAAAATGGATTTCTTTCAAAAAGATGTTTTGCAATAAATTCTGGTAAATCTTCATCAGCAATTTTGGCGATTAATGGTCTTTTTTCCTTGTTTTTTTTGAGCCTTTCTGCTAAGGTAGATACACCAGTTCTAAGATAAACGCTTATGCTTTTATCATTTATACGCTCCATATTGTCATAATACACAGGAGTGCCACCACCTACACTTAGAATTACACTCTCGTCAGAAGAAAGAATTTTGTCTAAAGTTTCTTTTTCTGTCTTTCTAAAGAAAATTTCGCCGTGATTTTTAAATATTTCAGCAATACTTAGTTCAAATTTATTAGAAATCTCTTTATCAAGGTCAAAAAGTTTGAAATTTAATTTATTGCTCAAAATATTGGAAATGTGCGACTTGCCAGTCCCCATATAGCCTACCAAAGTAATTATCATAATTTTATTTTATACAAAGTTCTTAAAAAATTTTGAGATTTTAAAAAAAGCCTTATCTTTGCACCACTTTTAGCGGAAACGCTATCAAGACCTGGTAGCTCAGCTGGTAGAGCAATACACTTTTAATGTATGGGTCCTGGGTTCGAATCCCAGCCAGGTCACAAGTAAATTCCGTAGCACTACGGATTTTTTTTGCCTACGTGGTGAAATTGGTAGACACGCCATCTTGAGGGGGTGGTTTCCTAAGGATGTGCTGGTTCGAGTCCAGTCGTAGGCACGAAAGCAAAAATAAAATCTAAGAAATTATAAATTTCTAGACCTGGTAGCTCAGCTGGTAGAGCAATACACTTTTAATGTATGGGTCCTGGGTTCGAATCCCAGCCAGGTCACAAATTTACGAAAGTAAATTTTTTCATATTAATATTTTGTGATTTGGTGTTTAAAAGCCTTCAAGTGTTCCTTGAAGGCTTTTTATTTTTGAAAGAATAGTTTTTTTTAATCCAAATGCATATTGTCAATCAATCTTACATCACCAGCATAAGCTACAATAAAAGCTCTGTAATTTTTGTCTTTGTGAAAAAAATCTGTTTCCTTTAACGTTTTTTCATCAGCAATGATAAAGTATTCTAATTCAAAATTAGATTCTTGAAATATTTTTTCTACACGTTCCTTGATTTCTTTTACAGATA
The DNA here is from genome assembly GCA_002337005.1 of Flavobacteriales bacterium UBA1937. GTDB lineage: Bacteria > Bacteroidota > Bacteroidia > Flavobacteriales > Weeksellaceae > Cloacibacterium. Next base: position 20,652 of record DDFD01000058.1, on the reverse strand, counting down.
AAACCTTGAACCATTCTTTCACTTTTAATAAAGTTTCATAGATAATGGTGGCTTCTTTTCTTTGTTTTTCGGTTAATCTTAGATTTCTAGAGCTCATTGCTAATCCGCTGTTTTCTCTAAGGGTTGGTACGCCGTGAATTTTTACAGGCAACTTCGTTTTTTCGACCATTTTTTTGATAATGGCGAGCTGTTGATAATCTTTTTCTCCGAAATACGCATTGTGTGGCTGTACTTGTCTAAGTAATTCTTCCACTACAGTTCCTACTCCATCGAAATGCCCAGGTCTGAATTTACCTTCCATCTCATTATCCAATCCATCAAAATCATAGTGCTTGCTTTTTAATCCATCGGGATAAATGTCTTTGGCTTTAGGTACATATACTGCATTTACGCCTGATTTTTCCAGAAGTTTGAGGTCATCTTCCAAAGTTTGAGGATATTTTTCGAAATCATCAGGATTGTTAAACTGAGTAGGATTAACAAAAATGGAAGCAATAATTTCGTCATTTTCTTTTTTTGCGGTTTCGTATAGAGAAATGTGTCCAAGATGCAGTGCGCCCATAGTAGGAGCAAAGCCAATTTTCTTGCCCATTTCTTTGTGTCTTTCAATATAATCTACTAATGTTTTTTTACTTTTAAGGACTTTCATAAAAATAGTATTTGGTGTAAAATTATAAAAATTTGTTAATTAAAATGAATTCGTATAATTTTTTGTATTTTTGCATAATTAACCGTCTTTGTATAAAGAAGAAAATTATATTATGCCGAATCAAAAGATTTTATATGTCACCACAGAGATGTTCCCTTATCAGGAAGAAAGTAATATGGCGATGATGGTGAACAAAATGGCACTGAAAATGCACCAAGAAGGCAATGACGTAAGAGTTTTTATGCCGAGATTTGGAATTATTAGTGAAAGAAAATTTCAGTTGCACGAGGTAATTAGGCTTTCTGGAATGAACATTATTATTAATGATCTAGATCAGCCACTTATCATAAAAGTAGCTTCTCTGCCTGGAGAGAGACTTCAGGTATATTTTATTGATAACGAAGAATATTTTAAGAGAAAGCAGTATTATTTTGATGACGAAGGACAGCCTTTTTCTGACAATGACGAAAGAGCAATATTTTTTGCCAGAGGTGTAATAGAAACCATCAAAAAACTAAATTGGGTTCCGGATATTATTCATATTAATGGTTGGATGGCATCTTTTATCCCTGTTTATCTGAAACATTATTACAAAACAGACTCTTATTTTAATGATACTAAGATGGTAATGTCTGTATATAATGAGAAAGATGCTAAGTTTGAAAATAATATTACAGAGAAATTAGAGTTTGATAATATTAAAGATTTAAACGCACTGGAAAATCCTACATTTCAAAATTTTGTATCAGAAAGTATGAATTTAGTAGATGTAGTAGTAAAAGGAGATGAATTTTTAGAAGATAGACTAGAAAAAGCATTCGAAAAAGCAACTTCTAAAAAATTTGACTACGTAAGTGGCGAATCTATAAATGAAGTTTATTAATCAAATTACAAAAAATTTAAATTTTATAAATGATAAAAGAATTTAAGAATATCATTAAGGTATTTTTTGCACTTTCCATAGGTACAGTTGTATTTATTAGTTGCGAACCCGAAGCAGATGAATTAGGGAAACAGTTTTTTCAAGATGGAACTGCTGTAGGCACAGAAACTAGTTATGATGTAATAGCATATAATTTATTTAATAAAGATACTATACAAACCAGTAGCAGCCAATTGGTAAATGCTACTTTAGGTGCTTTTGATGAATCAAATTTCGGAATGCAAAAATCTTCTTATGTTACACAGGTAAGATTAAATTCTTATAATCCTGATTTTGGAGCCAATGCAAAAGTAGATTCTGTGGTTTTAGAAATGAAACCATTATACCAAACTGCAGCAGACTCTATAAAAACTACTACAGATGAAAATTATGTGTATCCAGATGGTGCAGTAGCTGCTAAAAAAGTAGTAACGAACTATCCTGTGATTAAATACGGTAAGTATAAAATAAATGGTCAAACACCAGGTTTTACCATTAGAGTAGATGAGGTAAATGAATTTTTAAATTCTACAGATGCCAAGTTTTTTTCTGACAAGCAAGTAGCTCTAGGTACATCTTTAGGAACCAAAACATTTGATGGTTATCTAAGAGCAATTAAAATTACCAAAGATACTGATAATTCTGAGCTTTTTAGTAGAGAAGCAGGGCTAAGAGTTCCTCTAAATGCAGACTTCTTTCAACAAAAAATTGTTGATAAAAAAGGTTCTTTTGAGCTAGCGGATGCCGCGAGTTTTATAAGATATTTTAAAGGACTTAGAATATCAGTAGATGAAAATGATGGATATATGATGAGTTTTGATCCTAATGGGATTACTACCACAATATATTATAAATATGATAAAACAGAAAACAGTACAGTTACTAGAACTAGCTCTAGCTTTACGTTAAACTTAGGTTCGTCTAATGTTCATTTTAACCAGATACAATATAATAGACCGTCAACTTTTACTGATGCTATTTCTAATATTAATACAACAACTGGTGATGCGAAATTATACGTTCAAGGAATGGGAGGGCCAGGAGCCGAAATTAAAATACCAGCTTCTACCATTGCTAATCTTAGAGATTTATATAATACTAAGAAAATTGGGATTATGGCTGCTAAAGTAAGGTTATATACTGATAAAACTGTTTGGACAAGTAATTATGCTAAACCAACATCATTTGTGGCTTCTTTGAAAGGAGCAAATGCGTTTTTGGCGGATGTGACAGCATTTCAGTACAATGCTAACTATATAATGGTAAAACCAGTTGATTTAGACAAAAATCCTGCGTATTACGATATAGATATTACGCAAACAATTACAAATGTAATTAAAAACGAAGCTAGTGATTATTTAGAAAAAAATCCATTAATTGTAAATGTAGGTAGTTTTAGAACTTCTACATCTACTTCAGGAGCGGCAACTTTGTTGGGCTTCAATTATACAACCCGAGCATATACTCCAAATAGAGTAGTTTTGGTAGGCTCTGATCCTTCAAATACTCAGTATAAAGCTCAACTTAAAGTAATTTATTCTAACAAATAACTATTAAAGACTATGTGCGGAATTGTAGGATATACAGGATTTCAAGATGCTTATAATATTGTAATCAATGGACTTAGAAGGCTAGAATATCGTGGGTATGATAGCGCAGGTATCGTTTTAGAAGATACTAATAATAATTTTAAATTTGAGAAAACCAAGGGTAAGGTTTCTGATTTAGTTGAGATTTCTGAAAATCTTAAAGGCACATTTCATGTTGGGATGGGGCATACCAGATGGGCTACACACGGAGTACCAAGTGATAGAAACTCACATCCTCATCTTTCTAATAATGGTAAAATTGCTATTATTCATAATGGTATTATCGAAAATTATGATACCATAAAGACCATGCTAATAAGCAAAGGTTTTACTTTTGCTTCTGAAACTGATACTGAGGTTTTGGTAAATCTTATTCAGTATGTACAAGATACGCAAAATCTTGATTTTACTTCTTCCGTTAGAGTAGCACTTAATGAAGTTTATGGTGCATATGCTATTACAGTAATGCACAAAGACTATCCAGGAGTTTTAGTGGTAGGTAGATTAGGTTCACCTCTCGCTATTGGTCTCGGAAATAATGAATATTTTATCGCTTCAGATGCTTCTCCTTTTGTAGAGTTTACTAAAGAGGCAGTTTACCTAGAAGATGGTCACATGGCCACAATTTCTCTAGAAAAAGGGGTAGATATTAGAAGCATCAAAGAAAATGAAAAGATAGAGCCTGCAGTTCAAGAGCTTAAACTAAGTCTAGAGCAGATTGAAAAGGGGGGATATGAACATTTCATGTTAAAAGAAATTTTCGAACAACCAAAATCTATTCAAGATACACTTAGAGGTAGATTGCTAGTAAATGAAGGCATTATAAAAATGGCCGGAATTTGGGATCATCTTGATAGAATTAATAAAGCAGAAAGAATTATCATTATTGCATGTGGTACATCTTGGCATGCAGGTTTAATAGGGGAGTATCTTATTGAAGAATATGCTAGAATACCAGTAGAAGTAGAATACGCTTCGGAATTTAGATACAGAAACCCAATAGTAACCAATAAAGATGTAGTGATAGCCATTTCACAATCTGGTGAAACTGCAGATACAATGGCCGCAATTAAATTAGCTAAAGAAAAAGGAGCATTTATCTACGGAATATGTAACGTAGTAGATTCTTCTATCTCTAGATATTCTGACGCAGGTTCTTATACACACGCAGGTCCAGAAATTGGAGTTGCTTCTACCAAAGCATTTACAGCACAATTAACCATACTTTCTTTAATTGCACTTAAACTAGGTAAGCATAATGGAAATCTTAGTAATGCAGAATTTATGAATCTTATTACGGAATTAGACAATCTTCCGAAAAAAGTAGAAGATGTTCTTAATTCTACTCACGAGTACGTTAAAAAGATGTCTCATGATTTTGTAAATGCTACTAATTTCTTATATCTAGGTAGAGGATTTAACTTTCCAGCTGCCTTAGAAGGAGCTCTTAAACTAAAAGAAATTTCATATATCCATGCAGAAGGATATCCTGCCGCAGAAATGAAACATGGGCCAATCGCTTTGATTGATGAAAACATGCCAATAGTAATAATTGCACCTAAAAAAGGGCATTATGATAAAATTGTAAGTAATGTTCAAGAAATTAAAGCCAGAAAAGGAAAAATAGTAGCAGTAGTTAATTACGGTGATGTACAAGTTTCATCAATGGCAGATTATGTCATCGAAATCCCGGAAACATCAGAATGTTTTTCTCCTATAGTAGCTTCTATTCCGTTACAGTTAATGGCTTATTACATAGCAGTTTACAGAGGTGCTAATGTAGATCAGCCAAGAAATCTGGCAAAATCTGTTACAGTTGAATAAAAAATTAATTTTTTGTAAAATAATTTATAAAAACTAGCGTTTGTAATAAATCTTAAAGATTTGTTAAAAAAAATTATATATATTTACCGCTAAATTTGAATTTGATAATGAAAAGAATGTTTCTAGTGATGCTTGCAGCATCTTTTGTAGTCTCTTGTTCTAGGGGGAAAACAAGTTCAGGAAAACCAGATTCTAGAGGTGAGTTGGTTCCTAAAGAGAGCAAAAGCTCATTCGTGGCACAGAGACCATATGGTATGGTTGCTATTCCAGGAGGATCTTTTGTGATGGGGCTTGCTGATGTAGATTTTTCTGGTACACCCGAAAAAGCTCCTCTTAAAACGGTTACTGTTTCTTCTTTCTTTATGGATGAAACAGAAGTAACCAACTCAGAGTATAGACTTTTTGTGAATTACGTAAGAGACTCTATTGCAAGAACATTATTGGCTGAAGCTGCTGGTGATGGTGGCGGTAGTGGAAATGGGATTGATAATTATGCTTATTTAGCTAAAAAAGCAAATACAAATGGTAATCAATCTGCATATCAAAAATATTTAGAATCTCAAGGCGATAGAGATGGATATACTGATGCTAAAAAACTAGATTGGAAAACTCCACTTTATTGGAAAACATCTCAGTATCCTGACGAAAAATATGCAGAGGTTTTAGAATCTATGTACATAGCGCCATCAAAAAGAATAAATAATGAAAGACTTTTGGATACTAGCAAATTAATGTACTCTTATCAATGGGAGGATATAGCATCTGCGGTAAAAGATAAAAATAGAGGCATACAATATCTTAAAAAAGAAAGCATCGCTGTGTATCCAGATACTACAGTTTGGGTTAAGGATTTCAATTATGCATATAATGAACCACTTTTTGATAGATATTTTTGGCATAAAGCCTATAAAGATTATCCAGTAGTAGGAGTTACTTGGGATCAAGCAAGAGCCTTTTGTGATTATAAAACAAAAGCAAAAAGAGATTATGTAAAATCTGGTAAAAAAAGAGGTGATAACCCGATGAAATTTAGACTTCCTACAGAAGCAGAGTGGGAATATGCGGCCAGAGGTGGTATGGAAAATGCAACCTATCCTTGGGGTGGTCCTTATCTTACAGATGATAGAGGTTGCTATCTGGCTAATTTTAAACCTAAAAGAGGTAATTATATAGAAGACGAGAAAAAAGGAACTTATCCATACACTGCTCCTGTAAAAACTTTTTATAAAAATGGCTTCGGATTATATAATATGGCAGGTAATGTCTCAGAATGGACAGAATCACCATACAGTAATTCTACTTACCAGTTCTCATCTACTCTTAATCCTTATTTATCTAATCAAGCGTATAGAGAGCCTAGAAAATCTGTAAGAGGTGGCTCTTGGAAAGATGTAGGTTATGTATTAATGACTGGTTATAGAGACTGGGAAAGAAAAGATTCTGCGAGAAGCTATATTGGTTTTAGAACCATTCAAGATGTACCTGCAGGTTCTGCTAGACTAAGAAGATCTAGCAAATAATTTTAATAAAAATATAAGTTAAGTAAAAATAAGACTATAATTAAAAAAATTCAAAGACATGTTTGGAAATCCATTTAAAACTAAAGATTCTACATTAAATTTTGTTTATTCTGCTGGTGCTGCTGTTGTAATTTTAGGAGCATTAGTTAAAATTACTCACTTACATATTCCAGGAGTTAGTGGTAACTTCATTTTAGGATTAGGATTAGGTGTTGAAGCATTAATTTTCTTAATATTTGCTGTAGATGTACCAAAAGAAGAAAAAGATTATTCTTGGGAAAATGTTTATCCAGAATTATTAGACGCTAATGCAGAAGCTAAGCCAAGAAAAGTGGCAAGTGTACAAACTTCAGAATTAGATGTTACGCTTTCAGAAAAATTAGATAAAATGCTAGAAGACGCAAAACTAGATGTTTCTTTATTCGAAAGATTAAAATCAGGGATTGATAAGTTCTCAGCATCTGTTGACCAAATTAATAGCACTGTAGATGTATCTGCCGCTACTACTAAGTATAATGATCAATTAACTCTAGCTGCTAGTCATCTAGAAAGCATGAATGCATTATATTCATTACAACTAGACCACGGAAGACAGCAATCAGAATTTAGCAAAAGATATGTAGAAGATATTCAAAAATCAGCAGAGCAGTCTGAAAAATTCAACGAAGAATTAGCAGGTCTTACTTCTAACTTAAATAACTTAAATAAAGTTTATGGCGGAATGCTTTCTGCAATGAAAGCTTAATTTTCTTTAATATTTTAATTAATTAAAAACTTTATTCAAAAAAAAGAATTAAAATGGCAAAAGGAAAATTATCACCCCGTCAGAAAATGATTAACTTGATGTATCTGGTGTTCATTGCGATGCTTGCAATGCAGATAGACCAAGAAATCATTAGATCATATCAAGATACAAATGTAACTCTTGCTGATACTCGAGAATTTACAGAAAAGAAAAACGATAAAATATTTGAACAAACTCTAATCGCTAAAGCTAAAAATTCGCCAGAAAGTTTTGGTACTTATCTAGGTTTATACAGAGAAATAGAAGCAAGTTCAGATGATTTGGTTAAAACTTTAGAAGATTATAAAAGTAAATTAAAAATAGCAGGAGAATTTAATAGTTCTTCTAATGCTGAGGATAACTTTGCTCCTCTTAATGATACAGAACCTTCTACTAAATTATTTTTTGAAGGAGGTGATGAGTCAAAGCCTTCTAAAGAATCTGTTGAACTAAAAAATAAAGTTGAGGCATTACGTTTATTGGTTAATAATAAACTAGGAAATATTTCAGAAATGAAAGAGGTGGTTAATAGAGCGAATACTAAATTAGTTACTGAATTTCCTAAAGGAGAAAAGAGAAATGGAAAAAATTGGTTAAACTATAAATTTTATAACCAACCATTAATAGCAGCATTATCTAATCTGGAAGTTATTCAATCTGATGTTAGAAATATTCAATCAGATGCTATAGTAATGATGCTTCAAGAAAAAGTAGATGCAGACATCCAATTTAATGCTTACGAAGCAATCGTTGCTGGTCCTACTGCTATTCAACAAGGTGAGACTGCTACTGCAAAAGTACTTATTGGTACTTATGCAAGCACTTTACCAGGTCTTAAAATTGATAATGCTCAAGTTGTAAATGGACAGGGTATTCTTAATTTAGGAGGCGCTTTAGGAGAACATACTATTGGTGGTAATATATCTTTCTTAGGAGATAAAGGCAAAGTAGTTTCTATGCCTTATACATTCAAATATGATGTAGTTTCTGGTAAAGAATCTGTAGCTTTTGAAAGTGGTGCTCTTTTATCAGCAGATAAAATGATGGTACTTTACAGAGGTGTTGCAAATCCAATTTCTGGTTCTATTTTAGGAGCAGATAATAGCCAAACTACACTTTCTGCACCAGGTGCATCAGTTTCTAAGACTGGTGGTGGTAAATGGAATGTTACTCCTGGTAGTGGAAGTACAATTGCACTTACTATTTCTGGTAAAGGTCCTAATGGTAAACCAATTTCTCAGAAATTTGACTTTAGAATTAAAAACGTACCACCACCACAAGGACAGATTAGAGGTGAAAACGTATTAAATATGCCGGCAAGTTCTATTCCTAATCAGACTATTTCTGCTGCAATTCCTGAGTTTGATTTCCCTGTTACTTTTACTGTAACTAGTTTCAAATTCAAGGTACCAGGTAGAGCAGCAATGTTGGTTAACGGAAGCTCTATGAGTTCAGTTGCAAGTATGGTAAAAGGATTACGCTCTGGAGATATTGTTTATGTTGCAGACATTCAAGCAACAGCGACGGGATTAGGTGGACAAACCCTTAAAAAAATTAGTCCAATTGTAATAAATGTACAATAATTTAGTTATAATACTATAATATCATCATTTCAAATGAAAAAGATTGTAATATTTCTATTAGCATTGAGTTTTCTTTCGGTAGATGCACAGGCAAAGAAAAAGACTACCAAAAAGAAATCTGCTAAAGCAAAAACTACTAAAAAAGCGACAAAAAAAGCTGTAGAACCTGCTGCAGTAGCACAAAATGTGCCTACTACTACACCTACACCTGTAGTTACTGAGAATTTAGAAGAAAATGATGAGCCTATTAACTCACTTAATATTCTAAATGCTAAGTCACCATCTACCTACAGAAAGTATAGAGATATGCTAAAAATAAAAGTAGGAGATTCTTTAGTTTCTGTTAAAAATAAACCTATTGATTATGGGTTTATAGATGATAAAGATGTGCTTAGAAGTATGGTAGTCTGGGAAATCATTGATATGAATGAAAAAATCAATCAGCCTTTCTATCATAATGCAGATGGTCTCGTAACTTCTAATAAATCTCTTTATCAAATATTATTAGATAATATCAATAATGGTAAGATTAAGGAAGTTTATGATGATGAAATGTTCTCTACAAAATTGTCGCCAGAACAAATTCAGCAGAGATTAAAAGTTACTGTTAAGACACCTTGGCTAATAGATAAAGAAAATTCTGGCGAAAAGTTAACTCCGGAAGATATTAAGGCAGGTACAGATATTATAGAAACTACCACAGAAAAAGTAAAACTTCTTAAAATTAAAGGAATGTGGTATGTTGATAGAAGAGATGGCCAAATGAAATACAGACTTCTTGGTATTGCTGCCATGGGACCAGATCCTCTAATGTTAGCAGAAAGAACAGCTGATGGACAAATGCTTGGTAATAAAGACGAATTAATAGATTTGTTCTGGGTGTTCTATCCAGATGCTAGAGAAGTTTTGGCTAATCAAATTGTTTTTAATGGCAAAAACCTTTCATCTGATATTACTTATGATGATGTGTTAAATGCTAGAAGATTTACTTCTATTATTTACAAATCAGATAATGGTCTAGGAACAGGTAAAATTAGTGACTATATTCCTCACGATGCAGAAGAACAATTAGAAGAAAGTGAAAGAATTAAAGCTCAAATTCTAGAAATGGAAAATGACATGTGGAATTATTAATAAAGCCATATAACTTATATAAACAAAAACCTAAGTATATTTGTACTTAGGTTTTTTTATTCAAATTTTATGAAAAACGTAGATTATATTATTGTTGGAGATGGTTATGCTGCCATGTTTTTCGCTCATCAACTTATTAATAATAACAAGAGTTTTTATCTTTTTTCAGAAGGTAAAAAAAGCGCTTCTTTTGTTTCTGCGGGAATTATAAATCCTGCTGTTCTTAAGCGGTTTACTACGTTTTGGCTAGCTCAAGAACAAATAGATGTGCTCAAAAAAACACTCTCAGAAATTGAAGTTTATACGCATAAAAATTATTGGATAGAAAAACCAGTACTCAGAGTTTTTCATGATGAAAAAGAAAAAGAACTTTGGCTCAAAAAATCCAATGAAATTTCTTTTTTATCTAAAAATTTTTTGAAAATTAATTCTGTTAAAAATCCTTTTGGATGTGGTCAAGTAGATAATTCTGCGAGATTAAATGTGAGAGATTTTTTTACTGATTTGATGAATTATTTAGAAAAAAATAGTCATTTAATTAAAGAAAAATTTGAGTATAAATTAATCAATACAGAAAACTCAACCTATAAAGATATCCAATTTAAGAATATCATTTTTGCAGAAGGAATGGTGGTCAAAGAAAATCCTTACTTCTCTGATATTCCTGTAGATTCAAACAAGGGGCACCACCTAGAAGTAAAGCTTTCGGAGAAAATTGAAGATGATTTTACCATTAAAAAGAAACATTTTATTTTTCCTCTCAATGAAGATACTTATTATTATGGAGGAACGTATGACAGAGAACAAATGCATCATAAAATAGATGATTCTGCCGTAGAAAAACTTACCAATGCTTTGGCTGAATTTTATCCCAATGATTTTGAAGTCGTTAATGTTAAATTTGGTTTTAGACCCACCGTTAAAGACCGAAGACCAATTATAGGAGCTCATTCAGAATTCAAAAATTTGTATGTTTTTAATGGTTTAGGAGCAAGAGGAATTCTCAATGGAAACTACTTTGCTATTAATCTTTACAATCATTTAGAAAACGGTGAAAAACTTCATCCCGAAGTAGACTTAAAAAGATTTCGATAAAAAAATCCATCAAAATTTTTGATGGATTTGGCATTTTGCAGAAAGGAAGGGATTCGAACCCTCGATACAGTTACCCGTATACTACCTTTCCAGGGTAGCTCCTTCAACCACTCGGACACCTTTCTATTTGCGATGGCAAAGGTAGAATTATTTATTCAATTTCGGAAATCTCACCACGAAGATTTTTAGAAAAATTTTCGGCAAAACTTCCTTCATATCTTGGGTTGTCTATCAAGTGCATTGCTTTTGCCAGAGCACTTTCTGCAGTGATATCTTCACCACTTATAGCGCCCACTTTTTTGAAAATATTACTATTATTGTATTTTCCAATACTAATTCCGCCTGAAATACACTGTGAAATCACTACGATTTCAGTTCCGTTGTCCTTAATTTTTTGTAAAATTTCTTCTGTTTTTTGATTACTAAAAATTGTTCCAGAACCAAAAACTTGTAAAATCAAGACCTTTATTTTAGGAATTTCTGGTAAGTTTTCTAAATTAATACCAGGAAAGATTCTCCAAAGAAAAACGCGGTCACTCAAATGTAAATCTATAAAAAATGACTCTGAGGTAGTGGTTTTAAATAATCTAGAATCTTCCACTTTCAAATGAACCCCAGATTCTCCTAAAATAGGATAATTAGGGCTGATAAATGCATCAAAATTTTCCGCAGAATATTTCAAACAACGGTTTCCTCTTAATAATTTATATTCGAAATACAACGCAACTTCTTGCACTACTGCTTCATTATTTTCATACAAACTAGCGTAATACAAACTGGTCAATAAATTTTCTTTAGCATCAGTTCTTAAGTCACCAATTGGCAATTGAGAACCAGTAAGAATTACAGGTTTTCGCAAATTATTGAGCATAAAACTAAGTGCAGAAGCAGTGTAAGCCATAGTATCTGTACCATGAAGAATGAGAAAACCATCAAAATTTAGATAATTAGTTTCAATCAATTTTGCAATTTCTTTCCACTCTTCTGGTCCTACATCTGACGAATCTAGCGGTTCTGAAAATTGGTGAACCGTGATTTCGCATTCTAACAAATTCATTTCTGGTATTTTATTGAAAATATGATTGAAATCAAAAGCTCTTAAACTTCCGGTTTCATAATCTTTTTCCATCCCAATGGTTCCGCCAGTGTAGATGATGAGGACTTTTCTTTTCATTTAAATCTTTCTTTTTTTTAGATTTTTTCAAGCTTTAAAGTTAAAAATTTAAAGTTAATTTCTAAAATATTTCGCAATTTTGTACAATGATTCCTAAAGATAGACTTCAAGAAACTTTTGATTATTTAAAACAGTTTCTCACCGATGAAAGATTGAGTAAAATTGAACATTTTTCTAAAGAAAGCAGTGATTTTGTGCTTCCTGTGATGGAAGATGTGTATCAATTTAGAAATGCGGCGGCGATTGTAAGAAGTGTGGAAGCTTGCGGTTTTCATCACGTAATTGCATTAGAAGAAGAAAATGTATTTAATCCGAATCTAAAAGTAACGAAAGGTGCAGAAACTTGGGTGCAAGTAGAAAAAATGTCCAATAATCTAGATTCTTTAAAAGAAATTAAAAACCGAGGTTATAAAATTTTGGCAGTTTCTCCCGAAAAAAATGCAACCATGTTGCCTGATTACGAAGTAAAGGAACCAATTGCTTTGGTTTTCGGAACAGAATTAGAAGGTGTTTCTGATGAAATTTTGGATTTTGCAGACGAAACTTTGGCTATTCCGATGTATGGTTTTACCAAGAGTTTTAATGTTTCTGTAGCAGCAGCCATTTGTATGTATGAACTAAAACAAAAGCTGATGAAATCTGAAATAAATTACGAACTTTCTGATGAAAAATTGCTAGAAATGAAAATCAGATGGACAGTGAATTCTATTAGAAGTGGTGAAGAACTTTTGAAGAGGTTTTTGGGTAGTTAGTCTCGCAAATTGTGCTGATTTAGCAGATTTATTTAGTATTTAAAAATCAGCCAAATTTGCTTAATCAGCGAGAAAATTTTAAAAAGTTTTAAAATAATTCCACGCTGCTACAAAAATCCCTGCAGTTTCGGTTCTTAATCTTTGGTTGCCTAGAGAAACTGCTTTTATTCCTTTTTCTGCGAGGAGTTTTATTTCTTTTTCTGCGAAATCGCCTTCTGGTCCAATTAAAAAAGTGAGGTTTTCTACATTTTGAATTTTTGAAATTTCTGTTCTTTCAAAAGAAGCATCGCAATGTGCCACAAATGTGGTTTCAGCATTTACATTTTTTATAAAATCTGAAAGTTTTGTAATATCGTTAATTTTCGGAAAATGAAATCTTAAACTCTGTTTAGATGCTGCAATGGCTTGTTTTCTTAATTTATCAATATTTAGATTTTTACGTTCCGTTTTTTCGGTGTGGAGAATGGTAATTTCAGAAATCGCCATTTCTGTGGCTTTTTCCACAAAAAATTCTATTCTGTCAATGTTTTTAGTGGGAGCAATCGCAATGTGAAGTTTCGGAGAAAATTCTGGCAAATTTTCTTTGATTTCAGTAACATTCAAAGATACTTTTTTGCCTTCAAAAACAAGGTTTCCTTTGGCGAGATTTCCGTTTCCGTCGGTTATATAAATTTCTTCACCTTCACGCATACGAAGAACTTTCACAATGTGTTGTTGCTCATCTTCATTAATTTTTACTTCTGGTAAAATTTCTCCAAAGAATAGTTTCATTTTTTTTATTTTTTGAACAACGAAATAATTTTTTTGATTATCGTGATTACAACCACAGCCAGCAAACCGCCAATAATTCCCATTGCAAATTCAGTAATCATAGTCGGAGTTGGTAAATTTTCAACCAAATGATGTACATATTCTATATTGTGTAAGAAAATTCCACCAGCTACTAAAATAAGAGCAATTGTTCCTACAACGCCTAAAATTTTAATAACCCAAGGCAATAAATTAATCAATATCTGACCAAAAGAAAATAAAAATCCACCTTCTTTTTTAGATTTTTTTTGAAGTTTGTAACCAGCGTCATCCATTCTTACAATTAAGGCAACAATTCCGTAAACACCAATAGTTGCGATAAAGGAAACTATAGTTACGGTAATAATTTGTTGCATCAGAGGCTTATCTAGAGCAGAACTCAACGCAATAATTACAATTTCTAGAGACAAAATAAAATCTGTGGTAATGGCAGATTTTACTTTGGCTTTTTCTACAGTAATCGGATCATCCATCACATCTAGAGCTTCTTCGTGGTCTGTATGGTGTTCTTTTTTATGAAAAAAATATTCTATAATTTTTTCTATGCCTTCATAAGCTAGGTATAAACCACCAAAAATTAAAATATAAGTAATAGCTGGTTCATATAACCATTTTAATAAAAAAATAATAGGTAAAATGATGAGTTTATTAAGGAAAGAACCTTTGGTAATTGCCCAAAGTACAGGTAATTCTCTGGAAGAAAGAAAACCAGTTGCTTTTTCTGCATTTACAGCCAAATCATCTCCTAAAATTCCTGCGGTTTTTTTTGTAGCGAGTTTTGTAGTCATGGCTACATCGTCCATCAATGCAGCGATATCATCTAATATTGCAAAAAATCCTGATGCCATTTTTTTTGTTTAAGGTTTAAAGTTTCGAGTTTCGAGTTTCGAGTTTCGAGTTTCGAGTTTCGAGTTTCGAGTTTTTATAAATTTATAAAGTTAAGTATATTATTTTCAATGCTCAACATAATCTTCCGACTTCGGACTTCCAACATTATTACATTTCATATCTCGCAGTTGCGCTGGTTCTTAAATCGGTGAATTCTCCGCGTTCAAATTTCAATTTGGCAACCATCGCAATCATTGCAGCATTATCTGTAGTGTATTCAAATTTCGGGATGTAAACGTTCCAGCCTAGTTTTTCTGTATTTTTTTGCATCGCATTTCTCAATCCAGAATTGGCAGAAACTCCACCTGCTATTGCTACATCTTTCACGTTATAATCTTTGGCGGCTTTTTCTAATTTTTGCATCAAGACATCTACAATGGTTTTTTGAACGGAAGCACAAAGGTTTTCTACATTTTCTTTAATAAAATTAGGATTTTCTTTCAATTGTTTTTGAAGGAAATACAGCACAGAAGTCTTAATTCCGCTGAAAGAATAATCGTAATTTTCTAGTTTTGGTTTGCCAAAAGTAAAAGCGTTTTCATCACCAAGTTTGGCTAATTTATCAATAATTGGACCAGCCGGATAATCTAAATTCATTATTTTCCCGATTTTATCAAAAGCTTCACCAGCAGCATCATCTATAGTTTTTCCGATGATTTCCATATCGAAATAATCTTTTACCAAAACTATCATTGTATGTCCGCCAGAAACGGTGAGGCAAAGAAACGGAAATTTTGGTGGCACTGGATTTGCATCTTCAATAAAATGGCAAAGAATATGTGCTTGAAGATGATTTACTTCTATTAATGGAACATTTAAACTCATTGCCAAAGATTTAGCAAATGAAGTTCCTACCAATAGAGAGCCTAATAAACCAGGACCTCTAGTAAAACCTATGGCAGAAATATCTTTTTGTTGTATATTTGCTTTGGTGAAGGATTTTTCAACTACGGGAATAATGTTTTGTTGATGCGCTCTAGAAGCGAGCTCGGGAACCACGCCACCATATTCTTGGTGTATGGTTTGATTAGCCGCAATATTAGAAAGGATTTTATTTCCGTAAATAATAGCTGCAGAAGTATCGTCACAAGAAGATTCTATTCCTAAAATAATTGGTTCGTTCATAAGTAATGGCAAATTTAGAAAATAATAATTCCGAAAACAACAAGCCGCTTTCCGAAAAAGTGGAAGATAAAGTTCAGGAAACCGTAGGTAGTATAAAAAATACCATAGAAAATCCTGTGGAAACAGCTCAGGCTACCGCAGAACAAATGGTAAAAGATGTACAAAAACCTTCTTGGTGGGCAAAATTATTTCTTTGGTTGGTAGGGATTTTTACTTTTTTATTTCTTACAATTTTAATTATTATCAATCTGCCATCAACTAGAGATTATGCTGCTGGTAGAGCTTTAGGCTTTTTAAATGAAGATTTTGGAATTAATATTTCTAAAGACAGCGTAGAGGTCAATATTTTTGGAGATGTGGTTATTCACGGGCTTAAAATCAAAGATTTTAAGAATAATGATATGATTATAGCCAAAGAATTGAGAGCAGATTCTGATTGGTTTTCAATTATACAGTCTATGGTTTTTGATAAAAAAAATCAATTAGATTTTAATACCTTATCTCTTAAAGAAGCAGACGTAAAGGTGGTTACTTATAAGGGCGATTCTATCGATAATTTCAATAGATTTATTAGTAAATTTGATGATGGTAAACCAAGAAATCCTAATAAGCCTCCGTTTCAGCTCAATTCTAGATTAGAAATTAGAGATTCTAAAGTTTCCATTATCAATCAAAATCATCAAGGAGACGAAGGGAAATGGCTACAAGCCGAAAATGTAAACCTTATCGTTCCTCAGCTTCATGTTTTAGGCCCAAAAGTAAAAGCAGAAATTAATAATTTTACGTTTCGTACCAAAAGATGGGGCAAGTCTCATTTTGTAGATACTTTTTCGGGGAATTTAGATTTAGACAAAGAGCATCTAAAGCTTACAGAATTAACTTTTTACACAGACCATTCTTTACTTCAAGGGAATATTACCTTTAATCTTGACAAGAAAACACATTGGCATGATTTTAACAACAAAGTAGTTTGGGATATGAACCTGAAACGAGGTAGTGCAATTTCTGGTTATGATATTTCGTATTTTGCTACCAAATGGGACAACTATTCAGCCATAGACCTTTCTGGTAAAATGTACGGAAGCCTTAATAATTTTAGAATAGAAGATTTTGTACTAAAAGGAAAAGATGTAAACATCAATACACCTAATACAAGATTCAAAGATTTGCTAAAAGGTAATTTCAATATTGTAACCAATAAGATTTCGGCAGATATTACATATCCTGCACTTAGAGCCATGGTTCCAAAATTTGTTTCTACAAAAATGAAGAATTTTGCAGATCCTTTTGGTAGAATTAGATACATAGGTGCGGTAGATGTAACCCCAAAAAGAGTAATTGCGAAAGGTAACGCCATCACCAGCATAGGTAGAGCAAACGCAGATATTGTTTTGTCTGATATTGATCAACATGAACCGAGATATAAAGGAATTTTAGATGTTAATGATTTTAATGCTGCTGCAATTACCAAAAATAATGCAGTAGGTTTAATTACAGGAAAATTTAATGTAGATGGTAGAGGTTTTGATGTAAACACTCTTACTTTAAATACAAAATCTAATATTTCTTCCATCGAAATTACGGGTAAAACTATCAATAATTTATACCTTGACGGAATTCTTTCAAATAAGAAATATAATGGTATAGTAACGATAAATGACGAAGAAGCTAAAGGAAGAATTGTAGGGAAAATAGATTTTTCTACTAAAAGACTTTTAGCAGATATTAAAGGGAATATAGATTATCTTAATTTAAATTATTTCGGAGTTCCTGGTAATGGCAAATCAATCTTTAGTGGAAATGTGGATGGTAAAATTGCTTTTACCAACGTGAATGACATGAACCTAGACGCAAAACTGAATAGTGTAGTATTTACTGCAAATAACCAAAAAATTGCCGTTCCTAATGGTCGGGTTAGAGCGTTTTTCGAAGATGGTAAAAGAGTGGTAGATGTAGAT
Source organism: Flavobacteriales bacterium UBA1937 (assembly GCA_002337005.1). Taxonomy (GTDB): domain Bacteria; phylum Bacteroidota; class Bacteroidia; order Flavobacteriales; family Weeksellaceae; genus Cloacibacterium. The sequence goes on along the minus strand of DDFD01000058.1, from coordinate 2,845 downwards.
ATGCCAAATGTGGTAAAAGGTAATATCTCTGGCAAATATAATCTTGGTGATTTGGGCAAAATGTTCCAAAACGGGTTCAATAAAATTTTGGTGGGTCAACCAGAAAGAAGATATTTCACAGGTCAACAGTTTACTTATAATTTTGATGTTAATCAACTTTTGGTTAATTATTTTGAACCTAATCTTAAGATAAATGATGGTGCTAAAATTAATGGCTCTTTTGATGGAAATACCAATAATTTAGTGCTAAATGCAGATATTCCTTCTGTTAAGTATATTATGACTAAAAAAGAAGAAATTTCTGAAGCTGATAAACTTTTACTTAAAGCCAATCCTAATTATAAACTAGAAAATACAGCTGTTAAGGATTCTGCAATGATTAATCATATTGTGGTTAATATTAACACGGCTAATCCTTCGGAGCAACTTTTAGTAAATATAGGTAGAGCAGAATATGCTAAAAATGTACTGAGAGATGTTTCATTAACAGGAAATAACGAAAATAATAAAATCCTGCATTTAGTGGCAAATTTCAAACACGGAACTTTAGAAGATGAAGAAAGTGATGAATTGAAATCTTATGCAGTACACCTTAACCAAAGTATGGATGCTAACGGTGATTATGTAGTAAGATTTGAACCTACAGATCTTAAAATTAATAACTTTACTTGGAGTGTAGATACTTCGCCAGAACTAGATCATTCTATTACTTATCGAAAAAATACAGGCGATTTTTTAATAAAAAATCTGAGATTATTTTCTGATCAGAGTGAGCTTTTTGTGAATGGAACTTTTAAAGATGGTAAGGATTTTAACGCAAATGTAGATGTTAAAAATTTAGACATTAGCAAAATCTTAGATTTGCTACCAGGTAAAAGTTCATTAGACGTAAAAGGTATAGCCAACGGAAATATAAAAGTGAAAATGGATAAAACCAATTTAGAACCTTTAATTGATTTGTCCATCAAAGATATTTTCCTAAATGGAAAAAATATGGGAGAAATGATTGTTTCTGCTAAAAATAGTGAATCTCCTAACTTATATGATATCAATGCAAAAATTGCATCTTCTGAACTTTTAGGCAAAAATCATTTAGAATTAGTAGGAACAGTAAATAACAATACGCCATCACCAGTTTTGGATTTAAAGGCTGATCTTAATGATTTTGACCTTGGTTTTGTACAGGCGTTTGTGAATGGTATTTTTTCTAATTTTAGAGGAAAAGCTACTGGTATGGTTGCCATAAATGGACCAATTAATGACATCAATTATGGAGGCGATGTTGCGATGAAAGATTTTGGACTAAAACTTAATTTTAGTGGAGTAGATTATTCTTTCCAAGATACTACGCTCACCCTTAATAATGGAATGATTCTTCTAAATGAGCCTATAAAATTAAATGATGGAAGAGGAAATTCTAAAGGAACATTATCATTATTGCAAGTAGATTTAAGCAATTTAGCAAATATTAAAGCTCAGGTTTTTGTACGTTCCGAAGATTTAATGCTTCTTAATACAGAACAAAGGGATTTTGACTTATTTTGGGGAAAAATCTACGGAAAAGGTGATTTGTTTGTGAGCTTTAATGACGGAGGATTAAAGATTGAAGCAGGTAAGGATAACGAAAGAGATCCTACACAAGAGATAGAAACTTTCCATATATTAGACAATAGTGTTTTTACATTAAATAGTAATAGTGCTTCTTCCGTAGATGAATTCAAGCTATTAAGATTTTTAAAAGCGGATAAAGAAGGGGTAGTTTCTATAGAAAAAAATGCTAAAAAAGGAGTAAATCTAGATATCAATCTTTTGTTAAGTGTTAATAAAGGTTCTACAGTAAATGTTTTGGTAGGAGATGAAGTAGGAGATATTTCGGTAAGAGGTTCTTCAGAAAAACTGAAATTTAAGATGTCTCCAAATGGAAAAATTAATTTGTTAGGAACATATTTGGTGGATAATGGAACCTACGAACAAAAATTATTTTTGAAAAAGCAGTTTCAGATTGATAGAAATAGCAGTATAACTTGGGATGGTGATCCTTTTACGCCAGATCTAAAAATTACGGCTAGCTATTATAGATCTGTTACCAATGCGTCAGAATATTTGAGTACGGGTAAATTGCCTCCTGTCAATGTAAAATTACAGACAAGAATTTCTAATACGCTTAAAAATCCTAAGATAGAGTTTGATGTTTTTGCACCAGACGCTTCTACTCAGATTCGTGAAGCTCTGGCAGTGAAAATGTCTAATAATGATGAGAAAACCTTACAGTTCGGATCTATACTTGTACTTAATAATTTCAATACCTCAAATACTGGAGGATTTGGGGGAGTTAGTTTTCAAGATACAGGTATCACTACAGGTTATAACCTTTTGCTTAAACAATTAGGAAACGTAATCAATAACATTAGCCAACAGTTTCAGATAGATATTAATTATATAAAAGGTACAGATGGTGTAGAAACAAATGACAGGGCTAATACTAATGTAAATATTACTTTGTCTCCTAGAATAACCTTAAAGACAGGTTTTGGAGTGCCTATTTCTAAGTCGGCCAATAGTAATAATTATCTTACAGGTGAAGGGATCGTAGAATATGATGTGTCTAAAAATAATGATGGAACATTGGTGTTAAGAGCTTATTCTAAACCTTCTAATATTGGTTTAACAGGGGTAAACGGTAATGCCAATCAATCTTTTGGAGCTGGTGTGGTGTATAGTAAAAGTTTCAATTCGTTTTTTGGGAAAAGTAAAAAAACAAATGATACACTGAAAACGAAAACCAATCTAAAATCTGATTCTATCAAAGGAGATTCTATCAAACAAAAATAATTTTAGCTTTTTT
>DDFD01000006.1:947-4111 GCA_002337005.1 Flavobacteriales bacterium UBA1937 | reverse complement strand
ACTCTAGTAAAAGCTGATGTAGAATACTTTGGCAAAAACAATTACGGAAATATACTTATAGAACTAAAAGGAGCAAAGGAAATAAACGAATCTGCCTTTCAGTTTTTTAGAAAGAATAAAATTAAAACAAAAATTAAAGGATATGTATGAATGTGAAAATTCACTTTTATTTTCACTACAAAACCACCGAAATTTCGGTGGTTTTGTTTTATTTTACTTGGAAAATTATATCATTAATCAATCATTTCAAATCTAGCATATTCTGCTACAATTTTTGGCAGTTTTATGCCGCCTTCTACCTGATTATTCTCTAATAAAGCCGCCATTATCCTTGGTAAAGCCATTGCAGAACCATTAAGAGTATGTGCTAACTGTGTCTTTCCTTCGCCTTTTATTCTGCATTTTAATCTATTCGCTTGGAAGGTTTCAAAATTAGAAACAGAAGAAACCTCTAACCATTTTTCTTGAGCTGCACTCCATACCTCAAAATCATAAGTCATAGCAGCTGCAAAACCTGTATCACCACCACATAATCTCAAAATTCTGAAAGGCAATTCTAAATCTTCCAAAATAGATTTTACATGAGCCACCATTTCTTCTAAAGCTGCATAAGAATTCTCTGGCTTTTCTATTCTTACAATTTCCACTTTTTCGAATTGGTGAAGTCTGTTTAGACCTCTTACATGTGCGCCGTAGCTACCTGCTTCTCTTCTGTAACATTGTGAGAAAGCCGTATTTTTTACTGGCAATTCTTTTTCGTCCAAAATTACATCTCTATAAATATTGGTAACAGGAACTTCCGCTGTCGGAATTAAGTACAAATCATCAATTCCTACGTGATACATTTGCCCCTCTTTATCTGGCAACTGACCTGTTCCGTATCCAGAAGCTTCGTTTACCACGTGTGGAGGATTAACTTCCAGGTAACCAGCATCAGTATTTTTATCTAAAAAATATTGAACCAAAGCTCGTTGCAATCTCGCACCTTTTCCTAAATAAACAGGGAAACCAGCACCCGCAATTTTCACGCCCAATTCAAAATCTATTAAATTGTATTTTTTTGCCAATTCCCAATGAGGAATAGCACCTTCTCCTAAACCGTGAACTTCGTGAGATTGGTAAACCACCTCATTATCATCAGCAGAAACACCTGCTACTACCTTTTCGTAAGGAATATTAGGAATAAGATATAAAACATTCTGAAGAGAAACTTCTATTTCCGAAAGTTTATTGGTAAGTTCTTTGGATGATTCTTTGTATTGGGCAGTTTTAGACTTTGCAGCTTCAGCTTCATCTTTTTTACCATCTTTCATTAGCATACCTATTTCTTTCGAAATTTTATTAATTTCCGAAAGTTGAGTATCAAGCTCTAACTGCGTTTTTTTTCTTAAATCATCTAGTTGAATAGCTTCATCTACCAACTCTAGGTTCTTAAAATTTCTTTTTTTAAGCCCTTCTACTACGCGTTCTTTTTGTTCGCGTAAAAAACTTACTTGTAACATCTTTTTTGATTTGAGATTTATATTTTGAGATTTGAGATTGATTTTTAAACTAAGTAAAAGCCTCAAATATCAAATGATTTTTGCAAATTTACGGAATTATTTTACGATTTTTACAATATTAGGCTCAACACTTACTTTACTAAAAGCCAATTGTTTATTATACCAAATTTTCGAGACTTTAAACTGGGAAGGCTCTGAAGAATATTGAATTTTGATGGTATCTACATCTGTAACATCATTATCATTTACCGATTTGGTTAGATTGATATAAAATTCAGACTGGTAGGTTTCGGGATATTGACCAGAAGTAGTTTGTAAAACTCTGGTAGCACCACCAGCATAATCTATATAAGACACATTATTCAAATCTTTTTTAATAGAAAAAGTAGAGATTGCCTTCAATGCGGTATTAGGATCATTCAAATCCTGAAGTATAATCGTTTTGTACGCATTGGTATTTTCCGTATTAAGCAAATCTACACCATTGCTGTCCGAGATATACAGATTAACTACTTGATCTATTTTCTGTAAATCATTCATATCTTCTCCTCTACAAGAAAAAAGAAGTATAGAAATCATAGAAAAAAGCAAAATTTTAAAATTCATACTACAAAGATAGAATTTTCGGGATTCAAATAGATTTAAAAACTTTATATTTTGCAAAAAAAATCGAGCAAAAAGCCCGACTCAATTATATTTTTACTTAATAAAACTAGCCCAACTTCTCTTAAAAGGAAGTAGAAAATCTGACAAGTAATTTACATAAGTATCTTTAGAAAAATCAAAAACTTCTACTTCATCAGAAATTCCGCCGTTTCTTACTGCGCTTCTGAAATCAGTCAATTTCATCGTTTTTATTTCACCATTTTCTTTGTAGCAAGCCTTCATTCTATCAAAAATCCCTAATTGATAAGTGGATTCTATTTCTCTCATTACACCATTAAGAGAATCCATAGAACAGCCAGAAGCTTGCACTTTTTCTTCATCTACAGTAATGATAATAAATTGTTTGTGGTCTATTTTAAATGAAGACGTTAATCCTTTTCCGTGAGCGTTCCAAGTTGGGAGAAAATCATACAATTTCTCTGTAATTTCTTTTACTTCTTTAGCTGTTAAAGCTCTAGAAGCAGGATAAATAATGACTTTGAAATCATTCGTTTCTACTATGGTCGATTCTTCTATTTTCATTTTTATTCTACTTTTTTAATTTACAATCCAAAATAAATATTGCACTTTTATTACCTCTTCTTATTTCGATCTCATTAGAATTTGGATTTTTAAAAATAGAATCTCCTATTCTAATATCAATATATTTATCTGTGATTCCATTTGTATATTTAATATCTGAAAAATTCACATCAAATGTCTTGTCATTAATCATAATCCATTGATACATTCCGTGTCCTCCCATTCCTGCAACCTTCCCCTTAATTGATTGATTAACAACACTATCACACATTCGAATATAATAGTCATCATCTTTTTTCCATAATGTATACGAAATGAAACCAATAAATAAGACACTAAAAATTTTAAAATATATAGATTGAGCAATATTTTTCAACTCCAAATTATTTTTTATAAATCTTCTGCTTCCGCTATTAATTCTACAATATCTTTTACAGCTACTTCTTCATTTTTGTTGAAATGCTTCACACCATC
>DDFD01000006.1:0-936 GCA_002337005.1 Flavobacteriales bacterium UBA1937 | reverse complement strand
CCTTTTTCTGGTTCTTTAAACATTTGTGCACCTCCTGCTCCACAACATAAACCATTGGTTTTACAACGTTTCATTTCTACCAATTCTGCGTCTAATTTCTCTAACAAAATTCTTGGCGCTTCATATTCATCATTGGCTCTACCAAGATAACAAGGATCGTGGAACGTTATTTTTTTACCTTTAAAATTTCCGCCCTCAATTTTCAATCTGCCTTGTTGCATCAATTGTTGAAGCAATTGAGTGTGGTGCATTACTTCGTAATTACCACCTAAACTTGGGTATTCGTTTTTCAAAGTATTGAAACAGTGTGGACAAGCCGTTACGATTTTCTTTACTTCGTAAGCGTTTAGAATTTCGATGTTGGTTAATGCCATCATTTGGAAAATAAATTCGTTTCCTGCACGTTTTGCAGGATCTCCAGTACAAGATTCTTCTTGCCCAAGAACAGCAAATTCTACCCCAACTTTATTCAAGATTTTAGCAAATGCTTTGGTGATTTTTTTGGCACGGTCATCAAAACTCCCAGCGCAACCAACCCAAAAAAGAACTTCTGGAGATTTTCCTTCGGCAGCGTATTCTGCCATTGTTTTTATATGTAAATCCATCTTTATTATAAAATGTATGATGTATTATTGTAAAATAAATTTAAAAATTTCAACAAAGTATAATTACTTTTTATTTGAATACTTCAAACAAAAATTTAACTTTCGTTTGCCCAATTTAATCTATCAGCTTGGTTGTATTGCCATGGCGCAGCATTGTTTTCAATATTCGTCATCATCATATTGAGCTCTTGTGGTGCTGCAGATTGCTCCATTACTAAGAATCTACGCATTTCAAAAATAATAGAAAGCGGATCAATCAAAACAGGGCAAGCTTCTACACAAGCGTTACAACTGGTACAAGCCCACAATTCTTCTTTGGTGATATAATCGT
>DDFD01000028.1 GCA_002337005.1 Flavobacteriales bacterium UBA1937 | reverse complement strand
CAGCTCTAGTTCTATTTATCTACGGATTTGGATGTATTGCATACACCATCGGTACAGGTATTGGAGCATGGGGTCTTAACAGAACTATCAACTGGGGTTGGGATATTACCAACTTCGTATGGTGGGTAGGTATTGGTCACGCAGGAACCTTAATTTCTGCAGTATTATTATTATTTAGACAAAGATGGAGAATGTCTGTAAACCGTTCAGCAGAAGCGATGACGATTTTTGCTGTTGTACAGGCTGCTATCTTCCCAGTAATTCACATGGGTAGAGTTTGGGTAGGATATTGGGTTTTCCCTTTACCAAACCAATTTGGTTCTCTTTGGACTAACTTTAACTCTCCGCTTCTTTGGGACGTATTTGCAATCTCTACTTATTTCTCAGTATCTACCGTATTCTGGTTTATGGGATTAATCCCAGACTTTGCCATGATTAGAGATAGAGCAAAAACTCCTTGGACTAAAAAGATTTATACATTCCTAGCATTTGGTTGGGGTGGTAAAGCAAAACATTGGCAAAGATTCGAAGAATTATCTTTGGTTCTTGCAGGTTTAGCAACTCCACTAGTATTCTCAGTACACACTACCGTATCTTTTGACTTTGCTACTTCTGTAATTAAAGGTTGGCACTCTACAATCTATCCTCCTTACTTTGTAGCAGGTGCTATTTTCTCAGGATTTGCTATGGTACAGACTCTTTTATTAGTGGCAAGAAAAGTAGCTCACTTAGAAGAATACATTACCATATATCACATCGAGATTATGAACATCGTAATCATTGTAACTGGAGGTATGGTAACAGTAGCTTATGCTGTAGAATATTTCATAGGTTGGTATTCTGGTTCTAGATACGAAGATTTCACATACTTATCACCTGGTGCTGCTACTGGTCCTTACTGGTGGGCATTCTGGGCGCTAATTATCTGTAACTTAGTTGTACCTGCTTCTTTCTGGATCAAAAAATTAAGAACAAATATTATTTGGACATATATTGTAGCATTAATCATCAATATCGGTATGTGGTTTGAACGTTTTGACATCATCGTTATTAACCTTTCTAGAGACTACTTACCAGGAGCTTGGACAATGTTTAAGCCAACCATTATTGATGTAGGTGTATATTTAGGAACTATAGGATTCTTCGGGGTACTCTTCCTATTATACGCAAGAACATTCCCTGTAATTGCACAGGCTGAATTGAAATCTATTTTGAAAATTTCAGGTGAAACTTATAAAGCAAAAGAAGGAGATGAGCACCACTAAAAGAATATACGGACTTTACGGCGATGACGACGATTTGATGCACGGCGTAAAAGCATTTAGAGATAAAGGCATTGAAATTGCCGAAGTTTACACTCCGTTTCCTGTTCATGGTCTTGATAAAGCACTTGGACTTAAGAAAACAAGAATATCAGATGCTGCATTTATATATGCATGTTATGGTGTAACTATTGGTGCACTTGCAACTTGGTATATGATGAACCATGACTGGCCACAAAATATTGGTGGTAAACCTGCTTTTTGGTGGGCTAAAAATATGCCAGCATTTGTAGTTCCGATGTTTGAATTAATGGTATTCTGTGCTGCACACATGATGTCTCTTACCTTTGTTATAAGAAATAAAATGTATCCTGGCGCTCCTGCACAAAACCCAGACCCTAGAACTACTGATGATAAATTCTTAATTGAATTTGTTTCAGAAGATATAGATACTATCAAACAAATGTTGATAGATACAGGAGTTGAAGAAATAACTGTAAAAGATGCTTAAAATGAAGAATATTTTAAAAATAACAGCCATCTTGGGAGTTTCAGTTATAGCGCTGAACTCTTGTGGACCAAAAGACAACCCACCTTTGGTGTATTTTCCTGATATGTATTTTCCTGTAGCTTATGATCCACTATTAAAAGTGCAATCTAAAGATGATGGATACTATACAGACCACGAAAACGAAATTCCTTTATTTAAAGATAACGGAGGAGCTACCGCTCTTTCTCCAGTAGAAGGAACTGTTCCTCAAAATAAAGAAGGTCTTTTGCCAGAAGAAAAAATGCCGAAAACTACAGAAGAATATACAGCATTGTATGATGCTTCTAAAGCAGTAACAACTTCTCCACTTGACCAAAAAAACATGGCAAAAGATATAGAGAGAGGTAAAAAAATGTATGAGCACACTTGTTCTGCTTGTCACGGTTTAAATGGTGATGGACAAGGTCCAATTGTACAAAGCGGAGCTTACTCTGGTGTACCAGCTTATAAAGACAGAGAGATTACTGTAGGAACAATACATTATGTAATTACCAATGGTAGAAACTTAATGGGATCATACGCAGGTCAACTTACTCCTGCTGATAGATGGAGAGTGTCTATGTATATTATGAGTGCTTTTAAAGCTGATCAAGCAGCTACTACACCTGCCACTACTACAACTCAAACCAATACTAAATAATTAAAACAGAAAGAAATGTATAGTTTTTCACCAAAATTAAGATTATATTCTATCATACTAATCGTAACTGGATTGGTGTTGTTCGGTATTGGTTATGCTTTGAACCACAGTCTAGACGATGTGAAAATTACTGAAATGATGGAAGCTGTTCATCATAGTTCAGGTCACCACGTTCCTACCAATTCTGCAGAAACAATAGGCCCACAAGATCAAGCAGCTCATCTAGAACACGCAACACACCAAGTACATAATACCCCTTATGCAGCTTTTTTAACTGCTGCAATGTTATTCTTCGGAATTAGTGCTTGTGCATTATTCTTCTTATCTATACAGCACGCTGCACACGCAGGCTGGTCTGTAATTGTACAAAGAGTGATGGAAGCTGTAGCTTCTTTTATCCCTGTAGGTGGTATTTTATTATTAATTCTTACTTTCCTAAATGTAGGAGGTGTAGCTCACCTTTATCATTGGATGGATTCAGAATTAACTAATCCAGAATCCCCACACTTTGATGTAATACTTTATGAAAAATCTAAATTTTTAAATATTCCTTTCTATATTGTTAGAGTTCTTATCTATGTAATTGGTGCGTCTTTCTTCGTATGGAAAATCAAAAAATTATCTAAAAAATTAGACGAAACTAAAGCAAGAAGTGATTATAAATCTCTATACAACTGGAGCGTAGGCTACATTGCTTTCTTCGGATTTGCATCTGCAGCTTGGGCTTGGGATTTCTTAATGTCTATTGACCCACACTGGTACTCTACTCTATACATCTGGTATTCTATGGTAAGTACTTTATCTAGTGCGGTAGCAGCTATTATTTTAGTAGCAGTACATCTAAAGAAAAAAGGTGTTTTACCTCAGTTTAATGATAACCACTTACACGATTTAGCAAAATTCTTATTTGCTACCAGTTTATTGTGGACTTATCTTTGGTTTGACCAATTTATGCTTTACTGGTACGCAAACATACCAGAAGAAGTAAGATATTTCTTTGACAGATTTGAATATTATAAATATACCTTCTTACCAATGCTAATCATCAACTTCTTATTACCTCTATTGGTATTAGTAAGTTCTAGCATCAAGAGAAATTACAAAGTGGTAACTACTATGGCCGTTTTGGTTATTTTAGGACACTGGTTAGATTTCTTTAATATGGTAATGCCAGGTACAGTAGGGCCATTCTGGGATAATGCACAAACAGCTTTATTGGTTTTTGGAGCATTCTTCTTCACCGTAGGATTATTTATTTTCGTAGTAATGACTGCATTAACGAAACTAAAATTAATCCCAACAGGAAATCCTTTGGTTCACGAATCAGAAATCTTCGAATATCCTTTTTAATTATTTATAAATAATTGATATACAATCCCAGCCAAAAGCTGGGATTTTTTGTTTTCATTTCATTAAAAATCAGTAATTTTGAAATTATTGGTTGGGTAGAATTAGAAACAAGTTCTGAGCAGGCGAAAATAAAAAATTCATGCAAGTGCAGTTTGGAGTAAGAAGATTTGGAAAATGCTTGTTGCGCAAAGTTTGCAACTTTGAGCAAAGCTAAAAAGTAAAAATTAATTTTGGAAATACAGTAATTGTGGTGAGTAAACTGGCGCAAAGTCTCCCAACTTTGTGTAGCGGGGAGAGAGAAACTCTAAAGACAATATTAAAAAGAAAAGTTATCTTTGATTATTTTGATGTATATCGTAAAAGTAAAGATAATATTCATATAAATACTAGTAAATATTATTATTAAATAAAATCAGATGAATTTTAGATTCAAAATATTATTTATTTTATTATCTTTTACATTGATAACAGATTGTAAAGAAGAAATGAAAGTTTGTATTAGTCAATCTTCTGATGTTAGAATAAAACTTTATAATGAATTAACTGATCAATTGATAGGTAATTTTTATGATGATTATTATTTGGGTGATAGAAAAAAATATTTTGATAGTTTAAGAATAGCCTCTCGAAATAATAACGATGAAGTATATAATAAAGAACACACCAAAGCACATAATCAAATTTTTAATAATGAAAAAAAACAATGTGTTTTGTATTTAGATTCTGTGAAAATTAAAAATACTTACATTTCAAGATATAATAATGAAGCAAGAATAAAAATACTAAAGGATAATACGCAATTTTTTAGTGGCTTTTCAAATAAAATGGATGTTTTGAAAAGTCTATGTAAAAGAAGTACTGTAAAAGCAAATGATTTTAATCAATGCGCTGTAGAAGTTCAAGATTTAGAAAAAAAAGATAAAAACAAAAAGGATTGTGAAGCTGGAATTGTTTATTATTCAGAAATCTTATTTGATGATTCCAAAAAAATTGCTTTAGTATTTGTTAATTATCGAAATACACATCGAGTTTTCAGAAATTGTATTGTTAAATTAGAATTGGTTAATAATTATTGGGAAATTACAGATTCAATCTTATTGGCAATTAGCTAAATCCTTCGGATGTGCAAAGTTTTCAACTTCGTAGCATATAAATAAAATAAAACGCTAACTGTAAAAGGTTAGCGTTTTTTTGTTATAAGAGACTAGATGATGTTAAAACCATTTGTTGACATCCAAAAAATAAATATTCACAATGTCTTAAGATTTTTATATTTTTGTATAAAATTATAAATAAATGAAACGTTTCTTTTTACTTACAATTTTATCGGCTCTATTTCTTATAAGTTGTAAAAAAGACACTGTAGATGGTGAAAGCACCAAAGCTTTCCAAGAAAGCATCAATGATATGACATCATCTCTCCCTACTCTTCAGCAGATTAAATTTAATGAAGCTTTATATATCCTAAAAACCTTCGGTGTGGAAGCTGATGGTGACCTAGCAGAACTGAAAGCCCTTGCCAAACTTTTGGATGGTAAAAAAGTTCCTGAAATTTTCGCAATGGCAGACCAAGTAGCCAAAGAAAACGGAATTACTTGGGCGAGCAACGCGCCTCCTTCTTTAGGAGAAATGAACATCTTCCAAAACATTACCCCTTCCGAAAGAGATCCTAACGACATTACTGCCACTTCAATTCAAGTGAATGTACAAGCTGCTTCTATAGATAGTATTGTAGGCGCTAAAGCCATGATGGTAGTGCCTAGATTATTAGACGCTAGTGGAAACAGAGTAGAATTTGATAAAGCAGCGCTAGAAACCATTTTGACTATTTCTAGCCAAGGAGAAAAATTATTAACTTCTAAAAATTTAATGCAAAGTAATTCTTTTAAAGGATTTTATGTGAACTTTGCCTCTTTACCAAAAGATAAAATCATAGATGATAAAATAGACATCAAAATCACGGTAAAAACATCTAAAAAAGTACTGGAAATGACCAAAATGGGCGTTCCAATTAATGGAAAAGCTTTATTAACACCAGAAGTTACGGAACAAGGAACAGAAACAACAGACCCAAATGCCGTAAATCCTGAAGATACCACCACTCCTGATGCACCAAAAGTTTTAGGAGACCCTAAAAATACCGTAGTAAACTTCTTAAGCAGCTTAAATTCACAAAATTTAAAAGGCGCATACAGCCAGGTCGAAAACCCAAGTTGGGGAAGTTATGACAGTTTTTCTAATCCTAACTCTGGTTTTGGGGCGGTGAAAAAAGTAGAAGTGAAAAGTGTAGATACCAAAGCCAATGCCAACAATACCGCAAGTGTAAATGCAACATACACCGTGACTGATAAAAACGGAAACACAACAGATTTAGATGTTTCTTACGGATTAAAGGCTACAGAAAACGGCTGGAAAATCACAAGCTATAAAATTAATTCTTCTCAGAAAAAATAAATAAAAAAAGTAAAAATGGCTTCTCATCATTTAATTGAAAAATTAGAAAAAACCATACAAAACATACCAAATTTCCCGATTGAAGGAATTCAGTTTAAAGACATTACTCCAATTTTTCTAGACCCGAAATTGTATGAAGAAGTCATCGCAGACTTAGCAGATTTTAGCCGTGGAAAAGTAGATGTGGTATGTGGCATAGAAAGCAGAGGTTATCTTTTCGGGATTGCCATTGCAGTGGCGTTAGAAGTTCCTTTTGTTTTAATTAGAAAAAAGGGAAAACTACCCCCTCCTTTTGTTTCAGAAAAATACGCTCTAGAATACGGAACCGCCGAAATAGAAATGAAAACAGACCAACTAAAACCTGGTCAGAGAGTCCTAATCCACGATGATTTACTGGCAACAGGCGGAACTACAGAAGCTGCCGCCAAATTGGTAGAAAAACAAGGCGGAAAAGCTACTCAATTTAGTTTTTTAATCAGTTTAAAAGATTTAGATGGAGAAAAAAAACTAGAACAGTTTAATGCTGAAGTGTATAGCATTCTCAATTATTAATTCTTTTAAGCTCGGCTTTCAATTCATTAATTTGCTGTTGAAGTTTATTTAGTTCAGATTTACCAGAATTAGGTGCATAGTGCCATCTGATTTCAATATTTTTATTGAGAGAATCTGCCTTATTTAAAATTTTGTTATCCACAAAGCTTTCGTCATTTAGAATGGTAATACCCAAATAATTTTTACCAATCTCTTCACCTACTTTATAATTTACAATTTCTATTTCAGGATGTTTTTTCTGAATAAGAGTTACATATTGGTCTGCGTTTTCTTTTAGTTTTTCCTTATTAAATTTTTTAATGGTAATTAAAACACTCGGAAACAAAACCAAAATAGACGCTACAGTCACAATCCAAACATATTTCTTATTTCGTCTTTCTACTTTTTCTAAATAATATTTTTGATAACCAAGAACTATACTCAGAACCCAAGTCCCAATTCCGATAAAAACACAATTAATTAGATAAAAATACATTCCCCCGAAGAAAAAATCAAAATTTAGATGCGCTATCCCAAAACCTGCCGTGCAAAGCGGAGGAATACACGCAGTAGAAACCGCTACACCAGCAATTACTTTGATGGCTTCTTTTCTGATAATCCCTAAAAACCAAGCAAAACCACCAAAAAGTGCTAGCATACAATCAAAAATTGTTGCCTCTTTAAAAGATTCTAGCTGAGAGGTTTCTGAATGAAAAGGCGAAATAATAAAATAAATAGTAGAAGCTATTAAGCTGGTTAGAATCATAATTCCCCAGTTTTGCAAACTCTTTTTCACTAAATCTTTGTTATGAGTAGACAATCCAAAAGATAAACCAACAACTGGCCCCATCAATGGCGAAATAAGCATTGCCCCGATTACAGCAGCTTGAGAATTGATATTAAGACCAATGCATGCGATAACCATAGAAATCACCAAAAGCCAAAGATTGTGCCCTCGGAAGTGAGTTCCTTCTTCAATCTCAGCATAAGTGAAATCTTCGCTTTCTTCTTTCGGGAGGATAACGGTTCTGAGCAATCTGGTTTTTAGCATTTTCAAAATTTTCTCAAAAATAATAAAATATGACTATTGCTTATTGCGCATTTAGATAATTTTTAAGCACAAAAACACAAAACCTTCATTGTCAATACCTTGTGTTGAAAATTTACATTAGTCTATATATTTAGAATTTTGTTTTACTAAGATAAAAGTTAGTGGTTTTGCTAAAATATAATGCAAAATCTTAGAAAAAATCTTTGCTACTCTCGCAGTTATGCCCAATTTCAACTATTATGTACCTCCTCAGAAATACACAAATGAAGATCAATTATTACAATATTATGCTTAGTTGACATTATAATAAGAATATCAAAAATGCTCTTTTTTTCTTTAGAAAAACCTTAGCAATTTGAGTTCAATAATTAAATAATTTTAACCCCAATAAATTAATCTAAAAACCACTGAAAATAAATATTGTATATCACAGCAGAAACTATTATTTTTGCATTTCAATTTTAAAATTATGACAGATAAGCATAAAAGCAAAAAACAGCTAGAAAACGAAGGAAAAGAAACGGTAGAGATTTTTCAGGATTTAGATCAGACCGCACTTAAGACAGAGATGTTCATTGAAAAATACGCTAAGCAATTAGGTATTCTTTTCGGAGTTCTAGTATTGGGAGTATTAGGATATTTTGCATACCAGCAATTTATTACCAATCCTAAAAACGAAGAAGCAACTCTAAGTTACTTAGCTGCTCAAAAAAACCTTTCTGAAGGAAAAGACGAAGCTGCACTAGGTGGTAAATCTGCTGCAAACCCAGGTTTCAAAGGAACTTATGACCAATTTAGTGGTACTCCTGCTGGTAAACTTTCTGCTTATAATGCAGGTTTACTAAAATTCAAAGAAGGTAAATATCAAGAAGCTTATGATTTATTAGATAAATTTAGTTCTGATAACAAAATCCTAATGGCTCTAAAATATGGAGCAATGGGAGACGCTATGGCAAACTTAAACAAATCAGAAGACGCACTTTCTATGATGGACAAAGCTGCTAATGCTTCTGATGATGCCTACACTAGCTACTATTTTAATAAAAAAGCTGGTTTATTAGCCCTTGCCCTTAAAAAGAATGCAGAAGCTAAAAAATATTTTTCTACTATCGAAGAAAAATATCAAGATTATGATGGTGGTACGTCTGATGCCTACATAGAAATGGTAAAAAACTTTTAAAAATAAACAATGGCAACTGTAAATCTTTCGGATTACAAACCATTACAAATTACAAATGCTGATTCTTTTAGAATCGGCATTGTTGTTTCTGATTGGAATGATTTTGTAACCTATAACCTAAGAGACGCTGCTCTAGAAATTCTAGAAAAAGAAGGCGTAAAAAAAGAAAATATAGACGTTTTTTCTGTACCTGGTGCTTTTGAACTAAATTTTGCTTGTATGCAACTTTGCGCAGCAGAAAATCACGATGCTGTAATTGCAATAGGAAATGTGATAAGAGGAGAAACCCCACATTTTGATTACGTTTGCAGTGCTGTAGCACAAGGAATTAAAGATTGTAATGTAATGACAGACGTTCCTGCAATTTTCTGCGTTCTTACAGATGATAATAAAGAACAATCTATCGCCAGAAGTGGTGGTAATCTAGGCAATAAAGGTGTAGAAGCTGCCGTTACTGCACTTAGAATGATTGATTTTAAAAGAAATTTGAAATAATTTTTATTTATTTTAAAAGTCTTAAATTTCGAATCTTAATCTCAAAAAAATAGAAATGTATCTACAAAAAATAAAACCTTTCCTTAACTTAGGAATTCTTTACCTCATTGTTTCATTTCTTTTAAGGATAGTTTTCGTGCTACACCCTATTACCACAGACCATTTCAGCATAGGTGATATTTTAAAAGTAGCTTCTATTGGTTTGGTTAATGATATCTTCGTTTTTACCATAGCCAGTAGTTTTTTGGCGCTTTATTTTCTGTTTTTATCTAACGGGAAATATCAAAATCCATATGGAAAAGTAATTTTGGGTATTTTCATTGCTGCATTTTTATATGTTTTATTAACTCCAAATAATATTTTTAAACAATACGGAGGAAGTGTAAGCGAAATTGTGCTCATCTTTTTAGGTTTGAAAACCGTTCTTTTTGCACTGATGTATTTCTTGCCAAAACAAAGACTTAAAATTAGAAATACACTCTACTTCATCACTTTATTTCTGTATGTTTTGCTTATTATTTTTAATGCAGTAAGTGAATATTTTTTCTACAACGAATTTGGGGTACGTTATAATTTTATTGCAGTAGATTATTTAATTTATACCAATGAAGTCATAGGAAATATTATGGAAAGCTATCCTATAGTTCCACTATTTTCTATCATTTTTTTAGTAACAACTGCAATTACTTGGCTTATTTATAGAAAAACTAAAAACAGTCTGTTAGAACTTCCTAATTTCAAACAAAAATTAATTTTGTTGGGAAGCTTTATTATTTTAGTATTCATCAGCATTTTAGTCATCCCAAAACTTTCTTACGATAAAGGAAATACCTTCAAAAAAGAAATTGCTGCCAATGGTTTGTTTAAATTCTATGAAGCTTTCACCAATAATACTTTAGATTTCTTTAAATTCTATCCTACCATTGACGAAAAACTGGCAGAAAAAAACGTTCTTTCTGCATTAGGAACAGCTACTTTAGATAGGAAAATAGTTGCCGAAATTCAACCTGAGCAACATAAAAACGTAGTGCTCATTTCTATTGAAAGTCTTTCGGCAGATTTTATGAGTTATTATGGAAATCGTGATAAAATAACCCCTTTTCTAGATTCTTTGGCACAGCAAAGTTTGCTTTTTACTAATCTTTACGCTACTGGCAACCGTACTGTGCGTGGTTTAGAAGCACTTACGCTTTGCATTCCACCAACTGCGGGAGAAAGTATCATTAAAAGAGAGGCAGAAAATAAAAACAAATTTACTACTGGAAACATCTTTAAATCAAAAGGTTATACCACCAAATTTTTATACGGAGGTTACAGCTATTTTGATAATATGAAAGATTTTTTTGGAGGAAATGGCTATCAAATTGTTGATAGAGATAATTTTAAACCAGAAGAAATTACTTTTGCCAATGTTTGGGGCGTGTGTGATGAAGACATGGCAAAAAAAGCAATCTTCGAAATGAACAAAGATGCTAAATCTGGAAAACCATTTTTTCACCACTGGATGACGGTTTCTAACCATAGACCATACACTTATCCCGAAGGTAAAATTGATATTCCGCCAACTGCCAAATCTAGAAATGGAGGTGTGAAATATACCGATTATGCCCTGAAAAAGTTTTTCGAAATGGCAGCTAAACAAGATTGGTTTAAAAATACCGTTTTTGTAATTGTAGCAGACCATTGTGCTTCTAGTGCTGGAAAAACAGAGCTTCCTATGGACAAATACAGAATCCCCGGAATGATTTTCTCTCCTGGTTTTGTAGAGCCCCAAAAATTCCGAACTGTAACATCACAAATTGACATAATGCCTACCCTTTTTGGCTTGTTACATTTCAATTATGATTCTAAATTTCTAGGACAAGATGTTTTTTCTAAAAATTATGTTCCTAGAGCTTATATCGCAACTTATCAAGATTTAGGTTTTGTAAAAGATAATTATCTAACGGTAATTTCTCCTACCAAAAAAATAAAACAATATCAACTGATTAAAAAAGAAAGTGATTATCTTACAGACGAATATAATATCTATTACACAGAGAATCTTTTGCCAAAAACACCTAGAAAAGATTTAGAAACCCAGGCTATTTCGGCATATCAATCTACAAGTCATTGGTTAAAAGAAAAGAAACTAGATAAATAAATTTTTACTAATTTTATCAAAATTAAATTTCAAAATACAATCATATGAAATGGACAAACGATAGAGCAGACAATGTGGATGATAGACGCGGCAGTGGCGGCGGAGGTGGCGGAATGCTAGTTGGCGGTGGTCTTGGCACCCTTATTATTGCAGCTATTGTTTTTTTCTTGGGTGGTGATCCTTCTTCTATCCTAAGTGGTGGAGTAGAAAATTCTGCCCCTACAGAACAAAGACAATTAACCAAAGACGAACTACAAATAAGAGAATTTGTAAAAATGCTTTCAGCAGAAAACAACCAAACTTGGGAAAATGTTTTTGCTCAAAACGGAATGCAATACAAAGAACCACAGATTGTACTTTTCGAGAATGTAACACAATCTGGCTGCGGAACAGCAGAGTCTTCTATGGGACCTTTCTATTGTCCTGCTGACCAAACGGTTTATATGGATATGAGTTTTTTTAATGAACTTCAACAAAAATTTGGGGCTAAGGTTACAGAATTTACCATTGCTTATGTAATGGCACACGAAATTGGGCATCACATTCAAACTCTTTTAGGAACTACACAACAAGTAGATAAATTGCGCAGAAGCGGACAATACTCTGAAGCTGAAATGAATAGAGTTTCTGTAGCTACAGAATTACAAGCAGATTTCTATGCTGGTCTTTGGGCTAAACAAACCAACAACAGAGAAAATTTCTTAGAACCAGGAGACATCGAAAGTGCTATGGAAGCTGCTGCTGCTGTAGGAGACGACAATATCCAAAAAAGAAGTGCTGGCTATGTAAACCAAGAAGCCTTCACTCACGGTAGTTCACGGCAACGTGTAGAGTGGTTTACCAAGGGTTATGAAACAGGAGACATCAGACAAGGAAATACTTTTGATCAACTTTTGAAAAGATAAAAAACAAAATCCCGAAAATTTTCGGGATTTTTTATGAATATCTTTGAAAACAATCGACGCTCGCTTCGCTCGCGCCGTTGTATTTACTTCAAATTTTTAAAAAACTCCCACATCACAATTCCGCCACAAACCGAAACGTTAAGAGAATGCTTGGTTCCCAACTGCGGAATTTCCAGACACTCATCTAAATCCATCAAAATTTCATCAGAAATCCCTTCTACTTCATTTCCTAAAACCAAAGCATATTTTTTTGTTTTGTTGATTTCAAAATCGGTAATCATCACAGAATTGGTAGTTTGTTCTATTCCTATTACTTCGTAACCTAAAGTCTTTAAATCAATTACCGCTTCTTTCACGCTTTCGTAAAATTGCCAATCTACACTTTCTGTAGCACCAAGAGCAGCTTTATGAATTTCTCTGTGAGGAGGTTTTGGCGTAATACCACAAAGAATAATTTTTTCCACCAAAAAAGCATCGGCAGTTCGGAAAGCTGCACCTACATTGTGCATACTTCTGATATTATCTAAAACCACCACCAACGGAATTTTCCCCGTTTTTTTGAACGTTTCTACATCTATTCTTCCTAATTCTTCTAATTTCAGTTTTTTAGTCATTTTTTGGCTTTAAATAAATTATTTGTTGTACGTTTCTCTCAATATTTTGTGCCATTTGTTCGGTAGGCAAATCGTTTTCATCATTACTGAAAGGATCTTCTATTTCTTCGGCAATTAGTTCTAAACTCATCAAAACATAAAATACAAAAACGGTAAGAGGAATCATTGCATAACCTACCGTTGCTACCTGAGAAACAGGCAAAATAAGAACATAAGTCAAAATAAATTTCTTCACAAATGACGAATACGAAAAAGGAATTGGTGTATTTTTAATTCTTTCGCAACCGCCACAAACGTCTAAAAAACCACTCAATTGTTTGTCCATAAAAATCAATTGTTCTGTCGAGATTTTATCTTCCTTCTGAAGATGAATCAGTCTATTCATCATCATATTAATCAAAGAAAGCGGCGGATGCTGTTCTTTTTCTGCAGCGTGCAGCTCATTGTAATTTTCGTCTAGTGCAAATTCTGTAGATTCTTTAGAAAGATGCCTGCTTAATAAATGCGGAAAATACGAAATACTTTTTCTGAAAAAATTCCGATTATAAGAATCTTCGTTTGGTAAAATAGCATTGAGTTTCACGGCTAAATTTCTAGAATCATTCACCAATTGCCCCCAAAGTTTTCTACCTTCCCACCATCTATCATAGGCGGTATTGGTTCTGAAAACCAACAGTAAAGATAATACAAAACCTAACAAAGAATAGATTAAAGATAAATCCTTCAAGAAAGAATTTTCGTGAATATTCAATACGGTAAGTTCTATATATGCTACCAAAGAAGCGTAAATGGTCATAAAAATGATCGGGTAAATCAGCTTTTTGATGGTTTCACTTTTACTGATTTTAAACAATGTCCCAATCCAATTTTTTGTGTTATAATATTTCATATTCTTTTGAGCAAAAACAAATTTTAAGTACTTTTGAGCAAAATTAATTTTTAAACACAAAGCACACAAAGATTTTGCAAAAAGAACACTAATTTTTTTTAGATTTTCTTTTCAATTTTTTGTAAAATTTTTTAGAATGATAAAATATTTGAGAATTTTAATCTTATTATTTTTTCCAATAATAATTTTTGGTCAAATTAAAATGCGTCCCATTACTGAACTTATAAACACTGAAGATTCATCTTGGTCACTTGTAAAAGAATGGATTAGTAATGCTAAAAATAAAGTAGAAGTTTTACCAATTTCAAACATTGAACAAGCAAAAGATGCTCTTTATAAAACACAAGTTACAACGCGTTCTCCGATGGGAGCAATTGTTTATATGACAGGCGGAATCTTAATTGATAATGGATGGATAAGAATATTAGGTTCTGGAAATGAAAAAATAAAAAGATCATTACCAGAATGGAATAAAGGAAAATCTTTTGAAGAATATGGAGAACCAAAATCTTTCTTTTTAATTGCAGATGATGTAATTGGCGGTTTTTATATTCTTAATAATGGAGAATTTGGAAAGGATTTAGGTAAAGTTTATTATTTTGCTCCTGATACTTTAGAATTTGAACCACTTGATTTGACATATTCAGACTTTCTAAATTTTTGTTTTAATGGAAATTTAAAAAGTTTTTATCAAGATTATCGCTGGAAAAACTGGGAAAATGATATTTCGAAATTAAATGGAGATGAAGTTTATAATTTTTTCCCTTATTTGTGGACAAAAGAAGGAAAAAATATAGAAAACGCTTCAAAAAAGGTTATTAAAATTGAAGAACAATATCATCTAAATATTGACTTTAGAAAACAACTAAAAATTAATAATGATTAATTGCGCTTTTGCGTTAAAGAATAAATCATATGGCAAAAAAAGAAACTCCGTTAATGACTCAGTACAATACCATCAAGGCGAAATATCCAGATGCTTTGTTGCTTTTTCGGGTAGGAGATTTCTATGAAACTTTCGGACAAGACGCCATTACCACTTCTCAAATTTTAGGAATTGTACTCACCAAACGTGCTAATGGAGATGGGCATATAGAATTGGCAGGCTTCCCGCATCATTCAGTTGACTCTTATTTGCCAAAATTGGTAAGAGCAGGAAAACGTGTTGCCATTTGCGACCAATTAGAAGACCCAAAAATGGTGAAAGGCATCGTAAAACGTGGCGTTACAGAATTGGTAACTCCTGGTGTTACGTTTAATGAGCAAGTTCTTAATTCTAAAAAAAACAACTTCTTGCTTTCTCTTCATAAAGAAAAAGAAAAATACGGAATGGCGCTCGTTGATATTTCAACAGGTGAATTTCTAGTAGCAGAAGGAAATTTAGAGAAATTATTGCATATTGTTCACACTTTTGATCCTTCGGAAATTATTTATCAAAGAACCGCCGAAATTCCTACTCAACTTAAAAATAAAAACTGTTTTAAGCTCGAAGATTGGGCGTATCAATATAATTTTGCCTACGAAAAACTGAATTCCCATTTCAAAACCAAATCACTAAAAGGTTTTGGGATTGATGAACAAAAATTGGGGATTACAGCAGCTGGAGCTATTTTTGCGTATTTGGTAGAAGATACACATCACGCTCTTTTACAGCATATTACTAAAATGCAAAGCATTCCGCAAGATGATTATTTGATGATGGATAATTTCACTCTTCGGAATTTAGAAATTGTACATTCTAGCAATTATCAAGGGAAATCTTTGCTTGACATTATCGATAAAACTTCTACAGCAATGGGAGGAAGATTGCTCAGAAGAAGATTAATTTTGCCTTTAAAATCCGTCAACGAAATCAACCGCAGACTTTCTCTCATCGAATTTTTTAACAAAGAAGATTCCTTAAAATTTGAAATTTTAGATTTATTAAAAGGAATTTCAGATTTAGATAGACTTATCGGAAAATTAGCTGCCGAAAAAATTTCACCGAAAGAACTCGGTTATCTTCGTCAGAGTTTAATGAATATTCAAAAAATAAGAGAATCATTAAGTTCTCATCACGATTTTTTGGCTTGGCTAGAACCTTTGAATCATTTAGAAGAACTTATTTCTTATCTTCAAAATCATTTGAATGAAGAACTTCCTGTAAACCTCAACAAAGGAAATGTCATCAAATCCGAAGTTTCGGAAGAGCTTGATAGATTGAGAAATTTGCAAACCAAAGGAAAAGGTTTTCTGGATGAAATGTGCCAAAGAGAAATCGAAAGAACAGGAATTTCTTCACTGAAAATTGATTTTAATAACGTTTTTGGATATTATATTGAAGTAAGAAACACGCATAAAGACAAGGTTCCAGAAGATTGGATCAGAAAACAAACTTTGGTAAATGCAGAACGCTACATTACCGAAGAATTGAAAGAATATGAAACGCAAATTCTCGGTGCGGAAGAAAAAATTTCGCAAATTGAACATCAGTTGTACCGAAAAGTTTGTGAAAATGTATTGATATATATTGATCAAATTCAAGAAAATTCTGGCTTAATTGCTCAAATTGATTGCGCGGTTTCTCTTTCTGAACTTTCTATTTCTGAAAATTATACCAAGCCTATTCTCAACGAAACTTTTGCGATAGACATCAAAGAAGGAAGACATCCAATTATAGAAAAATCGCTTCCATTAGGCGAAAAATACATTCCGAATGATGTTTTTTTAGACAAAGACTCTCAACAAATCATTATGGTTACCGGGCCAAATATGGCGGGTAAATCTGCAATTTTGAGACAAACTGCGATTATTTGTTTATTAGCGCAAATTGGAAGTTTCGTCCCAGCAAAACACGCTGAAATTGGGGTTTTAGATAAAATTTTTACTAGAGTTGGTGCTACCGATAATATTTCGGCAGGCGAATCTACTTTTATGGTAGAAATGAATGAAGCGGCAAATATTTTGAATAATATTTCAGAAAGAAGTTTGATTTTGCTCGATGAAATCGGGCGTGGAACTTCCACCTATGATGGTGTTTCTATAGCTTGGGCAATTGCAGAATATCTTCATCAACATAACACTCAACCGAAAACGCTTTTTGCGACACATTACCACGAACTCAATGAAATGAGCGTGAATTTTGAGAGAATTAAAAATTTCCATGTGACGATAAAAGAGAACAACGGAAATATTATTTTCCTCCGAAAATTGGTTGCTGGCGGAAGTGAACACAGTTTTGGGATTCACGTTGCGAAATTAGCCGGAATGCCTTCAAAAGTGGTGAACAGAGCTTCTGAAATTCTGAAAACATTAGAAGATTCTCGCAGCCAAAGTGGTTCTACTGAAAAAATAAAACGCGTAACTGAGGAAAATCTACAATTGTCTTTCTTTCAACTCGATGACCCTGTTTTAGAAAATATCAGAGAAGAACTCACGAAAATTGACATTAATACTTTAACACCAATTGAAGCCTTAATGAAACTAAATGCGATTAAAAAGATGATTGGGAAATGAAAAATTTCAAGTCTGAACAAATATATGTGTTGCTTATATTAAGTTTCTTAATATTAGTCCTTCATTTTTTTATTATGTTTTTGGGGAATTTTCCTGGCGGACAATACGGCATGGTTCCTTTTATTTTAATAATCGGATTGCCAATTTATATCATAATTTTAATTTTTGTTTTATTTGTCTTAAATTTTTTCAGAATAAACCTTTCTCCTCAAAAAGTAGCAATATTATATACCTTCATTTTTCTTCTGTTTTTTTCAATTGATGAAGGTCTTTCAGATGATGGAATGGTACAATTATTTGTTTATCCTTCAATTATATCTTTAATAGGATATTTAGCTGTTAATTATTTAATAAGTGAAAAAGATTAGATTACTCAAAAACAATAGGAAAAGAAACCACAACTTCTGAATCTACTTTTTTACCATTTTTCATGGCTGGTTTCCATTTTTGTTTGATTTTTTTTGCCGCTTTTAAAAATTCTTTTTTTGCGTCTGGATAAAATGATTTGCAGTCTATATTTTTTACTTTCCCATTTTTATTAATCTTAAAAATCAATTCTACAGTCGTATTTTCATCAATTCCAGTAGAATCATAATTAATTTTGGAAAGGATTAACTTTTTTAATTGTTTTTCTCCACCAATAAATTCTGCGTTTTTATCTTGGCTGAAAAGAAATCCACTGAAAAATAAACTGAAAAGTAAAAATCGTTTTTTCATGTTATTCAAAATTCATCGTTAAAGGTAATTTGAACCTCTGCCTTACCATTTGTTTTCTCAACATTGCTGGTCTCCATTTTATCTTGATTTTCTTGATGGTATTAATTGCTTCCCAATTAAAACTAGAATTTATGCCCACAGCTTTCACATCTGTGATTGTTCCGTCTCTTTCGACAATAAATGTTACTACAGTTTTTATCAATCTATCATTAGAGTTTACCTTATTGCTATTAAATCTTTGACTAAAAATAGCTCTAAAATTATTCATTCCACCTGGGAAAGCAGCATCTCTATCTACTCTTTCATATACTTCTTTAGGTGCATTTTTAGCTTTAGGATTACCTTGAGCAGATGCAGAAACTCCCCAAATTAAAACAAAAAGGAAAATAAATTGTTTCATTAGTTTTTTTCAAAGGTAAAAATTTAGTTTTTCTTTACAAAAAAGGCACACTAATTTGTGCGCCTTTATATTTGGTTAAAAAATTATTTAAGGTTCATGCTTAACGGAAATCTCATTAAATAGCGAACTGCCATATTGTTTACTAGTGCTGGTTCGTACTTTGCATTAATAGATTTTACGGTTCTTTCCGCCTCTTTATTGAACTCCTCATTATCACCTACAGCTTTTATTCTATTTACTGTACCATCTGTTTCTACCACGAAATAAATGGTTGTTTTAAGAGCTGAATCTGAAGCCTTAAGCGGAGTTGAATCAAAATTTTCTGAAAATTTCTTTCTGAATTCATTCATACCACCCGGAAATTCGGGTTGTTTCATAACGACAAAGGTTAGTGAACTACAATCTACTACTTTTTTCACTTCTTCAGGTACATCTTCTGGAGTTAATGGCTTTACCTGACCAAAGCCTAAAAAGCCTAAAAATATGGCTAGTAATAAAATAAATCTCATCATCTTGTGTTTTGTTTATCAAAGGTAACAATTTATGAAATTGAAATACAAATATTTTGCCACAACTGTTTTTTTATTTTTAATTGAGGTTATAATCGCAACAAAACTTAAAGATATACAATGGATTAGAGCCTATTTCGGAGATGTTTTAGTGGTGATTCTTATTTATACTTTTATTCAATCTTTTTTTGATTTTGATAAAATTAAAACAATCATTGGTGTTTTTCTTTTTGCTTGTGCTATAGAATTTGCCCAATATTTTCATTTTGCGGAATTGTTAGGTTTTAAAGACAATAAAATTGCAATGATTGTTCTCGGAAATTCTTTTTCTTGGGTAGATATCGTATGCTATGCCTTGGGATGTCTTTTTGTTTTTATCTACCACCAACTGGCTCATTTTTACTATAAGCAGGAATAACCAATGCTGCTGCTATAATCACCCCTACTAGTCCTACAGTTGCCAAAGTATTAGATTTATTGATTTTAGAAATTTCAGATTTTTCGATGCTCATCACTTGTCCTTCAGCATTTTTGCCTGTAATGGTGTTTGCATCTATTTTTTCTACAGTAAAAACTTTTTTGCTTCCATCGTTAGAAAAAAAACTATACGTTTTCCCATTTGATATTTTATCATCAGAGTAAGGCTTATTGGCAGAGACTACTCTTGTGGTGCAAGAGTTAAGAAAAATTAAAGAAAGAGTAAGACTGAATAATAGGTTTTTCATAGCTTTTTTATTAACTAAACTAATTTAAGAATTTTATTGATTGTAATCTTTATGACATTTTTCATATTATCTTCCAAAAGTATCATAATGATCTTCGGCGTACTTTGTAAAACGACTTAGTAAAACTATATTTTCTTTTTCCAAAGGCGTTAATTCAGCATCTACATTGTTAGAAACAGGTACGTACCAATCTGTATATTCGAAAAAATTACGATAGGTTTGTTTTTTGAAGGAATATCCGTGTCTTGCATAAATAGCATTTTTAATAATTTCTAAGTCTAATTTTCTTAGATTTTTAATCCTTTTTTCAGTAAGTTTTTCTTTGGAAGCATTTATTTTGTAAACAGCATCAGAAGCGCTTCTGTAAACTATATTTTCATACGTTTGTGTGTTGCCTTCATCATCTACATAAGAGTGAATTTTGGTTTTTCCTTGTTCCCAATCTACAGGATTTTCATAATCCATTTCTTCAATCTGAGATTTTTCTAGCATAAAATTAGGATTATAAGCAAACTCTCGCCTTTTTAGAAGCACTTTTTTTTCTGGGCTTTTCACGTTTTGCTTTTGATATGCAAGCCAGGTTCCAGCAAGGCTATCTTTCTTTAAAACAAGTTCAAACCTTCCGTCAGTTTTTACACTTCCGTCTTCATCTAAAATAAATTTCGAAGAATTTTCATTAAAAACACCTCTGAATTTTCTTTGATTTCCGTTCACCACACTATATCCATAAACGCTATCCTTAGTAATTTTGTTGAGTTTAATTGACAATTTTTTATACTCGAAATCAGCATTTGGATATTGATCTATGTTCTCTTGAGAATCCTCCATAAAAAAATCTCCCGTGTAAATTCCGTACAATTCTTTGTGAATTTCTGGTATTTTTATTTCTTCTTTCACTACTTTTTCTTGTTCTTTTTTCTCTTCCTTATGACAAGAAAACAAAGCAATACTCATGGCAATTAATACAATTTTTTTCATCATTTTATCATTTTTGTTATTATTAAAATTTCTATCAAAAGAATATTAGGAACCCAACCGAGCCAAGCAATTATTTCATAAACATCCATAGGATTAGGCTGAAAAAAATAGACCAAAACTACTTTCCAAATTCTTAAAGTAATTGCAGAAACTGCCAATGCATAGCTTCTGTACATCCATTTTTTATGATTGATAACGTTCTTTTTTCTAATTTCTAAATATGCTTTACAGGTAGTAAACCACCACAAAATACCCAAAATCACAAATGATATTTTGGCTAAAAAACCGCCATTTGCATAAAATCCCATATAAATTCCAGAAGGCGCTGCTAATGAAAGTAATAAAAAAACATACACTTTGCCAGAAAATCTATGCAAGTTTCTAAACGCAAATTTTGGCTTTACAAAAACTGCAATAAACCCCGAAAATAGAACAAAAATACTGCTGTAAACGTGAGTGTAGAAAAAATACAAATACTCAGAATGTGTGGTAACTTCAGTTTGTTTTATCATCAAAAAACTTACATCAGATTGTGCAGGAACATATTCTAAAGTCAATTGTAACATCAACCAAAAGAAATATCCAAAAATTAAGACCAATAAAGTCTTAATAATAAAATTTGATGTTAGAATTGTCTTTTGCATTCACTAAAAATACTAAAATCTTGATAAATAAGTTATATTTTTGTTAAAACGTAATTCTAAGATGAAATATTTTCTACTCACCATATTGTTCTCTATTTTTGGGTTCTCTCAAACCGAAACCTATCAATTTCCTAAAATCCCAAGTTCGGTTTCAATCCCAGTTAATTTACCCATTTCTGAAATCCAAAGATTAGTCAATCAACAAATTACAGGTGTTCTGTACGAAGACCAAGATTTTGAAAATAACAATAGTGATCAATTAAAAACCAAGGTAGAAAAAGACGGAAATATCACTATTAAAGCATTAACCAACAATAGATTAATGTTTTCTGTTCCGCTGAAAATTTGGGCAGAAAAAGGGTTGGGAACTTTGGGAGTTTACACCTACCAAGAAACCAATTTTAAAGTGGTCATGAATTTTATCTCGAATCTTGATTTTCAACAAAATTGGAGCTTAAAAACCAATACTACAACGGCAGGTTTTGTATGGAAAGAAAAACCTGTTTTGGATTTTGGGAAAGTAAAAATTCCGCTCACCTCAATTATTGAAGGTGTTTTAAGGAAACAACAAAAAGAATTTACTAGTGTAATAGATGCGCAAATTCAACAAAAAATGAATATGCAGCCCTACTTAGTATTGGCTTGGAACCAATTTGCTGCACCTATTCAAGTTTCTGAAGAATACAATACTTGGCTGAAAATTACTCCGCAAACGGTAAAGATGTCTCCTCTTGAAGTGTATGCAGACAAAATAAAATCTACGATTTCTGTGGATTTGTTTTCTGAAACTTTTACCGGAATGCAACCAACAGCTAATCCTTTGGTAAAAAATGTTCCGAATTATATTCCCGCACAAAATTTAGGTAATAATTTCGTGATGAAAACCACGGCAAATATTCCTTTTATAGAAGCAAATGCAATTGCCAAAAAACAATTTCAAGGCAAGGAATTTGAGATGGAAAAAAGTAAAATAAAAGTAGAAGATATTAAAATTTATCCCGAAAATGATTTGGTAGTCATGGAAATTTTGACCTCTGGGAAAGTAAACGGAACATCTTTCATTAAGGGAAATTTGGTGTATGACGCCACAAAACATAAAATTGGTTTCACAAAAACTGATTTTAGATTAAAAACCAAGAACATTTTCCAAAAATTAGCGACTTCACTTTTTGAAGGGAAAATCGTGAGAATGATAGAACAAGACTACGGAATTCCACTTCTCGACATCGAAAATTCTTCTAAAAAAAGTATTGAAGAGAGCTTTAATAAAGAATATCATGCTGGATTGAAGCTACAAGGAAAAGTGATTGATTTAAAACCAACACAATTTCTCGTAAATCCTGAATTTATAACGACTGTTATTGACATTAATGCCAATCTGAATTTAAAAATTGAAGGATTGAGTTTTTAAATTCATAACAGAAAATAGCAATAATTTCTCTCGCTGATTTTGCTAATCAAGCTGATTTTTTCTTTTTGAATTTTCCAAATTCGCTTAATCTGCGAGAGAATTAAGATCCTGCGCAATGAGCCAAGCTTCGCTCCAACAAGCCTGAAAATTAAATCCACCAGTTACCGCATCAATATTAAGAACTTCACCAGCGATGTAGAAATTTTCTAGAATTTTAGATTGCATAGTTTTAAAATCAATTTCTTTCAAGTCAATTCCTCCTGCTGTTACAAATTCGTCTTTGAATGTAGATTTTCCTTTTACTTGCATCGTATTTTCGCAGAGATTTTCTAGAATTTTTTGAAGTTCTTGCTTATTAATGTGCGAAATATTTTTTTCTAAATCTACCTTTGAAAGCCACAAAATTCTATGCCAAAAACGAGAAGTAATCTCGAAAATTTTAGAGTTTCCAATGGCTTTTTTAGGGTTTTCTTCTCTATAATTTCTGAAAATTTCTTCCGCTTGTTCTTTATCAATTCCAATAAAATTCACTTTTATTTCAAAATGATATTTTAAATCTGCGAGTTCTCTTGCTTTCCACGCCGAAAGTTTCAGAATGGCAGGTCCAGAAAGTCCCCAATGTGTAATCAATAACGGCCCGAATTCTTCCATTTTCAATTTTGGGATAGAAACTTCTGCATTGGGAAAACTCGTTCCCATTAAATCATTCAGTACATCATTTTTAATATTGAAAGTAAAAAGCGATGGAACTGGAGAAACAATTCTATGTCCCAAATTTTCTACCATTTTCAGAGATTTTGGTGAACTTCCTGTGGTATAAATTACAAAATCTGAAAAAATTTCTTCTTCTTTAGTTATAATTTTAAAACCGCTTTCTAATTTTTGAATTTCTAAAACTACAGACTGCGTTTTTATTTCAAAGTTTTTATTTTGTACTTCTTTCAGAAGAGCATCAATAATACTTTGCGAGGAATTGGATTGCGGGAAAATCCTGTTATCATCTTCTATTTTTAGCGGAACATTTCGGGTTTCAAACCAATCCATGGTATCTCCTGGTTGAAATTTACTGAAAACGCTCAGAAGTTCTTTGTTTCCTCTGGGATAAAATTTTACCAATTCACGAGGATCAAAACAAGCGTGTGTTACATTACATCTTCCGCCGCCAGAAATTTTAACTTTTTGAAGCGTTTCGTTGTTTTGTTCTAGAATAATGACTTTATATTTTTCTGCATCGAGGTTGGCCGCACAGAAAAATCCTGCAGCACCGCCTCCAATGATGGTAATTTTTTGTTTGTTTTGCATATTTTTTTCACGCAAAGGCGCAAAATTTAGTTTTAAAAAATAAATCGCTTTTTAAGGCGCTAGGATTTTCATCAAAGATGAAAATTGAAAAAAATAGCGCCTTAATTCTTTGCAAAAATAAATAAAACATTGCGCCTTTGCGTTAAATTTTTTAGAACCGCTATTATTACGTAATTTCGAAGCTTGAAAAAAAAGTGATTTTATAACGGAATTGCGCCCCGAGTTGAGTGAAGCTCTCCCGAGAAAATATTTTTTTAAAGAATGTAAAAAATATTTTTTTCGGGAAGCGGGAACGGAACGAGGAATTTGGCGCCCAAATAATTAAATTTTATGATTTATTACCATAAACACGAGGTTCGCTGGAGTGACATTGACGCGAATAGACATCTTGCTAATTCTACTTATGTAGAATATTGTGCACAAACGAGAATGGCTTTTATGACGAAGCATAAAATGGGAGTGGCTCAACTGAATCGTTGGGGAATTGGACCTGTAATTTTGCACGAAAGATATTCTTTTTTTAAGGAAATCTATGCCGACCAAGAAGTGATTGTTTCTCTAGAAATTTCTGGAAGTTCTGAAGATGCGAGTATTTATCAGTTTACTCACAAATTTTATTTACCAGACGGTACACATTGTGCAACTGCCGAAGCAACAGGAGTTTGGATTGATATGATGTTGAGAAAAAGCACTACTCCACCAGATGATATTTTGGTGATTATGAATGAGTTTAAGACAGAAAACACCAAATTGCTTTCCAGAGAAGATATTAAAGCATTGCCTTTTCGACCAGAAAATATAGATGCAAATTTATTTGACCTAAATCGTTAAAATTTAAAAAAAAGACAAAAGATAAAATTAATGTGAAAATTGGTTAATTTAGAAATATATTTTATTTGTTTAAACTACAAGATTTACTTCTAAAAAAACTCTAATATTTATATCCTTTTTCTTTTGCCTTTTGTCTTGTTCCTTATATAAAGTTATGTTAGAAGATAAAAAACCTCAATTGACACCCATCTCTGAATTAGGAGAATTTGGATTGATAAAACATCTTACCGAAAAATTTAGTTTAAAAAATTCTTCAACTGAATTTTCTATTGGTGATGACGCTGCCATCATAAATCCAGAAGGAAAAAAAATTGTGATTACTACCGATGTTTTGGCGGAAGGTGTCCATTTTAATTTGGGCTATGTTCCTTTAAAACATTTGGGTTACAAAGCAGTTGTTGTGAATTTAAGCGATATCGCTGCAATGAACGCCATTCCTACACAAATTTTGGTTTCTATGGCAGTTTCCAACAGATTTCCTGTAGAAGCTTTAGACGAAATTTATGACGGAATTTACCGAGCTTGCGAAAAATACAATGTAGATTTAGTGGGCGGTGATACCACCAGTTCTACTTCTGGTTTAGTGATTACTATTACTGCAATCGGTTTAGAAAATTCTGAAAATTTAATCAAAAGAAACGGTGCAAAACCAAATGATTTACTGGTAGTTACTGGAGATTTAGGTGGTGCTTATATGGGATTACAAATCTTAGAAAGAGAACACGCTGTTTATCTTGCCAATCCAAATATGCAACCAGAAATGGAAGGTTATGATTACATTTTGGAGCGACAATTAAAACCTGAAGCAAGAACTGACATTAAAAAAACTTTGGAAGAATTAGACATAAAACCGACTTCTATGATTGATGTTTCTGATGGTTTGGCTTCGGAAATCCTGCATCTTTCTGACCAAAGTAAAGTAGGTTTTAGATTGTATGAAGAAAAAATTCCGATGGATACACTTACGATTACTACAGCAGATGAATTTAATCTCAATCCTACAATGTGTGCTTTAAGTGGTGGTGAAGATTATGAGTTACTTTTCACTATTGCTCCCAATGATTCTGAAAAACTAAGAAATCACCCAGATTTTACGATAATTGGCCACGCTGTAGATTTGGAACAAGGTAATTTTATGGTGTTGAGAGGAAGCAACGAATTGGCACAAATTACGGCGCAAGGTTGGGATGCTTTTTTGAGGAAATAAATTTCATATCTTTGAAAAAAAACTGATATGTTCACATTTACTGCACTTCCAACTTTAGTTGTTCTCACTTTTATAGGAGTAGTTTTGTACAAACATTACATAAAAAAAGAAAAGCAAGATTTGAAATCTTCTTTTCTTTTTGTACTATTTTTCGTGGCAATTTGGGGATTGCTGTATTATTTTGTGTTTAGTTGAATTTTGTTGCAGATAAATTCTCTAAAGAAGTGTTAGTAATTAATAAAAACTTCAAATCTTGCTTAGATTATTTTTTAGCATATTTCTCTATCATATAAGCTGTAGCCTCTCTTAAGGTTTTCCCATTTTCAGGATGAATCCCGTGATATGTAAAAAACTCTACTCTTCTATTAGATTTAACATACCAGACTTTTCCTAAAGCATTTTCTATGGTCAATGTGTCTGGTCTCGTAATTTTCCTTAGCAATTCCGTTTCTTTATTTAATGCTATTATCTCTTTTCCTGCGATCAATTCATCGCAAAAAACCTCTTCATAAAACTCTCCGTTCCAGTACATGCATTCTTTTTTTCTTGGCAGCACTTCCGCCATGCCTTTATTAGTTATTTCATTTTCAGAAATATTTGCAAAGCGAATTGGTTTTGAATTAACCTGAGTGTTTCCGACTGCTGATTTATCATTTATTTCGGCTTCTTTATAGTTATTAAAAAAATCATTCTTTTTAAACAAAAACCCAGTTACCAATAAAATCCCAATCAATCCGAAGCTATTGCTATGCTTAGAAATAAATTCTGGCAGGTTAAAAACTGGCGAATTGGTAATATTAATAATAACGTTAGAAAATTTATCAGATAGTGAATTCTTTGGTTCTCCATTAATTTCAATCTTTATATCTGACTTTTTATCAAGTAAATCTTCTGGAAGATTCTGAC
Organism: Flavobacteriales bacterium UBA1937; assembly: GCA_002337005.1. Classification (GTDB taxonomy): domain Bacteria; phylum Bacteroidota; class Bacteroidia; order Flavobacteriales; family Weeksellaceae; genus Cloacibacterium. Next base: position 55,902 of record DDFD01000028.1, on the reverse strand, counting down.
AAAACTCTTTGAAATCTTCGTAACTGAGAAACTTACTGAGTTCATCTAGAATGATGGATTTTATATTATAGTCTTTTTCTTTTTCTACAATGGTTTTGTAATATGTTTCAAAAGTTTTGTGAGACAACTGTATTTTATAATCATCCCACAAGGTACGTTCAATATACTTTGTTATTCCACTAAAAGATTTTTCTGTGGTTTCTGTACTTGCTTTCTCAAAAATCTTCTCAAGTAAAAGTTTTTTCTCAGTTATAAACTTCTTCATATCATTAAAATTGAACGAAAATTAGAAACTTTTTGGAGCGCAACCTTACGGATTATCGTAAAAAAAGAAAAAAACTTTCCAAAAACTTTCCAAAAACTTTCTAACACCACATTTAATTTTCTTGGTTACTTTGTTTCAGAAATCAGTGATATACAAAACATTACAAATTTACAAAAACTGATTTTAAAACCTAAAATAATTGAAAGATAAATTTCCAGAAATGGGAAGCTGGATTTTTTTCTTTCAATTTTTGAAGGCAATACTTCCCAAAAATTAAGAAGCGCTTCTTTTCTAAAAACGTGTACACTGCTTGCAATCTGTTTTGCAAGGAAGAACACCATTGCAAAAATTTTAAAACTTAAAACAATGTTAGAAATCATTCTTATGCTTTTGGGATTAGCATTTCCAAATTCAAATGTAAATACTACAACAAGTGACGACCAAACACCTCAAACCGAAATCACCACTCAGTCTGATGATGACGGAGGCCCAGGAAGTCAAACAGGAGGAAACAATGGACAAAACCCTCCTAAAAATCCATAATTTTTTACAGAGCAGGCAAAATTGTCTGCTCTTTTTTTGTAATTTCGTTTTAAAATTACAACCGTGAAAAACTTACTCATATTATTCATTTTATTTACTTTACTTGATTGCTCCAAAACGAGTAAAAAAATTCAAACCGCTCCCTCTAAAAACACCAATTATACTAAAGCTGGTATATATAGAGACATTGGTAAATATGATTCTGCATTTATTTATTATAATGTTGCAAAAAATGATTTTCTTAAGATTAATGATACACTTGGGATTACAAAAAGTCTCATTAATATGGCAATTATTCAAACAGACAATGGTGATTTTTTTGGCGGGATAGAAACTTCATTAGAAGCAGACAAATTCCTAATGAAAAACGACAGTATAACCAATCAACTAAAATCTTCTAATTACAATAATCTAGCTCTTGCTAATGATGAACTTGAAAATTTTGATAATGCTCAGAAATACTATAATCTAGCCTTAAACAGCACTCAAGACAATGAATCTAAGTATATCTATTTTAATAATATAGGTAATACTTTTTTGGGGTTAAAAAACTATCAAAAAGCTAGAGAAAATTATACTAAAGCTCTCAAAACCAAAGATAGTATTTCCTATGCCAGAACGATTAATAATATTGGGAGAAGCTATTTTCTTGAGAACAAAAATGCTAATGTTTTACCTTATTTTTTGAATTCTTTAAAAATAAGAGAAGCAAAAAATGATTTATGGGGACTTAATTCTAGTTATGCAACCTTGGCAGATTATTACAAGGAAAAAGATGCTCAAAAATCTCTTTTCTATGCTAACAAAATGTATGATATCGCTCGTAAAATAAAAAATCCGGACGATCAGCTAGAAGCCCTACAAAAAATTATCTATCTAGAAAATCCCATAAAATCTAAAGAACTATTCGCAAAATATAACGTGCTAAGTGATAGTGTGCAAATAGAAAGAAATAAAGCCAAAAATCAGTTTGCACTGATACGCTATGAAACCGAAAAAAATAAAATAGAGAACGAAAAACTTAAAACTGAAAAGGCAGAAAAAGAAAACAAAATCCTTCGTCAAAATTTCCTTCTGCTGCTATTAAGCATAGGAATTGTTGCATTTTATTTTTGGTACAAAAGAAGGAAAAAATTACTTCAACTAGAAAAAGAAAGCGAAATAAAAAACACCGAACTTAGATACTCTAAAAAAGTACATGATGTGGTTGCTAATGGTCTATACCAAACAATGGTAGAAATCCAAAATAAAGAAAAAATAGAAAAAGAAAACCTACTAGATCAATTAGAGAACCTCTACGAAAAATCTAGAGATATCTCCCACGAAAAAAATGAAGAAGAAGTGCTAGAGTATTCCGAAAAAATATCTGCAATGCTCACCTCTTATTCTTGCGAAGAAACACAAATTTTAATCGCAGGAAATAATGAAAATATATGGCTGCCTCTTTCTGAGAAAAAGAAAAAAGAACTCTTCTATATTTTGCAGGAACTGATGGTTAATATGAAAAAACACAGTTCAGCAAATTTAGTTGCCCTAAAATTTGAAAAAAATCAAGAAAATATATTCATAAAATATACAGATAATGGTATAGGAATTCAAAATTTAGAAAAAAAATCAGGTTCTGGCATTCAAAATATGGAAATCCGTATTGCTGCAATAAATGGAGTTATTAATTTTGAAAAAAATCCGAAAGAAGGATTAATTGTAACTATTAATATTCCTATTTAAATATGTTTAAAAAAGTGCTTATTGCCGAAGATTATGAAACCTATAACTTAGGCGTTATCAAAACTTTAGACGAATTACAAATTACCAATTATGAATTTGTAAATTATTGTGATGATGCTTTGGCAAAAATTAAAAGATCTATTGCAGAAAACCAACCTTATGATTTATTAATCACAGATTTATCATTCGAAGAAGATTATCGTGAACAAATTATAAAATCTGGAAGACAACTAATTCTAGAAGTAAGAGAACTATACCCTGACCTCAGAATAATTGTTTTTTCGATAGAGAACAAACCAAAATCTATAGAAGATCTTTTCAAAAAATATAATGTTAACTCTTTTGTAAGCAAAGGCAGAAATGATGCTAAAGAGCTGAAAAGGGCAATTACAGCGGTTGCAGAAAAAGGATATTTCTTGCCACAAGAAATAAAATTCAGCATCAAAAAAAATTCTATCGAATTTTCTGATTATGATGTAACACTTATTTCTATGCTTGCCAAAGGTTATAAACAACAAGAAATAGAAGAACATTTCAAAAAAAATGACATAAAACCCTATGGAATAAGTTCTTTAGAAAAAAAATTGAACGACCTAAGAGAAACTTTAAATGCTAAAAACAATATTGAAATGATTGTAAAATGTAAAGATCTAGGCATTATATAAGAACACACAACACAAATGATGAAAACTACAGAAAACGCCCTCCAAAAAATTCAGAAAATTTTGGAAGCATTGGTCTTTAATGACAGATATTATCTGATTACTTGTATCAAAAATTATAATGATAATTACCTAACAGATAATGAAATTTTCAATTTATCTATCCAATCCAAAAAAAACTTGAGAGAAGCCTTAAAAAAAATATCAGAAAAAATGATCGAAAATGAGCTTGTTATACAAAACAACTAATTTTTTTTAAAAAATTCTCAAAATACGGAAATCCATAAGGTAGCTTTTTTTCTATGTTTTACCTTTGGAATAGTAATTTAACTTCATATAGTCTTTTTACTTAGCAATTGTATTTGTTGCGTAGAGCAGGTTTATTTCGCAAGGTACTTTTGCAAAGAGTAAGTTTTCAAAAGGTGAGGAAATTATTTTTCTCACCTTTAATTTTTTTAGTTTTTATGGATTCCCGTAAGGACATGTTTTTTAATCAATATAAATTTGACAAAAAGTTATAAGAACAAAAGCTATGGAATTAAAAATCAAACTAGAACAACTTCACCAAAGAGTTAACGGACTTAAAGATCAGATACAAACTGAAGAAGCAACAAAAAATGCTTTTGTAATGCCTTTTATACAAATTTTAGGTTATGATGTTTTTAATCCTACAGAAGTTATTCCAGAATACATAGCCGACATTGGAACCAAAAAGGGAGAGAAAGTAGATTATCTAATTAAAAAAGATGAGGAACCAATTCTTATTATAGAATGCAAAAGTTGGAAAGAGAATGCAGATGCACATAACTCTCAACTTCACAGATATTATCACGTTTCAAAGGCTAGATTTGGGGTACTAACTAATGGTATTGTTTATAATTTCTATTCAGATTTGGAAAAACCAAACATTATGGATGACAAACCATTTCTTACAGTAAATTTAGAAGACTTAAAAGATAATACCATCAAAATTTTACAAAATTTTACAAAATCTGAATATAGTCTTGCTAATATTCTTGATTCGGCTGAAGCAATGAAATATATAAAAGCCATTAGAAACGAATTTGAAAAAGAAATAGAAAATCCTTCAGATGAACTAGTAAAACTTCTTGTTAATAAATTTTTTGACAAACCTCTCACAGCCAATAGAATGATTGCTTTTAAAGAATATACCAAAAGAGCATTGAGTATTTCTATTAATGAATCTATAAGCTCTCGTTTAAAATCTGCATTAAGCATAAATGAAAAAATAGAGTCTGAAAAACAAGAAATTTCTATTGATGAAAAGTCAGAAAGTAAAAGCACTACAACAGAAGAAGAAATTGAAGCTTTTTACATTATCAAAGCAATTCTTAGAGAAAAAACTTCTTTAGATAGAATTGCAGGAAGAGATACACAATCTTATTTTGGTGTCTTATTAGATGACAATAACCGTAAACCAATTTGTAGATTTCATTTTAATACTTCTAAAAAATATATTGAACTATTTCATAACGGAAAAGATTCTGGAGAAAAAATATTACTTAACACACTGGAAGAGATCTACAATTTCAGAAATGAACTTCATAAAACTTTAGAAAATTACTAATATGAAATCTATAATCTATCTTTTTTCATTTGTTTCTTTATTAGCATCTAACAATATAAAACTTGAAAACAAACATAATGGTAAGTGTACCGGCTCTGCCAATTGCTCTGCTTGTTCCAATTGTTCCAGATGTGGACATTGCAAGTCTGGTGGAACTTGTGGCGTCTGCAATAGTGGATCTAGCAAACAATCATTTTATGCTAATAATTATACCCCAAAAAAAACCTCAACGAAAAAATGCTCATATAATGGACATGAGTTATACGTAGGAAAAAGAGGCGGTTGCTATTACTATTCTGGGAATAGTAAAGTGTATGTTGATAGGAGTTATTGCGCTGAATGTAAATAATATAAAATTTTAGAATGGTCAATATTTTAAAATATTTCACTTTTACAAGCTCTATTAGAAAAATCCTAATAAATATCTCTTTTAGACTAAAGATTTATGGAAAATTTATGAAAATTCTTCTCAAGCGAAATAGAATTCTAAAAAAGAAAACTCTTTATTTTTCTAATAAAATAGTTTTTGATAAATCTGTTTTCACATTAGCTTATGATTTTGAAAACGCATTATATTATGAACTAAAAGGATTTCATAAATCTATAAATCCACAAGTAATAGAAATTTTTAATAATCAAATGCCAAATTCTTTAGAATTTATTGTTTATGGGTTTAGAAAAAAAGAAACCTTTTTTCTAGAATTTAGTGTAACTAATAAAATATTTCCTGAAAAACTAGAACCCACTTTTCTTGAAACATTTGAGGTTGAAATAATTAATTTAAGACTTGCATACATTCAAAATAATTTTGAAACTGTGGCAAAAACAATTCAAACCAATATTCCTAAACCTCAAATCAAAAAATACTCTTTAAAATATCAACCAACTTCATTTAACATCAAAAACTATATATAATGGAAAATTATACTACGCCAAAGCCAAGCAATCTAATGAAATTTATGTGGAACTGCGCTGGTGGTGATGCTTTTTTACTAGAAAGGGCAACATATTCTGATCAAGTAAAATACTTTTGTATGGGAGGAATAGTTCTTGCCACAGGAATTATGGCATCACTTTCTGGTGGTTATGCTTTTTATACTATATTTTCTCCAAAAACAGAAAATGTTTTAGATAAAATGCAAGTTGCTAAAAGCGCAACAGAAATCCCTATTGATATTCCAACGGTAATTTTTTCTATTATTTTTGGAATTATCTGGGGATTGATGATTTATAATATAGACAGATTTATTGTAACAAGTACAGGAAAAGGTGATGGAACCGAAGCAATTACAATGCAAGAATTTAAAAGCTCATTACCAAGACTAATTATGGGATGTATTATTGCAATCTCTATTTCTAAACCTGTGGAAATAAGAATGTTTAAAACAGAAATTGATTTAGAAATCCAAAAGGAACAAGAAAAAGAAAAAACAAATCTCATTAATCTCGCCGAAACAAATTTTAAAAAGGCAAATGAACAAACCGAAAAAAATCTTGGGAAAATTCAAAAAGACATTGATGATTTACAAAAAATGTCATCTGAATATTCTGCAAACTTATCCGCAGAAATTTCTGGAAAAAATGGAAATGGTGCCGATTATGGACCTAGAGCAAAGCAATTTGAAAGGTTAAAAGGTGAAACAGAAACTAAGATTGCAACTCTAAAACAAACACCAGAATACAAAAAAGCTGAACAAGACAAAGCAGAAAACGAAGCAAAATACAAACAAGACATTGCAGATGCTGGCAAAAAAGCCGCAAGTTTAGATGGTTTGCTCATCCGTATTAAAAAAGCTCACGAAGTGGCAGGAACTCTAATTACAATTTTTATTACTCTGCTTTTTCTAGCAATAGAACTCACGCCTATATTTTTTAAAATGATGCTTATAAAATCGCCTTATGATTACCTCTATGAAAATAGAAATGAAATGAAACTTGCAGAAAATGGGATAGAAGTGAGGTATGATTTATATACTGACAAAGAAGGTATAGAAAGACATCTTGTCATTAATCACGAAGCAGATAAATTAATATTTGAAAAAGTGAAAATTGCAGAAATCCAAAAGGAACTTACAGATTATGCCGTAGAAAAATACAAAGAAAGAGAAAAACAAAAAATAGACGAAAACCCAGAAAAATATATTCAAGAAATATAACTCCGAATTAAAATGAACGACAATAATTCTTCCATTAAAAATTTTTTCCTGAAATTTTCAGGAGATGATTTTCAGATGATTAACAAAAGCGGAACAAGCAATGCTTTTGTTGGAATTGGCTTGTTCGTGTTTGTAATTTTTACTCTTTGCTGTATTAGTGGATTTTCCTTTTTGTATAATGCTTTTCAGGGAAATTTATTTTTATCTACACCAATAGGAATTTTTTGGGGGTTACTAATTGCCCTAATTTATGTTTTTTTGATTTATACTATCTCACCTATTCTTCTACCAACTCCCATCAAAAAAAATGGTAAGGTTATAGGTGAAGTAAAACCCCTTGTTTTTGATTATAATATTTCATTCTTTTTGAGGTATGTTTTCATTATTTTTATTGCAATAATTGTAGCTCAACCTCTCAATGTTTTATTACTAAAAAAATCATCTGACCGCTCTCTAAATCGCTATAAAATAGAATTTAAACTGACCGAAATACTTTCTGCCGATTCTTCATTTGTGAAAAAAGAAACACAATATAGAAACCAATTTGAAGAAAAGGTAAAATTTATGAGCATTAATGATTCTGTTCAATTACATAATTCTTATTTAACTCTAGATGAAAAAGTTAGTGGTGATTATTTTACTTTATTAAGAGGAACCTCTCTTCAGAAAAAACTCGAAAATCTTAAAAGTTTGCCTTTTAATAAAAAAAATAAACAGCAATTTGACGTCCTATATGATAAAATAGAAGACCTTCTCTTAAATGAAAAGAACAATAACGAAATTTTTCTAGATGAAATCGCCAAAATAAATTTTACAAATCCCTATCTCAAAAATGATTTTGAAAGGTATAAAAAAAATATCACCACTATCATTATAGAAAAAAAAGAACGCTACGATAGCCTAGAAAAACTAATCAATAAAAGCAACTTTTATATAACTTCTATGAAAATTATTCTAAAAGAAAACCCGCTATCTTGGTTCATAACTCTATTATCAATCTTTGTTTTCTCTTTTCCTATTTATAAAAAATATAGAATTGGAAAAAAGACGGAATTTTTTATAGAAAAGCAAAGATATGAATCATCACTCATAAAAAAGGAATATGAGATACATCTTCATAACTACGGAAACACTTTGCAAAATAAAATAGAAATACTAAACAAAGAACTAGAAACAAAAATTTTCAGTGAACTAGAGAAACTAAAAAACCACTGTCCAGAAAAATATTACATAATGCTAGACGAAACCAAGAAAGAAATTGCAGACATCTTCACTGAAAAATATCAATTTTGGAAAAACCCTCCTTTTCGTACACAAAAATTATTTGTAGAAGTGCAGCATAAGTCTGAAAAAGATTTTTTAGAGTTCATTTATAATAATGAAAAAGAAAATAATGACTAATCTTAATATTATCTGATAATTTAAATACCAAACTCACAAAAAGTGTTTAATTTTTTTAAAATAAATAAATCAAATATTTCTGAATCACAATCAGAGACAATTGAGGGAACTTCTCCAGAAATTCCAAAACCTCATTATGTTTCGGATATAATGGAAGATGAGAAGGGAAAATTTTACATTATTAAATATTGGGGGAAACAAGAAAGAAAAACACATGTTAAAGGCATCCTAAAAGGAAAGTATCGTGGTCAGTTTGAAGGAGAAAATACCATAAGTAAGTTTTATAACATAGAAATCTATGACTCAGAACTATTTAATGTTGAAAAATTAGAAGAAGTACCACCTTATGACGAAATTAAAAAATTTCCTGAAAAAAATCTTCCAGAAAAGATTTCTACGTGTATAAAAAAAGGGTCAGATTATTATCACATAAGCATTCATCATTCTCAATTTACTGAAAGAAGGAATATTTCTCAAAAACTACAACAAACAGACGGAAAAGAATCTTTCGGAGTTATAGAAGGAGAAATTTTCGGGTTTATTGCAGATGAAGAAAATATAGAAATTGAAGAAAAAATCTATATTAAAGAGCCAGAAATTTGTATTCCTACAAAAATTCCTACAGGAAAAACAGAGTTTTTGCATAGTCGTTTTAGAAAAGAATATTGGTGCGAATGTAAAACCAAAACCTATTGGGGAAATTGGGAAGAATTAGCTCTCATAAAAACCAATATTAGAACTGGAGAAAAAGAATATAAAGGAAAATATTATCGCGAACAATATTGGTATAAAGATAAAAAGGGAAAATATTGGGGAAATTGGAAATACAGAAATAACAATTATCAGGAAAATGTAGGTTGTGGCACTGTTTTAGGAATTATTTTTTGGACTATTCTTATCATTATATTTTTCCCTTATTTAATTTATTTTTTACCATTTATTATATTAGGACTAATCATAAGATTTTTCCGTCCTTTGATGCAATTTTTACTGCCTATTATTAGTATTTTGTTTTTTATAATTTTTATTTCAAGTATTTTAAGAACATTTCAATCACCAAAAACTGCTGTCAATATTCCTAAAGTAAAAGATGAACCAACAGAAATTCGCACAATTGAAAAAGTAAAAGACTCACAAAATCCTACTTATAATGATTCTTTGATTACACACTTTAGAAAATGGAAAGATTATTCAAAAAACGAATACGAAGGAAAATATAGCATAAAAGCAAGAGATTTGAAATACTCTCACCAATATAAAAATAATCTTCCAGAAAGTGATTATGGATATTTTATTCACTCACTGAAAGAAAATGATAAAAATTATATTACAGGGATATATCAATTATTTGATAATTTAAGAAAACAAAAAAAACTAAATAATTTGCAATTCGCTGAAATGATTGTGAGTTTTGTTCAAGATATTCCATATTCATTAGTTCTTGATAAAAATTGTGACCCTACTTTGTATAAAGAACAATTTATTAAAGAATATTTTAAATCACCAAATGCGAATTGTGATCCAAATCAAAGAAATGGCATCAATTCTCCAGTTGAATTTTTAGCTAATTTAAAAGGAGATTGTGACACTCGTACTTTATTACTTTACACCTTACTTGATCACTACAATTATGATGTGCTACTTTTGTCAAGTAACTTTTATAGTCACTCAATAATTGCTATAAACTTACCAATTGATGGACAAAAATTTAATTATTTTGGAAAAAAATATATAGTTTGGGAAACCACAGATTTCATTCCTCCAGGAATTATCCCAATAGAAACAGCTAATCAAAACAAATGGAAAATAACCTTAAAATCAAACAATTATGGAAATCAATAAAATTTTATTTCTTACAACAACAATTCTAGTTTACACTTTTTTGACAATATTTGTAAGTAAAATTATCACGAAAAAAATAAAAAAAGAAGCAATAGCAGAGGATAATTTCAATTATTATGCAATTATTTTTTGTGGCATTTTAGTTAGTGCAAGTTTTTTTGGAAAAGAAATGGTAACGGTTATTCAAGATTCTTATGTGATTTTATCTAAAAATCAAGCATCAAGATCTGAATTTTTAAGAATTGTTTCAATATTTTGTACCTCCGGAATATTAATAAGTATTATTTCTTATTTTCTGGCTTTTGTTCTTTTAAAAGTTGTCTTTGAAAAAATAAATATTATTGAAAAATACAATTCGGATCAATATGGATACTTTTTACTCTTTGCTACTCTTATCGTAATGATAAGCTTTTTAATTGTTCCTATTTATAATCAAATATTATTATCTCTTTCTCCAAAATTAGAAATAAGCATATATAATTAATTTCTCTAAATCGTCTTCAGGATTTCCGTAATGTTGAGATTTATTTTAATAATATCTTTGAATCACAAACTAAAAAACCAACTATTATATCTTCGGTTCTTTTACCATAACGCAAGTAAAGAACACAAAATGGTGAGAATTTAAATTCTCACCATTTCTGTATGTGGTATATCATCTTCTAGATATTTTTTCCCAGTGTCAGTAAATCCAAAATTTTTGTAAAAATCCAGCAAATAATCTTGTGCCGAAATTCTACATTCTTTTGTCTTAAACCGTATTTCTATAGCTTGCAGAGCAAATTTCATTAAGATTTTTCCCAATTGTAAATTTCTAAATTCGGGATGCGTGAGCACTCTACCAATTGATGTTTCAGGATATTTTATTCCTTGTGAAAAAATTCTACAATAGGCTACAATTTTTCCCTGCTTTTCTGCCCAAAGATGAAGTGCTTTTTCATCACTTCCATCCGCATCTAGATAATAGCAAGTTTGCTCTACCACGAAAACTTCTTGTCTTGCCTTCAAGATTTCGTACAATTCTTTGGTAGATAATTCTTCAAAAGATTTTATGCTCCAAGTAATATTCTCCATTATTGAAATTTAATCTTATTTTTCTGCAAATAATCATTGGTTTTTCCAATGAATTTCAGAATTTCTTCTCCTCCAATCTTTTTTTCGGCAGAAGTGATATAGATATCTGGCAACTCTTCCCAAGTTTCTAGAAGTTTAGTTTTATAAACATCTATGTTTCTATCTGCAGCGCCTGGTTTCAATTTGTCTAATTTGGTAAAAACGATAGAAAAAGGAACGCCATTTTCTCCGCACCATTCCATAAATTCTAAGTCTATTTTTTGTGGGGTATGTCTTATATCAATCAAAACAAAAAGATTAACCAAGTTTTTTCTATTGAGAATATAATTGGTAATGAGCTTTTCAAAATCTTTTCTTAAGCTTTTAGAAACTTTGGCATAACCATATCCTGGTAAATCGGTAAGATACCAATTTTCATTCACTAAAAAATGATTGATTAATTGAGTTTTACCCGGAGTTTGTGATGTTTTTGCTAAATCTTTATGATTCATCATCGCATTAATGAGCGAAGATTTCCCTACATTACTTCTCCCAATAAAGGCATATTCTGGAAGTTCTGGTTCTGGACATTCTTGCCATTTTCCGCTAGATTTTACAAAAATTGCTGTTTTAATTTGCATATCGTTTTTTTATAAAAAAACTCGCAGTTTTAGCATAAAAGCTGATTAAGAAAAATCTGCCCAAATTGCTAAATCTACGAGAATATAAGTTTTTCTAAGTTGACTAAATTTTTTCTTTCAACCAGTGGTACAGAATTTCATTAAATTCTTCTGGTTTCTCCATCATGGCAGCATGTCCGCATTCATCGATCCAATACAAATCAGAATTAGGAATTTGTTTATCCATTTCCTCTGCTACATCTGGTGGTGTAACCCCATCTTGTTTTCCCCAAATAATACAAGTTGGTTGTTTTATTTTCGGCAAATCATTTAGCATATTGTGTTTAATCGCACTTTTTGCCAGTAAAACGGTCTTTATACCCTTCATCCTATCATTTACTACCCCGAAAACCTCGTCTATTAATTCTTCTGTGGCCACTTCTGGATTATAAAAAACTTCTTCGGTTTTTTTCTTAATGTAATCTCTGTCTCCTCTTCTTGGGAAAGTTTCTCCAAAGCTTCTTTCATATAAACCAGAACTACCAGTTAAAACAAGAGAATGCACCAATTCTGGATGTGCTAGCGTAAGAATAAGACCAATATGACCACCCATAGAATTGCCTACCAAAGTCACTTTTTTACCAATTTTATCTTCTATAAATCTGGCAACAAACTTTGCAATGCTATTAAGATTAGTATTTAGAATAGGCAAATCATAAATAGGAAGCTGCGGAACATAAACCTTGAACCCTCTGCTAGAAAAATAAGAAATTGTTTTTTCAAAATTACTCAAACCACCCATTAAACCGTGCAGCAGAACCAAAGGATGCCCTTCTCCGCTTTCTAAAAAAGTATATTTTTTCTCTTTTTTTGTACTAAATATCATAAAATGACGTGTATCTCGCAAAAATACAAAATTTAAGATTAATTGAATGTTTATTTAATGCTAATCTTTTCATTTTTTACTCTTGGTTTCTTTTTTTTGAAAATCAATCACTTGTCATTTATAAAAACCAACTAAGTATTTTACTATCAATTAATTACCTACAATCACCATCAACAGTAAAAAGTTATCAACATTAACCACAAAAGTGGGAAAAAGTGGGAAATTTTAGAAAATAATATATAAATTTGCTCCAAATGATGAATTTCTATGAAACATATGAATGCAAGATTGATGACAAAGGCAGATTAAAGCTTCCTTCGTCATTAGTTAAGTTGCTACAAAGTTCTGACGATAAGAACTTTGTGGTCAAACGTTCTGTGTTCCAAAATTGCTTAGAAGTTTATCCTATGAAACCTTGGGAAAACCTGATGAAAAAAATAAACGGTCTCAACCGATTTGTAAAGAAAAATGCAGATTTCATAAGAATGTTTACCGCAGGTGTAAAAAATGTAGAGCTAGATTCTTCTGAAAGAATCTTAATCCCGAAAGACCTAAAGCAGTTTGCCAATCTCAATAAAGAAATTGTAATTTCTGGCGCTGGTGAACTATTCGAAATTTGGGACAAAGACGCATACGAAAAAGTAATTGCAACCAATGAAGCAGATTTCGGGAAACTAACAGAGGAAGTAATGGGAGAAATTGACTTTGAATAATAAATAAAACAGATTTTAAATTCGAAGATGTAAGAAGTAGCAAATCTAAAATCTAAAATCTAAAATCTAAAATCTAGAATATGTACCACAATCCTGTTTTATTACACGAAAGCATAGATGCTCTCATTACCAATCCTGACGGAATTTACGTAGATGTAACTTTCGGAGGAGGCGGACACTCTAGAGAAATCCTAAAAAGACTTTCAGATAAAGGTAAACTATACAGCTTTGATCAAGATTTAGACGCACTTAATAATTCTATAGATGATGAAAGATTTACCCTCATCAATCAGAATTTTAGATTTTTAGAAAATTCATTATTAATGTTTGGGATTTCTAGTGTAGATGGTGTTTTAGGAGATTTGGGAGTATCATCTCATCAATTTGATGCAGCAGAACGTGGTTTTTCTACCAGAAGTGATGCGCCGCTAGATATGAGGATGAATGTACTACAAGGTTTAGATGCCAAAAAAGTGATTAATGATTATGAAGAAGAACAATTGGCAGACCTTTTTTATTATTATGGCGAACTAAGAGAAGCTAGAAAATTGGCAAGAGAAATTGTACATTACAGAAAAGACAAAAAAATAAATACAACAGAAGATCTTAAAAAAATCTTCAGCTACATTCCTCATTTTAAACAAAACAAATTCTTTGCGCAAGTTTTTCAGGCAATAAGAATAGAAGTTAATCAGGAATTGGATGTTTTGAAAGAAATGCTTCAGCAATCTTATAACATTTTGAAAAAAGAAGGAAGATTAGTGATTATTTCTTACCATTCTTTAGAAGACCGTTTAGTCAAAAGATTTTTAAAAAACGGAATGTTTGAAGGCGAACCACAAAGAGACATCTATGGTAATTACGCTAAAGCTTTTGAATTATTAAAAAGCAAAGCCATAATACCAACGGTAGAAGAAATAGAACAAAACTCTAGAGCAAGAAGCGCTAAAATGAGAGTGGGAATAAAATTATAGTTTTTAGTTGATGGTTAATGGTTGTCAGTTGTTTGCACAATGACTATCAACTATCAACCAAAAACAGACAACCAAATATGGCAAAAAGAGCAACATATAATAAACCAAAAAAGAAACTTACTTTTCTAGACATTGTTAAAGGAAATTTCTTGAATCGTGATGAAGTAAAAGTTCATTACAAATATTTCTTGTTGATTTTCGCTTTGATGATGATTATGATCTACAGCAACCATTTGGTAAGCAAAAAAATAGAAAAAGTAAACCAATTAAAAGAACAGGCAGAAGAGTTTAAATCTAGAAACGCCTATGCACAAAGCAGACTCATTAAAGTAAAAATGGAATCTGAACTAAGCAAAGAAATGGAAGGAGATTCCTTAGTATCACTAGAAAATCATCCGCATAAACTCTTAATAAAATTAGACAGCATACAGAAGAATGGCAACCAAAATTAATGAATACGATAACAAACGCTCCAAAGCACTAAAATGGGGTTACCTTTTTGCAGGGGTAGCTTTCATCGTATTTATAGTTTTCTTAGGAAGAATTTTCTTTCTACAACATACCAATGTAGATAGTATTGAGAAAAACTTCATCAGCAATAATTACAGAGAAGCCAAACTAAAAGCAGCTAGAGGTAATCTTTTTGCAGCAGACGGTTCTATTTTGGCAACTACCGTTATGAGATATGATATCTATGTAGATTTTAAAACCATCAAAGACACTACATACACCAATCATATTGGTAAACTTACCGATTCTCTTAGCAGAATGTTTGGAAAACCTAGAGCTCACTACAGAAAAATATTTGACGAACAAAGAAAAAAAGAAAATCAATACTATGCATTGGTAAAAGGTCTAGATTTTGACCAATATGATAGGATTAAAAAGTTCCCAATATTTAGCAAAGAAGATAAAAAAACAGGAAAGTTTAAGAAAAATAGATGCCTTATCATCGAAAGAAATTATAAAAGAGAATTGGCGACAGCGCAAATTGGTGCTGGAACCATAGGAATGGATGACGAACGAGGAAAAGGAGGTCTAGAAGGTGCTTTTAGTAAATTTTTATCCGGCACAGATGGCACTAGATACGAACAAAGAGTAAACTCATCTCAATGGAAACCAATAGATTACTGGAAGGTAAAAGAACCTATTGATGGTAAAGATGTTTATACCACTATAGATTTAAGAATTCAAGATATTGCACACTCTGCTCTAGAAAAACAGCTTATTCATTTCGAAGCAGACCACGGTTCTGTTTTGGTAATGGAAACAGAAACTGGCAAAATAAGAGCAATGGTAAATCTAAGAAAAGAAGGAAAAGACGATGAAGTAAAATACGTAGATGCTTATAATTATTCTCTAAAAGATGCTACAGAGCCTGGTTCTACTTTCAAAACAGTGTCTCTTCTTGCTGCTATGGATGATGGTTTTATAGATGAAAGCACCACTGTAAACGTAGGAAACGGAAAATGGAGGTATTTTGATTTAGCGATGTCTGATTCTCACGTAAAAGGAAACGGAATTTATGATATAAGTGATGTTTTGGCAGAATCTAGTAACGTAGGTGCTTCTAAACTTATTACAAAGTACTATGGTAACGATCCTCAAGTTTTTATAAAACATTTTAAAAAATGGAAACTTTTTGACAAAATGAAAATAGAACTTCCAGGCATTGCAACACCATCCATCGTGACGCCAGAAAATAAAAAATGGAGCAAAGGAGCATTGGCTTCTCTAGCATATGGTTACTCTTCTAGGTTTAGCATTTTGCAACTAGCTACTTTTTACAACGGCATTGCCAATAAAGGCAAAATGGTAAAACCTCTATTTATAGAAAAAATTGTAAAAGACGGAAAAATAGAATATCAGGCAGAGCCAGAAGTTTTGGTAGATAAAATGGCATCTACTGAAGCTATAGAATTAATGACAAAAATGCTCACCAAGACCGTAGAAAAAGGAACGGCAAAAAGTATCTACACCCCAAATATAAAATTGGCAGGAAAAACAGGAACCGCAAGGTTTGAATACTGGAAAAGTTCAGGGAAGTATCAAGCTGCTTTTGCAGGATTTTTCCCAGCAGATAATCCAAAATATACGTGCTATGTAATGATTAATCAGCCCAATACAGCTATTGGTTATTCTGGAGCTAAAGTTGCCGCACCAATTTTTAAAGAAATTGCAGGAAAAGTATTCCTTAAAACACCGTTAAACGTTGAAAAAGAAATGCTTACCAATAAAAAAGTTGATCTTAGAAAAATGATGCAACCCACTGTAAAAGTGGAATTAAAAGGAGGAGTTTTACCCAACTTGAAAGGATTAATGGGCAAAAATGTAATCCCTCAATTAGAAAATTTGGGTTATAGAGTAGATTACAAAGGCGTAGGAAAAATTAAAAACCAATTTCCCGAAGAAGGAAGTGTAATTCATAAAAACCAAAGAATTTATTTAGAGTTACAAAATTAAAATGATTTTACAAGAATTATTACATAAAATCCCAGTTTTAGAAACTTTTGGAAACTTAAATTCAGAAGTTACAGAACTTGTTTTCGATAGCAGAAAAGTTACCGAAGGTTCGCTCTATGTTGCCATTAAAGGTGTGGTTTCAGATGGACATTCTTACATTTCTTCAGCGATTGAAAAAGGAGCAAAAACTATTGTTTGCGAAGTTTTACCAGAAAATTTAGTTGACGGAATTAATTATATTCAAGTTAAAAATTCTTCTAAAACACTAGGTAAATTAGCCGCCAATTTCTATGGAAATCCTTCAGAAAACCTAAAACTAATTGGGATTACAGGCACCAACGGAAAAACCACAGCTTCTACTCTACTTTTTGATATTTTTAAAAATTTAGGGTATCAATCTGCATTAATTTCTACCGTAGAATATAGAATTGGTGACGAAATTATTCCTTCTACACACACTACGCCAGATGTCATTCGTCTCAATCAAATGTTGGCAAAAGCAGTAGAAAAAGGCTGCGAATTTGCTTTTATGGAAGTTTCTTCGCACGGAATTCACCAGGATAGGATTGAAGGTTTGCATTTTACAGTAGCAGGTTTTACCAATCTTACGCATGATCATTTGGATTATCATAAAACTTTTGATGAATATTTAAAAACCAAAAAAAGATTTTTTGACGAATTGCCAGAAACAGCCATTGCAATTACCAATATTGATGACAAAAACGGCAATGTAATGCTTCAAAACACCAAAGCAAAGAAAAAATCTTACGCTTTGAAAACATTGGCAGATTATCACGGCAAAGTTTTGGAAGTTGATTTCAACGGAATGCTTTTGAATTTCAATACTAAAGAATTTTGGACGACTTTAACTGGGAAATTCAACGTTTATAATTTATTGTTGGCTTTTGCCATTGCTGTAGAATTAGGTTTTAATGAAGAAGAGGTTTTACAAGCAATTTCTACCTTAAAAAGAGTGAACGGAAGATTTGAAACTTTGAAATCTGACGGCGGAATTTTTTTCGTGGTAGATTACGCTCACACTCCTGATGCACTAGAAAATATTTTAGATTCCATCAACGAAATTCGCACCAAAAACGAAAGATTAATTACTGTTTTCGGTTGTGGTGGCGACAGAGATCACGCAAAACGCCCAGAAATGGGAAAAATTGCAACAAGAAAATCTACGTTGGCAATTATCACTACGGATAATCCTAGAACGGAAAATCCTACGGAAATTATCAAAGAAATTGAAGCGGGTGTAGAACCGCAGAATTTCAGCAAGTTCACGGTAATACCAGATAGAAAAGAAGCGATAAAAATGGCTATAAAATTTGCCGAACCCAAAGATATTGTTCTCGTTGCTGGAAAAGGTCACGAAACATACCAAGAAATTAATGGTGTAAAACATCATTTTGATGATAAAGAAACGATTGTAGAATTATATAAATTGATGAGCAAGTAATTTTTGATGAGGATTTTATATGTCTTCAAACATCTAAAATCTAAAATCTAACATCTAAAATTTTTGAAATTATGCTATACTACCTATACGAATACCTCACGAACCACGGAATAGACATTCCAGGATTGCATTTACTGAAATATATTTCTTTCAGAGCTGCAATGGCCGTTTTGTTATCTTTAGTCATTGCCTTAGTTTATGGTAAAAGAATCATCAATTTTCTTAGAAATAAACAAATGGGAGAATTGGTAAGAGACCTAGGCTTACAAGGGCAAAAACAAAAAGAGGGAACACCTACCATGGGAGGTTTCATTATTATTTTTGCAACCATTATTCCTGTATTATTATTTACCAGAATTACCAATGTATATATTGTTTTGTTATTGGTTTCAATGGTTTGGATGGGCGCCATAGGTTTTATAGATGATTATCTCAAAAAAATAAAGAAAAATAAAGACGGACTAAGTGGAATTTTTAAAATTATTGGTCAGGTTGGTTTAGGTTTAATCGTAGGGGTAACCATGTATTTTCACCCAGATATTACCATCAAGAGAAAATATGCAGATGCACAATTTGTTAACAGAAATAATGCTGCTCAAAACTTTGCTCCTGCTCAAAAAGAAACCATCTCTACCGTTCCGTTTATGAAAAACAATGAATTTGATTACAGCAAGATTCTATTTTGGATGAACGAAGAGCAACAAAATGAATGGGCATGGGTGGTATTTATTCCTTTGGTTATTTTTATCGTAACTGCGGTTTCTAATGGTGCCAACATCACAGACGGAATAGACGGTCTAGCTTCAGGAACCAGTGTCGTCATTTTAGGAACACTAGCTCTTTTTGCCTACTTATCTGGTAATATTATTTTCGCAGATTATCTTAACATTATGTTCTTACCAAATATGGGCGAAACCACCATTTTTGCGGTAGCTTTAATTGGCGCTACTATTGGTTTTTTTTGGTACAATACTTATCCTGCACAGGTTTTTATGGGAGATACTGGCAGTTTAATGTTGGGCGGTGTAATAGCAGTTTTGGCAATTATTCTAAGAAAAGAATTATTAATCCCTGTACTTTGTGGTATTTTTCTTATCGAAAATTTATCCGTAATGCTTCAGGTAGCTGTTTTTAAATATAGAAAAAGAAAATACGGCATAGAATACGCTCAGAATAATAGATTGTTTAAGATGTCTCCGCTACACCATCATTATCAATTAGATGGTTTCCATGAGAGTAAAATCGTAAACAGAATGATAATTCTAGGAGTTATGCTTGCCATTATCTGTCTAATTACCCTGAAAATAAGATAACCAAAAAAATAAATGTTTGGAAGATGACAAAGAATTGAAAATCTAACTTTTCAAACTGCATCAAGCCATTTCAAACAAAAATAATATGAGCAAAGAAAATTTAAAAGTTGTAATTCTAGGTGGTGGCGAAAGCGGTGTAGGAGCTGCTATTTTGGCTAAAACCAAAGGTCTGGAAGTTTTTCTTTCGGATAAAGGAGAAATTAAAGAGAATTACAAAAAGATTTTAGAGGAAAACGCCATCGAATTTGAGGAAAAAAACCACAATGAAGAAAGGATTTTGGCAGCAGATTGGATTATCAAATCTCCTGGTATTCCTAAGAAAGCTGAAATGATTCAAAAAATTAAAGCTAAAGGTATTAGACTTTCTTCTGAGATTGAATTTGGAGCAGAGTTTACCGATGCAAAGATTATCGCTATTACTGGTAGTAACGGAAAAACAACCACGACTTCGCTTATTTATCATATTTTGAAAAATGATAATATGAATGTAGGTTTAGGAGGAAATATTGGTAAAAGTTTTGCATTGCAAGTTGCTAAAGAGAATTATGAGTATTACGTATTAGAAGTAAGTAGCTTTCAACTAGATGATATTCAGAATTTTAGACCATATATTTCATTATTATTGAATTTGAGCCCAGACCATTTAGACCAATACAATTACAATTATGAAGAATATGCTTTAGCAAAATTCAGAATTGCCGAAAATCAAGAAAACGACAATTATTTCATTTATAATAAAGACGATGAAATGAGTCAAAAATTGCTTCAGCAATTAGATTTGAAAGTGAAGCAAATTCCTTTCTCAATGAAAGAAAAACTAAATGAAGGAGGTTATACCGAAGGTGAAAAGTTATATGTAAAACTACAAGATGAGTTTTCTATGAGAATAGATGAACTTTCTATTATGGGAACTCACAATGTAGCCAATAGCTTAGCCGCTTCAATCGCTGGTAAATTACTGAATATCAGCAATGAAAGTATTAGACATTCTCTAATGACTTTTCAAGCAGTAGAGCACAGATTAGAAAATTTTGCAGAAATAAACGGTGTAAAATACATTAACGACAGCAAAGCAACCAACGTAAACGCTACTTACTACGCATTAGAAAGTATGAAGCAACCAACAGTCTGGATTGTAGGCGGAAAAGACAAAGGAAATGACTACACCGAAATAGAAGAATTGGTAAAAAAGAAAGTAAAAGCCATCATTTGTATGGGATTAGACAATTCTAAAATCATCAATTTTTTCAAAGACAAAAAAGAAATTATAATAGATACCGCAAGTATAGAAGATGCGGTAAAAGCAGCAAAATCTTTTGCAGTAAAAGGTGATGCTGTACTGTTATCCCCTTGTTGTGCAAGTTTTGATTTATTTGACAATTATGAGCATCGAGGAAAATTATTTAAAGAAGAAGTTTTAAAAAGCTAATAGCAATTGGCAAGCAAAGAAATGGAAGAACAAGAAAGCAAATTTGAACTGCTAAAAGGCGATAAAGTACTTTGGATGGTGATTATTTTAATCTCCTTATTCTCAGTATTTCCCGTGTATTCAGCTAGTTCTAATCTAGAATATATTGTTCACAATGGTACCACTACTGGTCACGTTGTGAAGCATATGATTTTTGTATTTCTTGGTTTAGGAATTATGAGATTTATTGCAGGAGCTTTCAAATACGAATACATCGGTAAACTGAGCAGCATTCTTCTTGGCATTATGGTTATTCTACTGGTAATCACTATGTTTGCAGGTCAAAAAATAGACGGAGCCTCTGCTTCCCGATGGTTGAAAATCCCAGGAACGCCCATTTCATTTCAGCCTTCTAGTTTTGCCTATTTAATGTTGATAATTTACTTGTGTAGGTATTTAACCAAAAGAATTACCAGAGAGAGATTGCCAATAGAAAACATTTTATACATTTTCGGACCAGTTTTATTGGTATTTGGTTTGGTAGCAAAAGACAACGGTTCTACCGCTTTGATGATTTTGATGGTTTCCTTAATTGTAATGGTTATCGGTCAATTGTCTTCAAAATATATTTTAGGATTTTTAGGAATTTCTACCGTTTTCATAGGAATATTTTTGTTTTTAGCCCTCAAAACAGACTTAATTGGAAGTTCACGTGTACATACTTGGGTGAGTCGTATAGAAACATTTACCAATTCTAAGAAAACCACAGAAATAGAAGACGAAAGTGTAAAAGCCAAAAACTATCAGGTAAACCAAGCAAAAGCGGCCATCGTACACGGCGGAATTACCGGACAAGGACCTGGGAAATCGGCATTGAAACAAATGCTTCCACAGTCTGCATCGGATTTTATCTTTGCC
The DNA here is from genome assembly GCA_002337005.1 of Flavobacteriales bacterium UBA1937. Lineage (GTDB taxonomy): Bacteria > Bacteroidota > Bacteroidia > Flavobacteriales > Weeksellaceae > Cloacibacterium. The sequence goes on along the minus strand of DDFD01000028.1, from coordinate 33,907 downwards.
ATCATTGTAGAAGAATACGGTTTTATTGGGGCATTTTTCCTCATTACCTTGTATCTTATAATGATGATTAGGATTGTAATGATAGCCAGCAAAATGCCCGCTTTTTTCGGGAGTTTACTGGTGCTAAGTTTAGGAATTATGATTTTTATACAATTGGCAGTTAATATTGCAGTTGCAGTCAATCTAATTCCTGTAACAGGACAGCCTTTACCGCTGATAAGTTATGGAGGAACATCTATGTTGGTCACCTATTTGCAGTTAGGTATCATCTTAAATGTAAGCTCTAGAATTCAAGTTTTTGATGAAGAAGGAATGGGCAAAAAACAAAATATTGAAGAAATAAATGATATAGCGTAAATATATGGCAAAAAATTTCTTTAAAAAATTTGATGAAGAAACACTTCTAAAATTAGAAATCTTTGAAGATTATTTTAAAGAATGGCTACCTGTATTTATAAAAAATGCAATAAATTATAGTTGGACTGAATGCTTCATTTATGATTTTTTTGCAGGTGCTGGAAAAGATACAGAAGATAGATTTGGCAGCCCTCTAATCATTTTAAAAACTATAAATGAAAATATAGAAAAAATAATAAAATCAAAATTAAAAATAAGATTTACAATAAATGAATTTGATGAAGTAACGTTTGCAAGGTTAAAAGAAAATGTTAGAATATTTTTAGAGAATAATCATGCTGTAAAAGATAGTATTGAAATAGAATTTTGCAAAGAAGACTTTAAGAAACTTTTTAATGAAATTAAATTTGAATATGACAAACCAAATTTCATGTTCCTTGATCAATTTGGAGTAAAACAAATTACAGAAGAAGTTTTTAAAAAATTAATTAGTTTTAAAAGAAATGATTTTTTATTTTTTATCTCATCTACACATATAAAAAGATTTGGGGATTCTTTAGAATTTCAGAAATATTTAAAAATAAAAAAAGAAAATTTTGAAAACGCAAAACCATTTCATGCACATAGAATTGTTTTTGAATATTATAAATCGTTAATTAATAACAATTATGTAATTGCGCCTTTTTCTATAAAAAAGAATCAAAACATACATGGACTAATATTTGGGTCTAATCACTCTTATGGAGTTGAAAAATTTTTGAAGGTTTGCTGGAATATAAATAAAAATACTGGAGATGCCAATTATAATATTGACGATGAAAAAATCATTGATGGGCAACTATCAATTTTTCCAGAAGAAAATAAAATAAAGAAATTATCACATTTAGAGGAAAAAATAGAAAATTGGATTAAAAGAGACTTATCTCTATATGAAATTTATAATAAAACAATTGAATTTGGTTGCCAACCTAAGCATGCCAATAATTTTTTAAAAGGCTTAATTAAGAATAGAAAAATAAAACCTTTAGAATTAGTTAATGATAGAATTCATCAAATTGATAAAAATAAAAAAATAGAATTTTTATGAAAACTTCTAAAATAGAATGGACAGAAGCGACTTGGAATCCAACTATCGGTTGTAATAAAGTTACATCAGGCTGTAAGTTCTGCTATGCAGAAGTTATGGCGAAAAGATTACAAGCAATGAAAGCTCCAGGTTATGAAAATGGCTTCGAGTTTTCAATAATGAGAAATAGGTTTGAAAGCCCATTGTCAATAAAAAAACCAACAAAGTTTTTTGTGAATTCAATGAGCGATTTATTTCATGAGAAAATGCCTTTTGAAGATTTAGACAAAATTTTTGATACCATTAGAAAAACACCACATCATACTTATCAAATTTTAACTAAAAGAGAAAAAAAATTAGAAGAATATTTTGAAACACGAGATGTTCCTGAAAATGTTTGGTTAGGTGTAACTGTTGAATCATCAGAAACAAAACATAGAATAGATTCTTTAAGAAAAATAAATGCTAAAATTAGATTTTTATCTATGGAACCTTTATTAAATGATGTGGGAGAATTAGATTTAGAAGGAATTCATTGGATAATTGTAGGAGGAGAAAGCGGACACAAGGCAAGACCAATGAAACCAGAATGGGCTATTAACATTAAAAAACAATGTGAAAAGCAAGGAAAAGAATTCTTCTTTAAACAATGGGGAACTTGGGGAGAAGACGGAATAAAGAGAAATAAAAAAACTAATGGCAGAACTCTTCAAGGTAAAATTTACAATGGAGAACCAGCAACGATTTAAAGATAACTTTTAAAAATGTCAAACAGTATAGAACAAAATCAAACTCGCAACACAAAACTCGCGCCTCGTATTTTAATGAGTGGCGGCGGAACTGGTGGTCACATCTTTCCAGCAGTTGCTATTGCGCAGGAAATTAAAAAACGTTTCCCCGATGCAGAATTTTTGTTCATTGGTGCTAATGGTAAAATGGAGATGGAAAAAGTTCCGCAAGCAGGATTCAAAATCGTAGGATTGAACATTGCAGGATTTGACAGAGGAAATTTATTGAAAAACTTAGGTTTACCGTTCAAATTGATTTCGAGTTTAATTAAAGCTAAAAAAGTAATTAAAGAATTTAAACCAAATTTCGCTGTAGGAACTGGTGGTTTTGCAAGCGGCCCTGCTTTATTTATTGCTGCAAGAATGGGAATTCCTACATTTATACAAGAGCAGAATTCTTTACCTGGGAAAACCAACATTTTCAATGGAAAGAAGGCAAAAGCTATTTTCACTGCATATCCAGAAATGGAACAGTTTTTTCCGAATTCAAAAGTTCATTTTTTAGGAAATCCTATTCGCGAAAACTTAATTACTGATTTAATAGACAGTGATTTAGCAAAAGAAAAATTAGGTTTAGAAAAAGAAAAATTAACGATACTTTCCGTAGGTGGTTCATTAGGTTCTAGAACACTGAACAACGGTTGGAAAGAAAATTTAGAAAAACTAAAAGAAAAAGGCTATCAATTGATTTGGCAAACAGGAAAATTAGATTTTGCTGAAATTTCATCCAGCATCCAACATCCAGCATCCATCCAAATCAAGGAATTCATTTCTGATATGGCAACAGCCTATTCTGCGGCAGATGTAATTGTTTCTAGAGCTGGAGCAATTGCAATCTCGGAATTGGCAGTGGCAAAAAAGCCCGTTTTATTAGTGCCTTTTCCGTTTGCAGCAGAAGACCATCAGACCAAAAACGCAATGACTTTGGTTGAAAAAAACGCAGCTAGAATGGTAAAAGACACCGAAATGAAAGAAAAATTTTGGAACACGCTTTTAGAAATTTGTGAAAATGAAACAGTAAGAAAAGAAATGTCACAAAACTTGGAGTTTTTTGCCAAACCAAAAGCTTCAGAAGATATTGTAGAGGAAATAGAAAAAATATTAAGAATAAATTAATAACTAAATTCAAATGAAAAAAGCAATACTAGTAATTTTCTTTTTTGGAATCTTTTCAAGTTTTTATTCTCAAAATTTAGATAAAAAAATGATTGGATGTTGGAAAGGAACTGAGACTGATCAACAAATTGTAGGGCTATCAAAATATTGGATTTCTTGTAGGCAAGAAGATGGCAAGAGTATATTATTATTTATTGCAATTAAAGACGGAGAAGTTGTAGAGCAATCTACTGAAAATGGAAAATGGTGGACAAAAGACGGTAAATATTTTGAGCTTCATGATTATGATGGAATTACAGATGTTTATAAATATGAGTTTGTAAATGATAATAAAGTTGAATTCAGATCTATTGAATTATTTGGAAAACCAGATAACACCTATTTTTTTACCGACGAAAAAATCATAGAAAAAATAAAAAAATGAATAATTTAAAAGCATATCAAAACTTCTACTTTGTAGGAATTGGCGGCATTGGGATGTCTGCTTTGGCAAGATATTTCCATGCTTCAGGAAAAAATGTTTTGGGATATGATAAAACCGAGACAAAATTAACTACTGCGCTTATTTCGGAAGGTATTGATGTTGTTTTTGAAGATAAGATTAATGAAAAAATTTCTTCTCTAAAACCCGAGGAAACACTCGTAATCTATACGCCGGCGATTAAAATTTTAGAAATTTTAGATTACTTCAACGAAAACGGTTTTGAAGTATTAAAACGTGCAAAAGTTTTAGGATTAATTACTGAAAATACAGAATGTATTGCAGTAGCAGGCACTCATGGTAAAACCACCACATCAAGTTTGGTAGCTCATCTTTGTAAAGTTGCCAATCTTCCTTTTTCAGGATTTTTGGGCGGTATTGCAGAAAATTATAAATCAAATTTCATCTACAATGGCACTGAAATTTCTGTGCTAGAAGCAGATGAATATGACAGAAGTTTCCTCAATCTTTCACCAGATTGGGCGATTGTAACTTCTATAGATGCAGATCATCTCGACATTTATGGCGATACTGAAACCATAGAACAAAGTTTCAGAGACTTTGCAGATTTAGTACCAGAAAATGACCAACTTTTTATAAGAAAAGGAGTTAAAATAGGAAGACCAAGCAAAACGTATGCAGTAAATGAGGAGGCAGATTTTTATTCTGACAATCTAAGAATAGAGGGAGAAAAAATGTTCTTTGATTTTAATTATGACGGAAAAACAGAAGAATTTTCTTGGGAAATCCCAGGAATTCATAATGTAGAAAACGCTACAGCTGCCATTGCTGTTTTATACAGCTTAGGCACTGATTTTGAAACCATTAGAAAGGGAATTTCTACCTTCAAAGGAATTAAAAGAAGATACACCAAACATTCTTTTACCAATGAGAAAATTTATGTAGATGATTATGCACACCATCCAACAGAATTAAATGCGGTGATTGGTTCTATCAGAACTTTTAATCCGGGTAAACAATTATTGGTGGTGTTTCAGCCACATTTGTTCAGTAGAACCAGAGATTTTGCAGAAGGTTTTGCAGAAAGTCTAGAAGCAGCAGATGAATTATTGCTTTTAGATATCTATCCTGCTAGAGAATTGCAAAAAGATTTTGAAGGAATAACTTCTGATTGGTTATTAGAAAAAATAAAATTAGAGAAAAAAGAGGTTTGCAGTTTAAGCCAAGCTTTTAATAAAATTAAAGAAAAAGATTTTGATATTTTGCTTACAGTAGGTGCAGGAAACATAGATACTTTGTATGACCCAATTATGAATTGGCTTTCTGAAAATTAAAAGTTGAAAGTTGAGAATTGAGAATTGAAAATTAATTAAAAAGCGGAATTCAAGAATGAAAAACAAGTGGAGAATTCTTAAAATATTAGTAACAGTAGTGATCTTCGGATTTCTATTGAGCTTCTCTTTGAAGAGGTTCAATGAAAAACCTTTGGATGATATTTCTGTGAAAATGTCTGATAAATCTCCCGTTTATTTTGTAGATGAAAAAGACATCAAAACCATTGTAGAAAGATACAATACCACCAAAAAAGTAGGCGACATAGACATCCCAAGTTTAGAGAAAAAACTAAATGAATTACCAGCCGTAGATAGCGCCAATGTTTATCTAAGCTTAGACGGAAAATTGCATCTAGATATTTTACAAAGAGTTCCTGTTTTTAGATTAAATAATGGTGGAAAAGGTTTTTATGTAGATAAAGATGGTACAGAATTTCCCATTTCTAAAAATTATTCGCATCCATGTATGCTGGTTTCGGGTGATGTGAAGAAAAAAGAGTACCTAAAATTGGTAGAATTAATAGAAAAAATAGATAAAGACAGCTTCTGCAAAAATTATTTTGCAGGAATTACGAAAGAAAATGGCAATTTCAATCTCATTACCAATGAAGGACTTTACAAAGTAGAATTGGGAGATTTAGATCATATTGAATTTAAGATTAAAGGGTTTAAGACTTTTGTAGAAAAATTTTTGGTGAATCAAAATCCAGAGAAATATTCAAAAATCTCTGTAAAATATGACAACCAAATTGTAACTACACTTAATAGCGGTTACAAACCTGAAGAAGATTCTCTATCCACAGAAGAAACTAAAGAAATTGTAGAAAAACCATTGGAAAAAGAGAAAGAAAAAAAATCAAGTCAAAAAGAAGAGAAGAAACAGTAAAAAAGAGAACAGCAATATATGGAAACACAAGATTATTCAGTAGGACTAGACATCGGTACTACCAAAATAGTAGCCATTGTTGGTAGAAAAAATTCGCACGGCAAAATAGAAGTTTTGGGCGTTGGGAAAAGTAAAAGTTTGGGAGTGCATAAAGGCATTGTCAATAATATTTCTCAGACCATAAGTTCTATTACAGCTGCCATTTCAGAGGCGGAAAAATCTGCTGGCGTACCCATTAAAAAAGTAACCGTCGGGATTGCAGGTAAACACATCCGTAGTTTACAGCATTCTGATTATATAATGAGAGAAAATCCTGAAGCCTACATCACCGAAGATGATATAGAAGCACTAAAAGATCAGGTAAAAAAATTAGTCATGCTTCCTGGTGAAGAAATAATCCACGTTCTTCCGCAAGAATACAAAGTAGATTCTGAAGGCGAAATACAAGAACCAATCGGGATGCATGGCAAACGTTTAGAAGCTAATTTCCACGTTGTAGTTGGGCAAATGGGAAGCATTAGAAATATTGCAAGATGTGTAAAAGAAGCGGGTCTAGAAATGGAAGCACTTACGCTAGAACCTCTTGCTTCTTCTGAAGCTGTTCTTACCAAAGAAGAAAAAGAAGCGGGTGTCGCCATTGTAGATATTGGTGGTGGTACTACAGATATTGCAATTTTCAAGGATAATATTATTCGTCATACTTGTGTAATTCCTTATGGTGGAGGCATAATTACAGACGACATCAAAGAAGGTTGTTCTATCATAGAAAAACACGCAGAACAACTGAAGGTAAAATTCGGGTCTGCGGTTCCAGATTTAGAAAAAGATTCTACGTATGTTACCATCCCAGGATTACACGGAAGACCAGACAAAGAAATTTCTCTGAAATCTTTGGCAAGCATCATTAATGCCAGAGTAGAAGAAATTCTAGAAATGGTAAATACAGAATTAAAAGCTTACGGAGCTTATGAACAAAAGAGAAAACTAATCGCTGGTATTGTTCTCACTGGTGGTGGTTCTAATCTTAAAAATCTTCGTCAGCTAGCCAATTATATTACAGGTTTTGATGCTAGAATAGGTTTTGCTAATGAATACATTGCCAATGATAAAAACCAATATCTGAAATCTCCAGAATTTGCTACTTCCATTGGTTTATTAATGGAAAGTTTAAAAATAAGAGATAAAAAACAATCTGAGGAATATTATGCAGAAGAAACACCTGCACCAGAGCCAGTACAAGAAGCTCTAAAAACGGTTGAAGCAATGTCAGAACAAACAATAATACCTCAACCAGCAGAAGAGCCAAAACCTCAGCCAGAAAAAAAGAAAGGAAGCAAACTGACTTTCGGACAAACCATTTTAGAAAAAGTAAAAAAATTCTTCGAAGAAGTAGAATAAAAACATAACCATAATAGTTTAATAATATTTACATCAAGAAATATGGAAAATACATTTAATACAGGATTTTCATTTGATTTACCAAAAGGTACTTCATCTATCATCAAAGTAATTGGCGTAGGTGGTGGTGGTAACAATGCACTGAAACATATGTACGAAAAAGGAATAAATGGCGTAGATTTTATCATTTGTAATACAGATGCCCAGACTCTAGATAATAATCCTATTTCTACCAAAGTACAATTAGGCGTTGCCATTACCGAAGGTTTAGGTGCTGGTGCAGACCCAGAAGTTGGAGAAAAATCTGCTATAGAAAGCATAGACGAAATAAAATCTGTTCTCGGTCAAGGAACCAAAATGGTTTTCATAACCGCAGGAATGGGTGGTGGTACTGGTACTGGTGCTGCACCAGTGATTGCAAAAATTGCCAAAGAAATGGGCATTTTAACCATCGGTATTGTAACCGTACCTTTTAGTTTTGAAGGGAAAAGAAGACTAGATCAAGCAGAATTAGGTTTAGAAAAACTTAGAAATAGTGTAGATTCTCTTATCGTTATTAATAATGATAAACTTCGTCAGCAATTTGGTAATTTGGGCTTCAAGTCTGGATTTGCAAAAGCAGATGAAGTTCTTGCTAACGCCGCTAAAGGAATGGCAGAAGTAATCACAGGTTATTTTGATGTAAATATTGACTTCCGTGATGCGCGTTCAGTTTTACAAAATTCTGGCACCGCTTTAATGTCAACTGGTACTGCTTCTGGCGAAAACAAAGCAGAAGAAGCCGTGAAAAAAGCTCTAGATTCTCCATTATTAAATGATAACAAAATCACAGGTGCTAAAAACGTTCTACTCCTTATCAGAAGTGGAAACGAAGAGGCCACAATGGACGAAATTGGTACAATTAATGACCATATTCAGCGCGAAGCAGGCAATACCGCAGATATTATTTTCGGGGTAGGAACAGACCCAGAATTGGGAGATGCAATCAGTGTTTTGGTTATTGCAACAGGTTTTTCTGCTGATGATCAAAAATACTCTGGTCCTACAGAAAAAATAAAATACACTCTAGATGATTCTCCATCAGACAGACCAAGAAGAGAATCACCTTTTGACAGAAGTTCTTCTAAAGAAAGAACAGAAACTCCTTCTACAAGAGAAAACAAAAATGTTTTTCTATTAGATGATAATAATGATAATGTAAAACCAGATTTCCCCACCAATCATTTTTCTCAAAATTTTGAGTCAGAAGAAATTGCAGTGCAAGAAAAAGTAGAAGAAATAAAATTCTTTGAAGACGAAAATCCTATTATCGAAAGCTATACAGAATCCTTTGAAGTAGAAGAAAAAGAATCTGGCGTTCTAGAGCTTTTCAACTTTGATGACGAAGAAATTATAGAAACTCAATCTTTCTCTTTCGAAACTGAAGAAAAGAAAATCACTCCAAAATCAGAAGAAGTTAACTTTTTTGTAGAAGAAAAAAAAGAAGAAATTAAGTTTCAGGTAGAGGAAAAAACATCAGAAATTACAGAACCTGTAGCAGAAACTAAAACTTTCGTTCAAGACAGACCAGTAGAATTCACTTTTTCTTTCACCAAAGATGCAGATGAGATTAAACCAAGTTTTAAATCTGTAACCGAAGAAGAAAAACCAACAGAAATTCCTCAGGCTGAAGCGAAAGAAGAATTCAAATTCATTGAAAAAAATGTAGCCTCAGACAAAGTTCAGGAAAGAAGAAATAAACTAAAAGAATTCAATTCTCGTTACCAAACTTTAGAAAACGAAAACGAATTTGAAACAATTCCTGCATTTAAGAGAAAAAACATCAATATTGGACAAGAAAACCCTTCTCAACAGCAGATTTCTAGCTTCCTTTCAGAAAACAACGGAAGAGTGAGTCTTAGAGAAAATAAATTTTTGAACAAAGATGTAGATTAATAATTATTTTTCGCAATTAGCTAAACTTTAAAAGCTAATTGCCAAAAACCAAAACATAATAAAATGTCATTAGAACTTACCATAAACGAAGCGATTAAAACCGCAATGAGAGAGAAAGACAAAGTAGCTCTAGACTCTCTGAGAGCCGTAAAATCTCAAATCCTTTTGCTAAAAACAGAAGCCAAAGGCGCAGATGTTTCCGCAGAACAAGAAATTGCTATTTTACAAAGAATGATTAAACAGCGCAAAGATTCTTATGAACAATTTGTAGCGCAAAACAGAACAGATTTGGCAGAAGTAGAAGCAGCACAGATGAAAGTTATAGAGCAGTTTTTACCTGCCCAGCTTACCGCAGAAGAACTAGAAGCAGAAATCAAAAAAATAATTACCGAAACAGGGGCAGAATCCATCAAAGATTTAGGAAAAGTAATGGGAACCGCTTCCAAAGCTTTAGCCGGAAAATCAGACGGAAAATCAATCTCCGAAATGGTAAAGAAGTTATTATCTTAATTAAATTTTCAGTACAATTACCCAAAAATTGCCAAAGATATCTTTGGCAATTTTTTTTAAAAAGAGTCAAAATGTCTTAATAGATTTTTGGCATACTTTTGATAAAATATATAGATAGAAATTTTAAAATTTTAATAGTAAATTTGCAAACGAAATATTCATTTTTTAACTTATAAACTTAATATAATATGTATCCAGCAGAATTAGTAATGCCCATGAAGGCAGAACTTACAGATAAAGGTTTCCAAGACCTTACCACACCTGAACAAGTAAACGAAGCGCTTAAACAATCAGGAACTACCCTAGTTATGGTAAATTCTGTGTGTGGTTGTGCAGCAGGCGCAGCCAGACCAGGCGTTATTTATTCATTAACTGGTGACAAAAAACCAGACCATTTAACCACCGTTTTTGCAGGTTTCGATACCGATGCTGTAGCAGAAGCCAGAAAACACTTCGCTCCATTTCCTCCAAGCTCACCTTGTGTAGCACTTTTCAAAGACGGAGAATTAGTGCACATGCTAGAGAGACACCACATCGAAGGAAATCCTGCCGGTGCCATAGCTGCCAATTTACAAGCAGCTTACGAGGAATTTTGTTAATTTTTTTTTGAGAAAATATTCCCCCAATCCGTTCTAATTTTTTAGAGCGGATTTTTTATTTTTAAAAAATCTAAAATTTTGGCGCGCCCTTCCACAGCCACATTCCCAACACCTCAGGTCAGGCTGTTCGTTACAATCTTTTTAAATTTTCCCATCACCATTCCTTACTTCTAAAATTTAAAAAGGATTTTCACTACCATCCTTCGCGCATATTCAACTCGTTTTTTTTAATTATGCATCTCAGAAAATTTAAGCCAATTTTCATTTCTCTCGTTCAGTTTTTTTATTAAATTTGAGCAATGGCAACAATGGCACTTTTCAATATGGCAGTTAATTGGTTTATCAGGCAAAGAATAGACCAGATTCAGAATTTTATGAATCATCCTATTGAAACACAACAAGGCGTACTTTTCTCACAACTTTTTCACGCAGACGAAACAGAATACGGAAAAAAATATGGCTTCAAAGACATCTCTTCTTACAGAGATTTTCAGCAACAAGTTCCCATCGTAAATTACGAAGAATTTGAACCTTACATAGAAAAAGCAAGGCAAGGTCAAAAAGATATTATCTGGCCAGGCATCATCCGCCAATTTGCCAAATCATCTGGCACCACCAATGCCAAGAGCAAATACATCCCAATTACAGACGAAAGTTTAGAAGAATGTCATTATAAAGCAGGTAAAGATTTAATCTCCATTTATGCCAATAATCATCCTGATAATCAACTATTTCTCAATAAAAATTTAAGATTAGGAGGCAGCTCAGAACTCTACGAAAGCTTCAATACCAAATTTGGAGATTTATCTGCTATTTTGATAGAAAATTTACCTTTTTGGATAGAAATCACTACCGTTCCTAGCAAAAAAACCTCACTAATGTCAGAATGGGAAACCAAACTAAAAGCCATCGTCTCCGAAGTAAAAAACCAAGACGTAGGCAGCTTAACTGGTGTACCAAGTTGGATGATGGTTTTGCTACAAAGAATTTTAGCAGAAACAGGAAAAGGTAATATTTCAGACGTTTTCCCGAATTTAGAGGTTTTTTTCCACGGTGGAATTAGTTTTAAACCCTATAAAGAACAATACCGAAAAATCATTGGCAAAGACATTAATTATTATGAAATTTACAACGCTTCAGAAGGTTTCTTCGGAATCCAAGACAGAAGCGGAAGTGATGAGATGCTTCTAATGCTAGATTATGGCATTTTCTATGAATTTATTCCAATGGATAAATTTGATAGAAACAATCTTCAGGCTATTCCGCTAGGAGAAGTAGAACTTGGGAAAAATTATGCTGTTGTTATTTCTACCAACGGCGGACTTTGGCGCTATCTTATAGGTGACACCGTGAAATTTACGTCTCTATCACCACATAGAATTCAGATTTCTGGCAGAACCAAACATTACATTAATGCCTTTGGTGAAGAACTCATGATAGACAATGTAGAAACCGCCCTCAAAAAAGCTTGTGATGCAACCGAAGCTCATATTTTAGATTACACAGGTGCTCCTGTTTTTATGAGCGAAGGAAAATCTGGCGCGCACGAATGGTTGTTAGAGTTTTCTCATCACCCGAATAATTTAGAACATTTTTCTAAAATTTTCGATGAAACATTGAAGTCCATCAATTCTGATTATGAAGCGAAACGTTATCTCAATATGACGCTTAATCCGCCAATTATACATACTGCAAAACCTCAACTTTTCTATCAATGGATGGAATCTCGAGGAAAATTGGGCGGACAAAACAAAGTGCCTCGTCTTTGTAATGACAGACAATACATTGAGCCACTTTTGGAATTGAATAAGTAAAATTTTGTCAAGTTTTTACGGTTCATTTTTTCTATCTCTTTCTTAACATAAATCAATGACAATACGCCATTTTACGTATTAACTTTGCAGAAAAATTTTTATAAAATGGAATTATTAGATAAATTACAATGGAGATACGCTGCAAAAGCAATGAACGGCGAAAAAGTGAGTGATGAAAAAGTAGAAAGAATTTTAGAAGCAGCACGCCTTGCTCCTACATCTAGCGGTTTACAACCTTTTGAGATATTTGTAGTAAGCAATCAGGATGTTAAAAACCAGTTGAAAGAAGCCGCCAGCAATCAACCACAGGTTGCAGATGCTTCTCACGTTTTGGTTTTCGCAGCTTGGGATACTTATACCGCAGAAAGAATCAACTATATGTTTGATTTAACCAATGAAACACGTGGAGGAACTAATGAAGGTTTTGAAAATTACAGAAATTTCCTTTTGAATGCTTATGTACCCAAAACTGCCGAAGAAAATTTCGTGCACACTGCTAAACAAGCGTATATTGCATTTGGCGCAGCGATTATTGCAGCTGCTTTCGAAGGTGTAGATGCTACTCCAATGGAGGGTTTCAGCCCAGAAAAAGTAGATGAAATTCTTGGTTTAAGAGAAAAAGGATTGAGAAGCGTTTTACTTTTACCTCTTGGTTACAGAGATTCAGAAAAAGATTGGTTAGAAAAACTAGTAAAAGTAAGAAAACCGAAAGAAAAATTTATCACAGAAGTGAAGTAATAAAAAAATCCTCAGAAAACTCTGAGGATTTTGTTTTTTATATAAAAATAGGTTTTTAACCGTTCCATTCTACTACCGCTCTTATAAAAGCTTCGGCATTTTCTAAAGGAATATTCGGCAAAATTCCATGACCTAGATTGGCAATATATTTATCTTTTCCAAATCTATCAATCATTTCGTGAACCATTTTTCTAATCACTTCTGGCGAAGAATGTAATCTTGCAGGATCAAAATTTCCTTGAAGTGTTATAGAATTATCGGTAAATTTTCTCGCCAATTCTGGAGTAATCGTCCAATCTACACCTAGAGCCGAAACTCTAGATTTTGTCATTTCTTCTAAAGCGTACCAACAACCTTTCGCAAAAACCACCACGTGAGTTTCTGGAGCTAAAGCTTCTACAATTTGATTGATGTATTTCCAAGAAAATTCCTGATAATCTTCCGGAGAAAGCATTCCTCCCCAAGAATCAAAAATCTGTACCGCAGAAACGCCACTTTGTACTTTTCTCTTAAGATAGGCAATAGTAACATCTGTAATTTTTTGTAAAAGAAGATGCGCCAATTCTGGCTTTTGGAAACAAAAAGATTTCGCAACATCAAAAGCTTTACTTCCTTTTCCTTCTACACAATAGCAAAGCAAAGTCCACGGTGAACCTGCAAAACCGATTAAAGGAATTTCGTTTTCTAATTTCTGTAAAGTGATTTCAATCGCATCATAAACGTATTGAAGGTTTTCTTCCGCAGCAGAAACTTGTAGATTTTCTATTTGTTCTAAAGTTTTAATAGGGTTGTCTAACCAAGGTCCAACTGATTCTTTCATTTTGAAATCAATTCCCATTGCTTGTGGAACTACCAAAATATCAGAAAATAAAATCGCTGCATCTAGCGGAAATCTTCTAATTGGTTGCACAGTGATTTCTGCTGCCAATTCTGGAGTTTGACAGCGGGTAAAAAAATCGTATTGATCACGTAGCGCGATGAATTCCGGCAAATATCTTCCTGCTTGTCTCATCATCCAAACTGGTGGTCTTTCTACAGATTCGCCACGCAATGCTCTTAAATATAAGTCGTTTTTAATCATTTTTTTGCTTTCTGCATTCAGCTTTCCGCTTTTTGCTTTATAATATTTAATAAATCTTCTAAATTGCTTTCTTTACTTGTGAAAATTCTATTTTGGGTGAATTTTTTCAACTCTTTTTCTGTGGTTTGTCCGATAGAAAAAATTTTCAAATTTTCTAAAGAATTAAACTTCGCAAAACTACGAACTCCACTTGGACTAAAAAAAACTATAGCATCATAATTTTCAGAAATTTTCGGGTAGAGCAAATTCGTTTTGTAGATGATTATTTTTTTGTAAGAAATATTTTGCAAAGGAAGCTTTTCATCTAAAATATCTAATGCTAAGTTTCCACAAAAATGAAAAAATTTTTCCTTTTGACAGTAATCAATAATGAAATCTGCCAAATCACTTGCATGTTTGGTCACTTTAAACGTTCCAAAACCTTGTTTCCTGAGTTCTAATTTAGTTTTAAAACCTACGGCATAAATTTTATTAAATTTTTTAGGATTCAAGAAACTTTCGTGAGGTTCAAATTTATTTTTAAAGAAAGATTTCACCGCATTTACGCTGCTGAAAATCAAAGAATAATTCTTTAAATCAAAAGGTTTGGTTTTAATTTTTTCGATGGCGATAAAATCCTGAAAATCACAGATAAAATCTGTCTCCATTTTTTTGGAAACTTCATTTTCAATGCCTGTTTTGGTAAAAAGGATTTTCATTTTTGAATTGATAACTTCCCTTTTTGTGTTGTTTTCAAATTTAGTTTACGCAGAAAAGGTTTTTAATTAAAAAATTAATTTTTCAATGTAGATTTTATCTGTTCCATCATTTCTTTTCCGCCATTTTCTAAAATTATTTTTGCGAATTTTTCTCCGAAATTTTCAGAATCATTAAATTCAAATTCTTCAACTAAACTTATAGTTTTACTCCCGTCAAGAGCATTTAATTTTCCTTTAAAATGAATTTTTCCTTCATTCCAAATTGCAATAGCTCCAATTGGTGCAGTACAACCACCTTCTAAAGTTCGTAGAAAATTACGCTCTATTTCTACACAAATTTGAGTTTCTTTATGATTAATTTGCTGTAAAATCTCTTTAATTTCTATATCATCAACTCTACTTGCAATGGCTACAACACCTTGACTTGGCGCAGAAATCATAAAATCTAACTCTTCAAAATCGAGTTCCATTTCCATTCTTTTAATTCCTGCCAAAGAAAAAAGAGTGGCATCAAAATCGCCTTCTTCTAATTTCTTCAATCGAGTTTGTACATTTCCTCTAATGTCTGAAAATTCTGTTTCGGGAAATTGTTCGAGCCAAAAAGCTCGTCTTCTTAAACTGCTCGTCGCAATTTTTAGTTCAGCTAAATTTTTATGCTTTGGAGAAGATTTTCTCACCAAAACATCTTGAGGAAAATCTCTTTCCAGAACTGCCGAAATTTCGATATTTTGTGGTAAAAGTGTAGGAACATCTTTCAGAGAATGCACCGCAATATCAATCTCATTATTGAGTAAAGCAATGTCTAAATCTTTGGTAAAAACGCCTGTAATCCCCAGAGAATAAAGCGGTTGATTAAGGTTTTTGTCACCAGAAGAAAGCACAGGAACCAATGAAGTTTCGTAACCTAAATTTTGTAATTTTTGTTCTACTTCTTTTGCTTGCCACATTGCCAATGGCGAATTTCTGGTGCCTATTCTAATCATTTTCTATTTTTTTAAACCACAAAAGAAACAAAGGCTTCAGTTTTTTTTAAAGAATTTCAAAAGTAAAAAAAGTTGAATAGATATCTTTTTAAACTTTTGTAGAACTTATTTTCAAGGATTTCTTTTGTTGCTTTTGCGGTTAATTTTATTGATGTTTTTTATTAAATTCTTCTTTCGGTTGTTCTACCAAAATTTCGTTCATTAGTTTGGTAATTTCTTCGGCTCTTAAAGGGTTTTCAATAATATATTTTGCAAATCTATTGGTGATTTTTTGTATCATTTTTTCGCTCAATTTCATATCTTCCACATCTATATATTTGTGTTTTTTATGAAAATTGTGCATTTCGTGATCTTCAATTTTCTTTAAAGCCGATTTGAACAAATGAATATTTGGGGCAAATTTTCTCTTTTTCTCCCAAACCAAAAATTCTTTGGTCATTTCCTTAATGATGGCTTCCGCTTTTGGAATTTCTTTCTTACGTTGCTCCATTGTTTCTTCTATGTGCGTAGAAAGTTCATCAATATCCACCAATTTTACTGCTTTGTTTTCGGCAACGTTTTTGTCCACATTATTAGGAATAGACAAATCTATCACCAAAGTTTCTTTCCCATTAGGGAAATGTCTTGGCAAGATGATTGGCATTTGCGCACCCGTTGCTACAATCAAGATATCCGTAGATTTTAATTCATCTTCGAAATCGTCAAAAGCAATTTGAGGAATGTGGTATTTTTCAGCAATTTTTTCTGCTTTTTCGAAAGAACGGTTGGCAATTTTAACCTTTGGCTTGTAAACGTGTTTTACTAAATTTTCAACAGTATTTTGTCCGATTTCTCCTACACCCAACAAAAGAATATTTTTATCAGAAATTTGAGTTTGAGTTTTTAAAATATAATGAACTGCCGCATAAGAAACCGATGCTGCACCGTTTGAAATTCCTGTTTCGTTTTTAATTCT
Source organism: Flavobacteriales bacterium UBA1937 (assembly GCA_002337005.1). Classification (GTDB taxonomy): domain Bacteria; phylum Bacteroidota; class Bacteroidia; order Flavobacteriales; family Weeksellaceae; genus Cloacibacterium. Next base: position 17,207 of record DDFD01000028.1, on the reverse strand, counting down.
TTTAGAAATTTGAATTGCCAGATTAATGGCTCTTTCTAAATAAGGATTGCTAAATTTTCTGTATTTTTTGAAACGATGATAAGCGTTTTTAATCTGACCAATTATTTCAAAATCTCCTAAAATCTGACTTTCCAGACCAGCAGAAACCCGGAAAAGATGGTTAAGTGCTTCTTCGTTTTTGATAACGTTTACAAACTGCATAAAATCCATCAAACTTACATCTACCGATTTACAATACATCTCTGCTATAGACATATAATTGCTGGTAGTAGTATAAATTTCGGTTCGGTTACAGGTAGAAACAATAAAGGCGTCGCCCAGCTTTTTGTCGTGAATTTCATTCACAAAACTCTTGATGTTTTCATCAAAAAAAGCAAATTTACCTCTGATTTCTGCATTGGCTTTCTCATAGCTAATGCTTAAAACCGTGAAATTCTGCGTGTTATATGTCTTTACGTGAGTGTTCATTATCAATCTGCAAATTTAATCAATATTCTGATAAAAATCTTCTAATTTTAAATATGCTTTTGTTTTATAATATCAATCAAAATATTTTGCCATCAAATAATGAAAACCAATTGGTTTTATGATGAAAATTTCTCCTTCAATTTTGTAACCACATTTTTCGTAAAACGGAACTACTTTTTCTCTTGCATTCATCCAAATTTTAGAAATTTTATCCTTTTGTAAAATCTCTTCTGCTTTTTCTATAAGCATTTTACCGATACCTTTTCCTTGACAATCTTCAGAAACTGCCATTCCTCTTAGCTGAGCCACGCTTCCGTTTTTCATGATAGAAACCACGCCTTTTATTTCATTCTTTTCCAAATATCCTAAATGAAAAGTATGAGGATCTAAATCCCCATTAAATTGATGTGGCTCATCTGGAAATTCTTTTCTAAGAACTGCTCTTCTTACAGGATAGGTATGCTCTGCCAATATTAATTTAATCATTTGATTTACTGTAATTTAATTGAAAATCATTAAGAATTTTATCAAATTTACAAAGAAGTAAAAATAAAACTGAAAGTTTAAAGTTTAAAAATACAATAAGCATTTAGAATTTAATAAAATTTTAACTAAATTTTTTATTTTCCTCTATTTAGAATGCGTTTAAATTTATATCTTTGTAAACTAAAATTTATAGTAGAAAAATGGGGTTATTTGATATGTTCACGCAAGAAATTGCGATAGACTTAGGTACAGCTAATACACTTATCATTCACAATAATAAAATCGTGATTGACCAGCCGTCAATCGTAGCTATAGAGCGTTCTTCTGGAAAGCCAATTGCCGTAGGAGAACAAGCAAAACATATGCAAGGTAAAACACACGAAGACATTAAAACGGTGCGTCCTTTGAAAGATGGAGTAATCGCAGATTTTGCTGCTTCTGAGCATATGATTAAGGAATTTATTAAGCAAATTCCTGGTATTAAAGGAAAACTTTTTCAGCCAGCTCTTAGAATTGTGATTTGTATTCCTTCTGGTATTACAGAAGTAGAAAAACGTGCAGTAAGAGATTCTGCACAAAAAGTAAACGCTAAAGAAGTAAGATTAATCTACGAACCAATGGCTGCTGCAATTGGGGTAGGTATAGATGTGCAAAAACCTGAAGGTAATATGATTATTGATATAGGTGGTGGTACTACAGAAATTGCAGTGGTAGCTCTTGGCGGAATTGTTTGTGATAAATCTGTGAAAATTGCTGGAGATGTTTTCACCAATGATATTGCTTATTACTTAAGAACTCATCATAATTTATATATCGGTGAAAGAACTGCCGAAAGAGTAAAAATAGAAGTAGGATCTGCGGTAGAAGAGCTAGATGTAGATGTAGAAGATATTCCGGTACAAGGTAGAGACCTTATCACAGGAAAACCAAAAGAAATAATGGTAGGTTATAAAGAGATTGCAAGAGCTCTAGATAAATCTATCATCAGAATAGAAGATGCTGTAATGGAAACTCTTTCTCTTACTCCTCCAGAATTGGCTGCTGATATTTATAAAACAGGTATTTATTTAGCTGGTGGTGGTGCGTTATTAAGAGGATTAGCAGACAGACTTCACAAAAAAACAGGCTTGCCTGTTTTCGTAGCAGAAGATCCATTAAGAGCGGTAGTTCGTGGAACAGGTATCGCACTTAAGAATATGGATAAATTCAATTTCCTAATTAAATAATTATTAGAAACCACTGTAAGAATGGGTTTTTTGATTAGATTGTTTAGCAAGAACGGATTATTTCTGTTCTTTCTTTTCTTACAGTTAATTGCCGTAACATTGATTTTCAGTAGAAATTCGATGCAACAATCTTTTGCAGCAGGACAAGCTACCGCTTTTAATGCTTGGGTTTCTGGATACATAGACCAAGGCACTAGTTATCTTAAATTAAAACAAATAAACGAAGACTTGGTTGCACAGAACAAAGCTCTCATGATGCAAGTCTATGGAAAAGGGCAATCTGGCAATCCACAATTTAGAAGAGTAACAGATACTATAGGTGGCGGACAAATATACACGTTTGTAGATGCTGACATCGTGAACAATAGCATCACAAGAAACGACAATTATTTTACCATAGACAGAGGAAAAAGACATGGTGTTTTTCCTAAAATGGGAGTTATTGCACCAAACGGAATTGCAGGAATTGTGGTAAATACCACCAACAATTATGCATTGGTACAATCTGTATTAAGTGTAAACAAAATAAGAATAAATGCCGCTCTTAAGAATACAGGTTTCTTTGGAACTCTCACTTGGAAAGGAGATAATTCTAGAACAATGCATCTTGCTGACATCCCAAAATATGTTCCTCTAAAAGTGGGAGATACTGTTTTAACCGATGGCAAATCTTCAATTTTCCCTCAAGGAATTATGATTGGAAGAATAGCTGGTTATGAAGTAGATTCTAAAACTGGATATTGGGATATTTCTGTAGAACTGAACCAGAAGATGGGAAATTTACAGAAAGTTTTCGTGGTTAGAAATTTAAAAAAACTAGAACTTAAACAAATTCAAGATACGCTAGACACAACGATAAAAAATGATTAGTAGAAACATTTTTACCGACCTTGTGATGATGATGGTGCTAGTTGCGCTACAGATTTTCTTGTTCAATAGAATTGATATTGCAGGGAAATACACCCCTGTTATATATACCATTTTTGTGCTTTTTTATCCGTTTTACAGAAATCTATATGTATTCCTAAGCGCAAGTTTTCTTTTAGGTTTATCAATAGATGCATTCTTAGGAACTTGGGGTATTAATGCATTCTCTACTACTTTAATTGCTTATTTCAGAACCATCATATTTAAGACCTCTACAGAAGTTTCTTCGGATATCTTTTCATTCCATAATCTTCAGTGGTCACAGTTTTTATTCTATATTTTTTCAAGTATTTTTGTGCATCAGTTTTTAGTTCAAAGCATAGAATTTTTTAAGTTCGATAGATTTTTTGAAGTAATGTTGAATATTTTAATCACAAGCATTATTTCAATTATATTTGTACTAATCTACACTTTAGCATTTAAAATCAAAGAAAAAGTTTGAAACCAGCCTATTATAAAATCACCATCGCCTTATTTATTATTGCTACAGCATTTGTAGCAAGATTGGCTTATTTACAATTAATTACAGATAGATATGCACTTAATGCTGCCAATACTTCTATCAAAACAGAATATGTAATTCCGCAGAGAGGAATTATCTTTGATAGAAATGGTAAAATTTTGGTAGGCAACCAACCTTCTTACGAAATTTCTTTTACTCAAAACCTAATGAAACCCGATTTTGACACCATTGGGTTTTGCAACCTTCTTAGGATTACTAAAAAAGATTTCATTAATAAAGTAGCATCACTTAAAAAAGATAAATACTATTCTAGACTCACTCCTATGACTTTTATGAGTGATATGAGCAGAGAAGAAATTGCAAGAATTCAGGAGATTATTTTTAAATATCCAGCATTCAGTATAGTAGAACGTCCGCAAAGAAAATACGAAGTTTCTACTTCTGGTAATTTACTTGGCTATACCAATCAAGTAAACGAAAGCTACATCAAAAAAGATTCTACATACTATCTACCTGGCGATATCGCAGGAATTACAGGAATTGAAAGGTCATACGAAAAAGAGCTAAGAGGAGAAAAAGGAATGAAATACATTCAAAAAGATATTAGACTCAGAAATGTAGGCCCTTATAAAAATGGAACACTAGACAGAGAAGTGGTTTCTGGAAAAGATCTTACCCTGACCATAGATTATGATTTGCAAAGAATTGCTGAAGAAATGCTAGTCAATAAACACGGTGCTATTGTAGCAATCGATCCCAATAATGGTGAAATTTTAGCGCTAGCAACTGGGCCAGATATTGACCCCAATTTATTTACAGGAGTTGATAAAAAGAAAAATATTTATCGATTATCAAAAGATACTCTTTATGACAACAAACCAACTTTTGATAGGGCATTACAGGCAGCATATCCTCCCGGTTCTACTTTTAAATTATTAACTGCTCTTGCAGCAATGCAAATGGGGGTAATGGACGAAAAAACCGTTTTCCCTTGTGGTGGTGGTTTTTTCTATAAGGGAAAAAGAATTAAAGGGCACGGAGGAGCAGATCCTCTAATTCCTTCGATTCAGGTTTCTAGTAATTGCTTTTTTACCTATGCATTTATTAAAATTATTAAAAAATATCCTGGTAATCCTTCTAAGGGTGTTGATGAATGGAAAGAAATCATGAACAGTTTCGGAGTGGGAGAATTTTTAAATAATGATTTAGCGGTTGGTGCAAAGGGAAGAGTACCTTCTGGTGATTTTTATGAGAGAAGATTTAAAGCAATTATGAAAGCTAGTGGTTCTAAAAAGACTAATTTTACAGATTGGGACGAGATGTCAACTGGTGCTATCTATAACGGGATGGGACAAGGCGATGTACTGGTTACACCTCTTCAATTAGCCAATTACACCGCAGCGATTGCTAATAAAGGTTGGTACTACACCCCACATATCGTAAAATCTATAGACGGAAAACCTAATCCTGACCCGAGATTCAAAAACAAACATCTTACCAAAGTTCAAAATCAAAAATATTATAATTTGGTAATGCAAGGTATGGAAGCGGTGATGCTAAGAGGAACAGGTGCAAGTTTGAGATCTAGTGATTTCACGCAATTAGCCAAAACAGGTACAGCACAAGTTCCGCAAGGAAAAGATAATTCTATTTTCACTTTGATTGCTCCAGCAGATAAACCAAAAATTGTAGTAGCCGCAGTGATGGAACACGCTGGTTTTGGCGCTACTTGGGCTGGACCTGCCTGTACTGTAATTGCAGAAAAATACATTACTGGAACTCTGAAAAGAGAACACCTTTATAAAAAAATGATTAATGCAAGTTTTATGGGTGAATATAAGAGACAGTGGTACAAAGAACACGGAAAACCAAAAGAAGACTTAGATTCGATAAAACTCAAAAAATTGCAAGACAGTCTGAAACTGATTAATGAAAAAAATAGTGCTAAAAATAAACAACCAAAAAAATTAACGTAAAATGAAATGGGCAGAAGGATTAGATAAACTTGGCATTTTTTTATATCTCGCCATTTCTGTTTTTGCTGTTGTCAACATTTATAGTGTTGATAGTGGGTTAGGAGAAAAGCAATTGATTTTCTTCATTATATCTTTATTTGTAGGTATTATTATATTTATGATGAGAAGTAAGTTTTTCGAAAACTTTGCGGTTGTTTTCTTTATCCTCGGTGTTGTTTCATTACTTGGTTTGCACGTATTAGGCTCCGAAATAAAAGGTCAAAAAAATTGGTACAAAATAGGCGGTTTTACCATACAACCTGTAGAATTTGCAAAAATAGGCATTTCTCTAATGTTAGCCAGTTATGTTTCTGGTCCAGATTTTAACTTAAACAATAGAAAATCTTTTTTAACCACATTAGCTATTATTGGCGTTCCTGCGATTGCTGTTCTTAGTATTCCGGATGTAGGTTCTTTGCTCGTGTTTACTACATTTATAATCGCGTTATACCGTGAAGGATTAAGCGGTTGGTTATTTGGAATTGGATTTACTCTGGCTGCTGTTTTTCTTCTTTCTATAGCTTTTAATCCATTATATATAATTTTAGGATTATTATTTATTCTGGTTTTATTTTTATTATTTAATTTTAATAGAATAATCTGGACTATACCTACTATCGCCTCATTTGTAGGAGGTTTTCTTCTTTTATCTGGCATAAGCTATGGTACACCAAAAATTCTAGAAAAACTTCCAAAACACCAAAGAGAAAGAATAGAAGTTCTTTATAAAGGAGAAAAAGCCTTTAGAGATACTTCTGGTTATAACCTGCTATATTCTAAAACAGCTATTGGTTCTGGAGGATTCTGGGGAAAAGGCTATAAACAAGGTTCTGTAACTCAAGGAAAATTTGTTCCTGAGCAAGAAACAGATTATATTTTTTGTACGGTTGGTGAAGAATGGGGTTTTCTAGGAAGTACGCTCTTGGTTATATTCTATGCAATTTACATTGGTAGAATTTATTACTTGGCAGAAAATCAAAAAACTAGATTTAATAGGGTTTTCGGTTATTGTTTTGCAGGCGTTTTACTCATGCACTTTGCCATCAACCTAGGAATGGTAATGGGGCTCTTCCCGACAGTAGGTATTCCTTTGCCTTATTTCAGCTATGGAGGCAGTTCTTTTTTAGCTTTTTCTATAATGACGGCTATATTCTTTAAACTCAATTATACAGACAAGAATTCACTGGTATAAATAAAAAATCCTCCAAAAAATTATTTGGAGGATTTCTATTAAATCAATTATTTATTACTGTTGTGGTTGTTTTATAATTCTTTTAGCAAATCTGAATTTTCTTCCCCAATAAGAATCATTAAGAGAAGAAATCATTACGCCTCTAGAAGTAGCAGCGTGTATAAATTTAATCTCACCTTCAGGGCTTACTTCTTGTACAATTCCTACGTGAGAAATTCTACCACCTTTAGAGAAAAATACCAAATCTCCTTTTTGAAGTTCCTGTATTTCTACTTTTTCGCCTAGTTCGGCTTGTTCTGCGGCTACTCTAGGAAGTTCTATACCTGTTGATTGCCCAAATACATTTAGAACAAAAGCAGAGCAATCTATTCCGCTTCTTGTAGTTCCTCCAAATCTATAAGGTGTACCAAGGTAAGAGCTAGCTTCACCCAAAATATCATCTATTGTTTTATCTAATGAAATAGCACTTGTAATAGCTGCTGCAAGTTCAGATTTTTGCGCATTGGCAAAATTTACATTGTAACTATTATAAGTGCTTTTATTAGCTGCAGTAAGATTATTTGTGTTGATATGCTCTAGATTGGCATCAGTTTTGTACTTAGTAGGTGTAGAAACCACATAGTTGGTAACACATGATTGCAAAGAGAAAACCGATATCATCGCAATCGTGAAAAACAAAACTCTTTTCTTCATATTATTACTTGTTATTTCTTTTCTTAGACAAGACAAATGTATAATATCTGATTTTTTTTGGCATTGACATTTATCAGTCTTAAAAAAGATTTAACTTTTTTTAACATTTATGCATAATATGTTAAAAGAAAACAACCGCAAGTGCTCTATTTGCGGTTGAGTTCATTTTTATTTTTTTAAGAAATTTTAACAAAAATAGAGTTCATCTACAAATTATATAAAACAAATCTATAATCTTGTAAATTTTAAGATAAGCATGGTCTTAAATTAAAGCAGTAATTACTTCAAACATTTCATTTTCAACACCTTTTCAAAGCAAATGCTATTCTCTACTTCCACATACTGACCGTAGTTTGGGATGATAATATACTCTTGTTTTTGATATAATTTCACAGCAGATTCTTGTCTTTTACCTGTTTCTAAAACACATTTAGAAAAACCTTCTTCTAATGCCCAATTTTCTAATTCTATTAGAATCATTTTTGCAAAATTATGCCCTCTAAACTCTGGTTTGGTGTACATTCTTTTTATTTCAACGGTTTCATTTTCAAAAAATTTAAAAGCTCCACAAGATACTGGTGAACCATCAACATACAATATTATACAATGATTAATCTGGTCTATCTTGTTATACTGAGCATAAAAAGAATGTTCCTCGCCATCCATTTTGGCAAGATAGGAGTCTAAAGCTACAACCAAATTTTTAAAATCAATATTTTCTGAATTGGTTCTTATTATATTTAGGTTTTCCATAGTTTATTTAAAAAAAATCCCTCTCGTGTGAGAGGGATTGTAAGATATTATCTGGTAAATAACATTTCTCTGTACTTAGTTAATGGCCAAAGCTCATCATCTACCATCATTTCTAATGAGTCTGACGCTTCTCTGATTCCATCAAACAAAGTTTTCACATTGAAACAATATGCTTCTGCTTGTTTTTGGCTATCAGAAGTTCCTTTTGCTTTTTCTTTAGCAGTAAGTAATTCATCTACCCCAACTTTAATCTTAGAAACGTTTTCAGAAATTTGTGTAATTAAACTTAGTTGTTCTTTTGCAACAGATTTGAATTCTTTCTCACTGAAGATATCCTTTAAGCCTTTTACGTTTTCTATCAATCTATTTTGATAGTTTAATGATGCTGGAATAATGTGGTTTCTAGCAATATCAGCAATTACTCTAGCTTCAATATCAATTGTTGTAGAATATTTTTCTAATTTGATTTCGTTTCTGGCTTCCACTTCTCTGTGAGAATAAATACCTAATTCTTCATATAACTCTACGAATTTTTTGTCCATCTCTCTTTTTAAAGCTTCAGGAGTGGTTTTTAGGTTATTAAGTCCTCTTTTCTTTGCTTCTTTTGCCCAATCATCAGAATATCCATCACCTTCAAACATAATGTTTTTAGATTGTTTGATGTATTCTCTTAGTACATTAAAGATAGCTTCGTCTTTCTTAAGACCTTTTTCAATAAGAGCATCTACTTCTACTTTGAAATCTCTTAATTGCTTAGCCATAATAGCATTCATTACAGTCATAGGCTCTGCGCAGTTTGCAGAAGAACCTACCGCTCTGATTTCGAATTTATTCCCTGTAAATGCAAACGGAGAAGTTCTGTTTCTATCGGTATTGTCTAATAAAATTTCAGGAATTTTACCTACAACATTTAGTTTAAGTTCAGTTTTCTCTTCTGGAGAAAGTTTACCATCAGTTACTTTTTCTAGCTCGTTAAGAACTTTGTACAACTGAGAACCAATAAATACTGAAATGATTGCAGGTGGCGCTTCATTAGCTCCTAATCTGTGGTCATTATTGGCAGAGGCAATACTAGCTCTTAAAAGGTCTGCATATTCATAAACTGCTTTAATTGTATTGATAAAGAAAGTTAAGAATTGTAGATTTTTCTTAGGATTTTTACCTGGGCTTAATAAATTTTCTCCAGTATTAGTTGCTAAAGACCAGTTGTTATGTTTACCACTACCGTTAATTCCGGCAAATGGTTTTTCGTGCAATAATACTTTGAAGTGATGCTTATTAGCTACTCTTCCCATTACATCCATTAATAATGAATTATGGTCAATCGCTACGTTTACTTCTTCGAACATTGGAGCCAGCTCAAACTGATTAGGAGCTACCTCATTATGACGAGTGGTTACAGGAATACCTAGTTTCATACACTCTATCTCTAATTCCTTCATAAAATTCATTGTTCTTGTAGGAATAGATCCGAAATAATGATCATCTAGTTGTTGTCCTTTTGCAGGAGCATGCCCTAATAAAGTTTTACCTGTTAATACCAAATCTGGTCTTGATTGATGCAATGCAGAATCAACTAGGAAATATTCTTGCTCCCAACCCAAAGTAGGAGTTACTTTTTCTACATTTTTATCAAAATAATGCATTACATCTGTAGCAGCTTCGTCCACAGCGTTTAATGCTCTTAATAATGGCGCTTTGTAATCTAGTGTTTCACCAGTATAAGAAATAAAGATAGAAGGAATACAAAGTGTAGTTCCCATAATAAAAGCAGGAGAAGTAGGATCCCAAGCAGTATAACCTCTCGCTTCGAAAGTATTTCTAATTCCACCATTAGGGAAAGAAGATGCATCTGGTTCTTGCTGAATAAGCATTCCTCCGCTAAATCTTTCTATAGCTCTACCTCCTTCTATTGGGGTAAAAAATGAATCATGTTTTTCTGCAGTAGCACCTGTTAATGGCTGAAACCAGTGCGTATAGTGAGTAACACCTTTAGACATTGCCCAATCTTTCATAGCTACAGCTACTTGGTCTGCAATGTGTCTTTGAATTTTTGTGCCTTTTTTAATAGCATCCATAATAGAAGAGAACGCTTCTTTGGTAAGATATTCTCTCATTGTCTGCTCAGAAAATACATTCTGACAGAATAATTCTGATAATTTAGCAGGAATCTCTACATTATTCTCTTTCCTGAAGTTTTTGAACGGTAGCGTTTCTAACGCTTTGAATCTCAATGTTGACATCGGCAATAATATTTTTCACAAAATTAATAATTTTTTAAATACAAATTAAGATTACCCCAATTTTTTTAGGGGTATATTTGCAAAATGAACTAAATTTAACATTATTACCAGATTTTAAAAAAGGGATGCTTGTGAAAATTTTTAACAAAAAATAGGTGGCACTAATCCAACATAAACATAAAAAGTTAATATTTTACACACAATCCTTTATATTTTGAAATATTTTTTGCATCTTTGCAGACTTTTATCTTAACAACAACAATATGGCAAATTCTAGAGCAAGAGAAACAACAGAAGCTATTGAAAGACTGTACGTCTCTATGAGACACTTATTTTACAGAGGATTTTTTAAGCCTTCAGGAGTATCAGGTGAGAGCTTAAGAAGCCTTTTGAAAATTATAAACCCCGAAATCTATGGAACGATGAACGTTCCTAACAAAATAGAATTAGATGGTTTATTATATGTACTAGACAGATTACCAGAAGGCATAGAAGAGTGTGCGTATGTACATCTTACTTCTGACGAAGGCTTTGACAAAGGAAGCTTTGAGCCTATAGTCCCTAAAAAACGTAGAAGAAACTGCTATAGAATAGATGAACATCAGATGAATATAGAAGTTCTTCTAGGTCGTTCTGAAATCTATGACATTCTTACTCACCTCACTTTCTTATATATAGAAGCAGACAAAATTAGAGATTTGGCTTTCTTACAAGATGAAACTGGCGAACCAAAACGCTCTTGGAAAATCATAGAAGAAGTAGCAAAAAGTGAGAAAAAATTCAGCAGAAAAGAAAAAGAAGTGGCACTAATTCACCTTTCTTCTCTTTTGGGCAGAACATTTGATGAGACACTTACCGCTTACAATAATTTCGGTGATGACAAGAATCCTGATAGATTATTCAAAATTATTTATCATTTAGGAAAAGCCAGCAGTGATGATTATAAACAAATCAGAGAAAGAGAAGTTCATTTCAGCGCTATCTTAAAAGAAAGAGTTGGCCACCATTATTTCGGGGAAAAATGGGCCACCAATGTTAAGAAAGTTTTGGGCAACAATGATTTATTAAACAGACCTATACACATAATTTCTGCCAATATGCACAGTGTGAAAAATATGATTTTCGCCAATGCTGCCTTGAAACAGAAAGCCAAAAAAGAAGTAGATTATTCATTATACGAAGAAATTTCTAGTAATAAAGAACTGAGAGACAAAGTCTTGGATTACGCAGTTGATAAAGGAATGATTTATATAGATGATAACAGCGGAAGTAATATAGATGTACAATTAATTGATTTATCTAAAACCGACCTTAACAACTCTCCTTTTTCTGGAATTTCTTATAAAGGGAATGATGTAATAATGGTATTCGATTATGCTTTCGGAGAACAGGCTTTCGAAATTATGGATGAGTTGCTAAGACCTTTTGAATACGGAGGTAACACCTATACCATGAATGTAAAATCTGTTTCTATTATGGGTAAAGCAGGTATTTTAACTGGCGAAAAAGGAGATATTATGATTCCTACCTCTCACATTTTTGAAGGTACTGCAGATAATTATCCGTTTAAAAACGCTTTGAAGTTAGAAGATTTCCAAGATGATGAATTAAGAGCTTTCGAAGGAAGTATGCTTACTGTTTTAGGAACGTCTCTTCAGAATAAAGACATTCTTTCTTATTTTATGAATAGCTCTTGGAAAACGGTAGGTCTAGAAATGGAAGGCGCACATTACCAAAAAGCCATCCAAATTGCATCTATGATTAGAAAACACATAGAAGGCGAACTTTTTGTATGCTACGCTTACTATGCATCTGATAATCCGCTAGAAACAGGAAGCACGCTTTCTTCTGGTGGTTTAGGATTAACTGGGGTAAAACCAACCTATCTTATCACTCTCAGAATTTTAGAGAAAATTTTCAATTCTTCTAAAGTGGCAAAGACTAAGAAATAATTTTTAAAATTTATATATAGTCCTCTCAAATTTATTTTTGGGAGGATTTTTATTTTACATAATATTATAAAAACGTAAAAAACTCTATCTTTGAAAAAAAATCACCTATGACTCAAAAATTTTTAGCAATTTTTCTTTTAGCATTCGGATTATTTTCTGCGCAACAAGATGCGTATTACCAGCAGTACGCCAAATACAAAATGAATATAGATGTAGATGCTGCCAATTTCTCCTATAACGGAAAACAAGAAATACAATACACCAATAATTCTCCGGATGAACTTTCTGTAGTTTATTTTCACCTGTATTGGAACGCTTTTAAACCAGGTTCTATGATGGATCAACGGGTACAAAACCAAGGAAAAAATGCAGACGGAAGATTGGTAGAAAACGGAGTTTCTAGACTTTCTACCATTCCTAAAAATGAAGAAGGAAGCCAAAAAATTAATTGGATTAAACAAAACGGTAAAGAACTAAAATTTGAGGTACAAGAAACCATTATGAAAGTTTACCTCAACGAAAAAATAAAACCCAATTCTACCACCACATTTACAATGGATTGGGATTCTGTAGTTCCAAAACAAATCCGCAGAAGCGGAAGAAACAACCGCGAAGGAATTGATATGACCATGACGCAGTGGTATCCTAAAATTGCAGAATATGATTATGATGGTTGGGCAACTTTTGATTATGTAGGCAGAGAATTCCATGCTCCTTTTGCAGATTTTGATGTAACCATTAAAATTGATAAAGACTATATAATAGGCGCTGGTGGAATTTTAGAAAACCCTTCAGAAGTAAAAGGTTACACCGAAAATCCTGATATTAAAACAGACAAAGATAATAAAGCGACCTGGAAATTTACTGCCAAAAACATGTTAGATTTTGCTTGGGCTGCAGATAAAGATTATAGTGTAGAAAGCTTTGTGGTGCCAGATGGTCCGAAAGTTTTCTTTGTGTATCAAAAATCCGAAAAAACTAAATATTGGGAAGAGGCAAAACCATATATTACCAAATATTATCAAATCATGAACAATACATTTGGCAGATATGTTTACCCAACTTACAGCTTTGTACAAGGTGGTGATGGCGGTATGGAATACGGAATGTGTACGATGATTTTAGGAGAATCAAAAAGTTTAGAAGGTTTATTAGGATTAATGATTCACGAAGGAAGCCACTCTTGGTTTCAACAGATGCTAGCTACTAATGAAAGTACCAAACCTTGGCTAGACGAAGGCTTCACCAGCTATGCCGAAAGTTATGTAATGTATCAACTTTTCCCAAAACCTAATGAAGCCAATCCTTTTATTAACAGCCTAAAAGGTTACGCTTATTTTGCAAAGTCTGGCAGAGAAGAACCTGCTTCTTGGCTATCTGACCACCACGATAATGGCTCGGCCTATTCTGTAGCTTCTTATACCAAAGGTGAATTATTTTTGGTAGAATTAGGCTACATTATAGGAGAAGAAACACTATCAAAAGTCATGAAAAAATACTATCAAGATTGGCATTTGAAACATCCTTCGGATAGAGATTTTATGCATATTGCACAGCAAATTTCTGGGATGGATCTCAAGTGGTTTTATCACTATTGGATAAACACTACCAAAACCATAGACTACGCCATAAAAGATGTAAAATATGGTGATACTTATACTACAATTACTCTAGTAAATAATAGTGATGTGCCTATGCCTATTGATTTTAATGTTTTAACTAAAGACAAAAAAACCATCAATTATCACATCCCATTAAATATGATGAGAAGTCCTAAAAAAACTGATTTTTTTGGAACTTTTCAGACCTTAGACTATTGGAACTGGACGGCAAAAGAATACACTTTTTCCATTCCTTATAAAAAAGATGAACTTAAATTGCTAGGTATAGATTTCAGTCAGAGATTGGCAGATGTAAATCCTGAAAATAATACTCTAGAAGTTAAATAGATTGGTGTGAAATTCCTAAATTTGGCTTCTAATTTTTTAAAATGACAAGTATTGTTATCAATGTAGGTAATACCAATGTGAGATTTGGTCTTTTCGAAGATGACCAATGCACCACTTCTTGGATTATCAATACAAAACCATACAGAACGAGAGATGAATTTTTTGTTCAGTTCAAAATTTTATATCAAACTTATAATGTAGATGTCACCAAGGTTGATAAAATAATAATTGGTTCGGTTGTTCCACAGTTAACGCACGATATTAGTAGCGCTCTTTATAAAATCCACGGATTAGAAGCTGTAATTGTTGACAGAAAGACGCATTCACCTGTTCACCATCAATCAAATCAAATGGGCACAGACATCTATGCCAACTTGGTAGCTGCACACTTTCTTTATCCCGATAAAAAGAAAATTATTCTAGATTTCGGTACGGCACTTACGGCAAGTTGTATTGATAAGGATGGCGAAGTTCTAGGAGTAATCATCGCACCAGGAATTATTACATCTCTCAACTCCTTAGTGAAACAAACTGCTCAATTACCTGAAATAGAGCTCACTAAACCAAAATCTGTATTAGGTCACGATACCGTTTCTTGTATGACTTCTGGTATGGTTTACGGATTTCTAGGAATGGTGGAAGGTTTTATTGACAGAATAAACGAAGAAGTAAAAGAAAATTGTTTTGTTATTGCAACGGGCGGCGTTTCGCACGTTTACCAACCATTAACCAATAAAATTGATGTAGCAGACAAACTGCATACTTTAAAAGGGCTTTACTTCTTAGGAAAAGACAAATAACAAAGGTGGCCTTTTGTGGTCACCTTTTTTCTTTAAAAAATGCTTTTACTAAAACCGAACATTCATTTTCTAGAATGCCCGTTATGATTTCTGTTTTGGGATGTAATTGTAATTTTTTATTGATAAAACCTCGCTTTTCGTCTCTAGCACCAATCACTACTTTAGAAATTTGAGACCAAGCTAAAGCCCCTGCACACATTACACATGGTTCTAAAGTCACATACATGGTACAATCTTTAAGGTATTTACCGCCAATAAAATTAGCCGCCGAAGTAATCGCTTGCATTTCGGCGTGTGCTGTTACATCATTTAATTGCTCTGTTAGGTTATGTCCTCTAGCAATTACCCTTTCATTCATAACAATCACACAACCAATCGGAACTTCTTGTAAATCTTTGGCTGCTTCTGCTTCTAGAAGTGCCATTTTCATAAAATATTCGTGAGAAAACATTTATTCTAATTTTAAAGAGACAGGGAGAACAAATTTTGATTTAACATTTCTTCCATACTGACTTGCTGACGTCCAAGTTCCTTCTGTCATCAAAAAAGCCAAAAGAGCTATTCTATTAAAGTTAGAATCAGTTCCTTCTACTTTTTCTATGAATAAAGTATGATTATTTTGGACAAAAAAATGAATTTTGGTACTCGCAGAGTCAAATTCTGAACTACCAGCGTCCATGTTTTTAAATATAAAATCATGAACCTCCTTGTATAGTTTTTCAAAACCGTGAGAATAACTCGCCTTGATTTCGGCTTTACTGCTGTCTATCGGAAAATTGCTAGGCTCTGCAAATCTTTGATTCTTAACAAAATCTTCTACTGCCTGCTTATATTCTTTTTCTCTTTTAAAACGAGCCTCTCTTATTTTATTTTGAGCAGCAATTATTTTTTCTTGATTATTCTCGTTTAAAGCAAGTAAATATTCTTCCTTGCTTATTTTAGTAATGCTATCATATTTAGTTTTGATAATCTTCAAGCTTTGCAGCTGTTGTGCACTTACATTTAAAACAAAAAGAAAAAAAACTAAAATTCTAAACATAATCTTATTCTAATCTCATTCGGATAGGCATTTTAAAAACGTACCTTACCGCGTTACCATTTACCGTTCCCGGTTTTTGAAATTTATCTGGTAACAAATATAATGCAATTTCTGCTTGTTTATTAAAAGAAGGTGTTTCGCCTTCGGCAGTAATTTCAGAAATACTTCCGTCTTTTTCTACAACAAATTTAAGAGTGGTGTTTAGTTCTTTATCATCGCAACAAATCCCATCCGCGTAAAATAGCTGAGCAACTTTTTCTCTTAAAGAATTAATCCCATTAGGAAATTCAGGCTTTTCAACTTCTTGATTGTCAATTTTTACATCAGAATTATGAACTACTTTTTTCAAGTCTTCTGTATTTTTTACACGAATTAAAGCACCTAGATAAGCTACATTTTTTACACTATCTATTTTTTGTACAAAATCTTTGTAGTCTGCTTTTATTTTATCTTTCACTAACGGATTAGTCTCTGCTAAGTACTTTTTTTGAAATTCAGCTTTGAGAAGTGATTTTTGAGAATCAAAATAATCCTTAATTTCCTTAAATTCAGGATTTTGCTGTGCAAAAATAAAGTTGCTTAACGCCAATAGCGTTGCAATAAAAATAGCTTTCATTCGTATCATTTGTGTTTTGCAAATATAGTAATTATTTGAATACAAAAATTGTGCTAAACCAATGAAAAACAGTTTTTTTAAGAAAAATAACTGTAAAATAATCTAGAAAAAGATACAAACAAAAAAATCTCACATTTCTGTGAGATTTTTTTAAGTGGGTCCTGAGGGATTCGAACCCCCGACCCTCTGGGTGTAAACCAGATGCTCTGAACCAACTGAGCTAAGAACCCGAATTTTTTGAAAAGGTTTCGTTCCTTTTTTGTGGGTCCTGAGGGATTCGAACCCCCGACCCTCTGGGTGTAAACCAGATGCTCTGAACCAACTGAGCTAAGAACCCTCTTTCACGATTTCTCGTTTTGAGTGGTGCAAATATACAACTTATTGC
>DDFD01000113.1 GCA_002337005.1 Flavobacteriales bacterium UBA1937 | reverse complement strand
ACTTAATATTAACGCAGAAAACATATTATTCTTACTAAAAAGAATTAATTTTGTGTGAAAATGAAAAATAAAATGACAAACAGACCTTTGATCTTAGTAACCAATGATGATGGAATTACCGCACCTGGAATTAGAAACTTAGTAAATTTTATGAACGAAATAGGTGAAGTAGTAGTGGTAGCACCTAATTCTCCACAATCTGGAAAAGGACACGCCATTACCATCAATTCTACCTTAACTTTCGAAGAAATACAACTAGATGGTCCTCAAAAAGACTATTCTCTAAGCGGAACGCCAGTAGATTGCGTAAAATTTGCTTTAGATAAAGTATTAGACAGAAAACCAGATTTGGTAGTTTCTGGTATTAATCACGGTGCTAATTCTTCTATCAACGTTATCTATTCTGGTACGATGAGTGCTGCGGTAGAAGCTGGTGTAGAAGGATTGCAAGCCATTGGTTTTTCTTTGCTAGATTTTGCTTGGGATGCAGATTTTTCTCAAAGCAAAGAATTTATTCAAACTTTAGTGAAAAAAGTATTAGAAAATCCTCTTCCAAAAGGAATTGTACTGAATGTAAACATTCCAAAACTAAAAAAAGAAGAAATAAAAGGCATTAAAGTTTGCCGACAAGCCCACGCAAAATGGGAAGAAAGTTTTGATGAACGCGTAAATCCACACGGAAAAAAATACTATTGGCTTACTGGTTATTTTAACAATATGGATTCTGGTGATGATGCAGACGAAAAAGCTCTAGCCGATGGTTATATTTCTGTAGTTCCCGTGAAATTTGATCTTACAGCACACGAATATTTGCAGGAATTGGGAGATGTCTTGAATTCTTAATAATTCCCATACCGCAGATTTCTAATCCTTAATTATAAAAACAAGCTGCCCCAAAAAGTAAGAACACTTTTTTGGGGCAGTTTAATTTTGATTGCTTATATTTTTAAGCTTTTTCTTTAGATTTCTTAGAAGGCTCACCTTCCAGAGCATCTTTGGTCTCGTTTAGTTTTAGAACTACTTCTTCACCTTCTGTAAACTGTTTGTTCACCAGCATTTCTGCTAAAAGATCTTCTATGTATTTTTGGATGGCTCGTTTCAGAGGTCTAGCTCCAAAATCTTTGTCCCAACCTTTTTCAGCAATGAAATCTTTGGCATCATCTGTAAGATGAATACTGTAATTTAGCTTTTCTAAACGTTTATACAATTTGTTTAATTCTAAATCTATAATTTTCTTAATATCTTCTTTTTCAAGGGCATTAAAGATAATAATATCATCTATTCTGTTTAAAAATTCTGGAGAAAATGCTTTTTTAAGGGCGCTTTCTATGGTTGCTCTTGCTCTAGCATCTGTATTAGATTTTTTAGCAGAAGTACCAAATCCTACTCCATCTCCGAAGTCTTTCAAGTCTCTAGTTCCGATGTTAGAAGTTAAAATGATAATGGTGTTTCTAAAATCTACTTTTCTGCCCAGAGAATCGGTAACGTGACCTTCATCTAAAATTTGTAACAAAATATTGAAAACATCTGGATGCGCCTTTTCTATTTCGTCTAGAAGAATTACAGCATATGGTTTTCTTCTCACCGCTTCGGTTAATTGTCCGCCTTCTTCATACCCTACATATCCTGGAGGCGCTCCTACCAATCTAGAAACAGCAAATTTTTCCATATATTCGCTCATATCTATTCTAATGAGCGCATCATCAGAATCAAATAACTCACGAGCCATTACTTTTGCCAATTCAGTTTTACCAACACCTGTAGTTCCCAAGAAAATAAATGTACCGATTGGTCTATTTGGATCTTTAAGTCCTGCTCTATTTCTTTGGATAGCTTTTACTACTTTTTTCACAGCATCTTCTTGCCCGATTACTTTTCCGTTGAGCAAATTATCCATATTGGCCAATTTGTCCATTTCGTTTTTGCCAACTTTAGTTACCGGAACACCGCTCATCATAGAAACCACCTCAGCTACATTTTCTTCGGTTACTTGTTCTTTTTTCTCTTTTACTTCTTTGTCCCATTTTTCTTGGGCTACAGAAAGTTCCATTTGTAATTGCTCCTCTTCATCTTTTAGTTTTCTGGCTTCTAAATAATCTTGAGCTTTTACTGCCTTTTGTTTAAGTTCCTTAATTTCTTCAATTTTAGCTTCGTGCTCTATAATTTCGGTAGGCACTTTCATATTTTTGATATATACTCTAGAACCTGCTTCGTCCATAGCATCTATCGCTTTGTCTGGCAAAAATCGGTCTGTAATATATCTAGAAGTAAGGTTTACACACGCTGCAATGGCTTCGTCTGTATAAGTTACATTATGATGGTCTTCGTATTTGTCTTTAATTTGATTTAAAATCAAGATGGTTTCTTCAATAGAAGTAGGCTCTACCATTACTTTTTGGAAACGTCTTTCTAAAGCTCCATCTTTTTCGATATATTGACGATATTCGTCTAAAGTTGTAGCACCAATGCATTGAATTTCACCTCTTGCTAAAGCTGGTTTAAACATATTAGAAGCGTCAAGACTTCCTGTAGAACTACCTGCACCTACAATCGTGTGAAGCTCATCTATGAAAAGGATAACGTCTCTATTTTTCTCTAATTCTGTCATTATGGCTTTCATTCTTTCTTCGAACTGACCTCTGTATTTAGTTCCAGCAACTAAACTTGCCAAATCTAAAGTAATTACACGTTTCCCGAAAAGAACTCTAGATACTTTTTTCTGATGAATTCTAAGAGCCAAACCTTCGGCTATGGCAGATTTACCAACGCCTGGTTCACCAATTAATAGTGGATTATTTTTCTTACGTCTTGATAGAATCTGAGAAACCCTTTCAATTTCTTTTTCTCTCCCAATTACAGGGTCTAGTTTTCCTTCAGAAGCAAGTGCTGTAAGATCTCTCCCGAAATTATCTAGCGTTGGTGTTTTGCTTTTTCCTGTAGAAATACTACCCGTAGGTTTTTTCATTTGCCCATAGTCTTCTCTCTCTTCGTCATCATCATACGCAGAACTTTTTGGGAGTTGTCCAGAATTTTTGAGCATCGCTCTATATTCTTTGGCCACGCTTTCATAATCAATATCATAAGAACCTAAAATGCTAGTTGCAGGGTCTTCGATTTTATATAAAATTCCCAGTAAAAGATGCACAGTATTAATTTCCGAAGATTTATACTGTCTGCTTTCTAAATCAGCTCTTTTTAAGGCGTAATCTGCCAATTTGGTTAATGAAATACTATCCTTTTCTTCTGCAAAAGGATTGGTATTCTGGTTCATATTTTCTATTTTTCTTCTTATCTGAGTAAGATCAGCTTGTAAGTTTTCTAAAATTTCCTTTGCAGAATTCTCCGTCTTTATTATTCCTAGCAGGAAATGATCTGTAGAAAGAAACTCACTTTGCAGTCTCTTTGCCTCTCTTTTGCTTAGTTTGAAGACATTATTTAAGCCTTCTGAGAATTTATTTTCCATATTTATTTTCTCATTAATAAGTTGTAGA
>DDFD01000074.1 GCA_002337005.1 Flavobacteriales bacterium UBA1937 | reverse complement strand
TCTAATCTTATTTTTTCGTTAAGAATCATTTGGCGCATTGCTTCTTTTTCTACATCGTGGTAGTAAATTTTAGCAAATGGTTCTACCTCTGCTCTTTCTTCTTCTGAATACTGAGAAAGGAATTCTTCTAAAACGGCAGCAAATTTCTCGTGTCTTTCTTCTTTTCCAGAAGGTACTTTTGCTACGTTATATACTTTATCATAACATTCTCTCCAAACTTTTTCACGAATTTCTTCGTTGTGCGTTTCGTGAGAATATTCTCTTTTGGTTTGTGATGTAGGTACTTTAGCTGCTAATCTTTCTTGCGCTTCAATCTGAACTTTAATTTCTTCGTGAGCATATTTAATTGCATCTAGCATTTCTGCTTCAGAAATTTCTTTCATTTCGCCTTCTACCATTACGATAGAATCTTTGGTAGCACCTACCATAATATCTAAATCTGCTTTTTTCAAATTTTCGATACTAGGGTTGATAGAAAGTTCGCCATCTATTCTTACTACTCTTACTTCAGACATAGGCCCATTAAAAGGAATATCTGTAATGGCAATAGCTGCCGAAGCTGCAAGACCAGCTAGTGCTTCTGGCATTACTTCTTTGTCATAAGAAATTAGGGAAATCATTACCTGAACTTCTGCATGAAAATCTTCTGGAAAAAGCGGACGAAGAACCCTGTCCACCAATCTCATGGTAAGAACCTCATCATCAGAAGGTTTGGTTTCTCTACGGAAAAAATTTCCAGGGATTTTACCACCTGCATAATATTTTTCTCTGTAATCTACAGTTAAAGGAAGAAAATCTACACCAGGATTGGCGTCTTTATTGGCTACAACTGTTGCAAGAAGCATAGTTCCACCACATTTTACTACTACTGAACCGTTTGCTTGCTTCGCTAATTTACCGGTTTCTAAAGTAATTTCTCTACCATCTTTTAGAATGATGGTTTCTGTAATAGCTTGAGGTTTACTCATATAAATAAAATAATTTTAAAAAATTCTGAAAGAACCACTCTTTCAGTAATCTGCGAAACTTCTTTAGGCAGATTAAATGTTAATACTCTTTTTAAATTTCGCACAAAGTTAATGTATTTAATTGGATTTAAAGATTTAAACCTCAAAATTTTAGCTTACATATATCATATAAATACGAAAAAAGCAACCCAAAAATGAGTTGCTTTTTAAAATTTTCTTGTATTTGATTATTTTCTGATTCCTAGTTCAGCAATAATTGCTCTATAACGAGAAATTTCAGTTTTCTTAAGATAATCTAACAGTCTTTTTCTTTTACCTACCAATTTCACTAGAGATTTTTCTGTAGCATAATCTTTGTGATTTTTTTTCAAGTGACCTGAAAGGTGGTTAATTCTAAAAGTAAATAGAGCAATTTGCCCTTCTGCAGAACCTGTGTTAGCTGCATTTCCTCCGTGCTTAGCGAAGATTTCTGATTTTTTTTCTGATGTTAAGTACATTCCAATATTATTTAAATGATTATTATGTAACGAGCTGCAAAAGTACAATAATTTTTCGAAATACAAACTATTATCGAAAACATTAATGATACTTAATAGATAAATTTGTTAAAATTTTCTTAAATTTAGCAATACACATCTTGAAATTCTCAGTACCTTTGCATCGAATAAATGAAATGAAAAAAACTGTTTTTTTGGCTGTTGTCGCTGGTCTTATTCTTCTTAGCTGTAGAAGCTGGGGAAGTTCTTTATTTAGTGGAGATGAAAGCATAAAGCTAAAAAAAGTACAGCGAATTGTTTATTTCAACCCCGAAATTTACCCTAATTACGAAGGGATAAGAGACCCTACCAATAAGGCTTTTTTTAACACTGTTACTAATGAACTAAGATACTACGGAGATTATAAAATTCTACGTGTAGATACTCCTATTATATATGACAGTGTAGATGTACAAAGCATAAAAGATTATTGCAAGTACAATAATGCTGAGATAGCTGTAGTACCTAAAGTAAAATATTTTAAAGTGGGAATCGGAAAATACGTCTTTTCTAACCAAGTAATTGTAAGTATGAAACTTTACAATAACAATGGTGAACTGGTAATGGAAAATTCCTTTGACACTTACAAAGGAAAAGGAAGACTCTTAGGAAGTGCAGAAAATTCTGTAAATATAGGTACTTCAAACGTCATCAGAAACCTAGTAGCAGCTCTGAAGAGCAGAAATAAATTGACTGCTCAACAGTAACTGTATTTATTTTTTACATCTTTTTAGCAATCTCATCACACAACCATTCTAGTATTTCTCTATCTTCTACTGTAAATGGATTATGCGTATGTGAATCTATATCTATTTGACCTATATTTTTACCATCTTTAATTATTGGTACTACAATCTCTGCCTTGGTATCTAGCGAACAAGCCAAGTAATTATCTTGCTCCCAAACATCTGGAACTACAAAAGTTTCGTTAGAAACTGCCACCTGTCCACAAATTCCCTTCCCAAAAGGAATTACCGTATGGTCTGTAGCTGCACCTACATAAGGCCCTAGAATTAATTCTTCTTTATCTCCGTTTCGGAAGTAAAAGCCAGTCCAATTGAAATAAGAATACTCTTGATCTAATAATTGACAGATTTTCAATAATTTTTCATCAATATCATTACTAGGACTTTCTAAAATAGATAAAAGTCTTTTTTTTATTTCCATAATTTTTTGTTTTTTAGTATTCTTCGAATTCTATATCTTCTTTGTAACCAAACATTCCGCGTTCTTTAATCATTTCTGCTACACCAGCAGGAAGTTGTTTTTCCCAACCTTTTTCTTGGTTGGCAATTTTATTGAGAATTTCTCTAGAATAAATTTCTGCGTGGTCTGGATTATAGTTTTTAATATCGACTATTCTTCTATTTAATTTAAAATATTTGAACAATTCTTTCAAATTTTCGCTAATGATTAAATTCTCTGAAGAAAGCAGCTCGTGCGTTTGTGGATCTTTATATGGATAGAGATAAACTCTCATATCTTTTCTAAAGAATTTACCAAAAGCCTCTAAAATTCCACCTGATAGATTTTTATAATAATCTTCATCAAAAACCATGACCAGATTATTCACCCCCATTGCTACACCTATATACCTTACTTTGTAAGAAGTGAAATACTCTACTAATCTGTAATATTCTGAGAAAATAGAAATCATCACTGTATAACCAAGTTTTGCCAGAACATCTACTCTGTCAAGAAAATCTCTTTCGTCTATATCACCAGATGCTTTTAGATTAGCAATGGTAATTTCAAATAAAATTACAGTATCTTCAGGTTTACCACCAGTATCTTTTAAAAACATTTCGAGACCGTTTTCAAACATATCTACATTAACCAAAGTAACAGGTCTGAAACTCCCTCTAACCGCGAAGACATCTTTCTTATAAAGCAAATCAGCAGGAAGCATATTATTTCCTTCAGAATTAAAGATTACGGCATCTGTCATTCCATTTTTGATCAACTGAAGGCTCATTAATCTATTATCTACATACTCAAAGGCTGGCCCTCGAAAATCTATCATATCAATTTCTATATTATCAACCGAAATTTCATCATATAGACTTTTTATCAATTCTCTAGGATTATCATTGTGGTAAAAGGCACCATAGACTAGATTTACACCTAAGCTCCCAAGTGTTTCCTGCTGTAGAGTAGCATCATTTTCATTAAATTTTACATGTAAAACTACTTCGCTGTATTCTTCACCAGGTTTTGCCTGAAACATTATTCCTACCCAACCGTGACCTCTGAAGGTTTTTTCGTAATTAATGGTAGTAACTGTATTGGCAAAAGAAAAGAATTTTTTGTTAGAATTTTCTGGTTTTGCAAGCCTCTCTTCTATCAATTTTACTTCGTAACGAAGCATTTTTCTTAATCTATTCTGAGTAACATATCGGTTAAGGTCTTCTTTACCGTAAATAGCATCACTATAGTCTTTATCATAGGCAGACATTGCTTTTGCTATAGTTCCAGACGCCCCACCTGCTCTGAAAAAATGACGCACTGTTTCTTGTCCTGCACCAATTTCCGCAAAAGTTCCATATATATTAGGATCTAGGTTTACAACTAAAGATTTTTGTTTGGGTGTGAGATACTGTTTTATTTGAGGCATCTGATATTTTTTGCGTAAATTTACCAAAATATCACAAAATTCAAAAATGAAGTTGAAATTTCTTGGAACTGGCACTTCTCAAGGCATTCCAGTGATAGGATCTACGCATCCTGTTTGCTTATCTACAGACCAAAAAG
Source organism: Flavobacteriales bacterium UBA1937 (assembly GCA_002337005.1). Taxonomy (GTDB): domain Bacteria; phylum Bacteroidota; class Bacteroidia; order Flavobacteriales; family Weeksellaceae; genus Cloacibacterium. The sequence goes on along the minus strand of DDFD01000074.1, from coordinate 13,171 downwards.
ACAAAAGATTAAGATCATCTGTAATGATTACAGATGATGACGGAAAAAAAATATTGATAGATTGTGGTCCAGATTTCCGTCAACAAATGCTCACCAATAAAGAAAATACAGTAGATGCACTTCTAGTCACTCACGAACATAACGACCATATTATTGGCTTAGACGACCTACGCCCCATCATTTTTCAAAAAAAACAAGATGTATCTATTTACTGTTTACCCAGAGTAGGAAACGAAATCAAAAATAGATTTCCCTATGCTTTTTCTGAAGTAAAATATCCCGGTGCGCCTAGTTTTCAGTTGAATTTTATAAATGAAGAAATTTTCAAGTTAGGCAATACCGAAATTACCCCTATCAAAGTTTTGCATCACCAACTTCCTATATTAGGCTTCAAAATGAAAAATCTAGTTTATATAACAGATGCAAGCAACATTCCTGAAGAAGAAAAATGGAAATTAGAAAATCTAGATTTTTTGATTATCAACTGCCTTAGAAAAACCGAACCACATATTGCACATTATATACTACCCGAAATTCTAGAATTGGTAGAAGAACTTCAGCCAAAAAAGACCTACCTCACTCATATAAGCAATAAATTTGGCTTCCACCAAGAAATAGAAAATGAGCTTCCAGAGCATATTCGCCCAGCTTATGATGGGTTAGAAATAGAGTTCTAAAATATTTTGATAAAAATTTCTTTGTTTTAAAACAAAAAATTCTATATTTGCACTCACAAAATTCGCATGCCCAGGTGGCGGAATTGGTAGACGCGCTGGTCTCAAACACCAGTTCTTAGGAGTACCGGTTCGATCCCGGTCCTGGGTACTATTAGCCGAGAACTTTAATCAAGTTCTCGGCTTTTTTATGCTATAAATTCTATAAATTTTACCACTAATTTCCGAAAATTACCAACTTTTCAAATATTTTTTAAATTTATTAATTATTTAATAACTCATTATATAATTAACGACTACTCCATCCAATTAAAAACATCTTAATATTACGATATTATCAATAATAGAACGATTTATTGATAAAAATCATAAAATATAATGCAAAAAAAATAAAAATAATTAATTTTTTGTCCATACATTTGTACCATAAAATTTGATACTACAAGAAAATAAATGATAAATAATTAAAAATATGAAAACAATTAACAAAAAAATCAATCAAGTTCTAATTTTACTTTCATTATTAACAGTTGGGTTAATAAATGCACAAACAATTACTGCTAAATCTTCAAAAACCACAGTTAACGGAACATCTCCGATGCATGATTGGGTAATGAACTCTAGCACTGCAACTTTCGTAGGTACTGTAAGCGGAAATGCAATTACCAATGCAAAATTTATTATCGCTGTTAAAGCTTTGAAAAGTGAAAAAGGAGGTATGATGGACAACAAAGCTTACAAAGCTTTAAAATCAGACACACAACCAAACATTACTTTTACCGCAGCTTCTCTACCAGTAGGTAAAACCAATGTAAACGGAAAATTGACTATAGCTGGTGTTACCAAAGCTGTTACCTTCCCAGTAAATGTTGTTAAAAATGGTAACTCTTATACCATTACAGGCTCTGAAAGTTTAAAAATGTCTGACTATGGTATGGAAACCCCTGGTTTCTTAGGCGTACACACTGGAGACGTAGTTACAGTAACTGTAAACATTGTAGCAAACTAAAAATTTATATAAAAATAACAAACAAATAAGAAAAGTATGAAAACTTTATGGATTAAAGCAGCTGTATTATCTACAGTATTAGTAAGCACAGCATTTTATGCTCAAGAAACAAAAATGAGAGACTACCTAGCTCCAGAAAAATCTACTAGAAACATCTTTGAAGACCCTAAAGTAGAAGCTCCTGAATATGATGGTGTAAAAGTAGTGGTAGGTGGTGATTTTGCTCTTCAATTTCAAGCACTTGAGCACAGCACCAAAGGAACCCTTGCAACTGGCGTTACATTAAACCCTATGGGAAAAGATTTTAACTTACCAACCGCTAACTTAGATATTAATGCTTATTTAGCTAAAGGTGTTAAAATGCACTTAAGAACCTACCTATCCGCTAGACACCACAACGAAGCTTGGGTAAAAGGTGGATACATTCAAATTGACAACTTAGACTTTATCTCTAAAGGTCTTTTAGAAGGTCTTATGAAAAATGTAAGAGTGAAAGTTGGTATGGACGAAATAAACTACGGTGACTCTCACTTTAGAAGATCAGATAATGCAGAAACAATAAACAATGCTTTTGTAGGAAACAACATTATGGATTCTTTTACTACACAAGCTTTTGGTGAAGTATATTACCACAAAGATGGATTCTTAGGAATGGTAGGGGTTTCAAATGGTAAACTAAATCAATCTGTGGTTAATACAGCTACGTCTGATAATAAGCCATCATTATATGCTAAATTAGGTTATGACAAACAAGTAAACTCTGATTTAAGAGTAAGATTAACCGGGTCTATCTTGAAAACTAATGGTTTAACAACAAACGGTAAACTCTATTCTGATGACAGAGCAGGTTCAAGATACTATTACGTTTTACTAACTACAGCAGATACAACTGGTACAACCAACCAAGCAACTGGAAGATTTAATCCTGGTTTCTATGATATGACCGCGATTCAAATTAATCCATTCATTAAATATCAAGGATTAGAATTCTTCGGAACTTTTGAAAATGCATCTGGTTATAAAGTGACTACCGTAGCTGGTGTACCTACTAAAGCTGCTACATCTGGTAATTACACTCAATACGCTGGTGAATTACTTTACAGATTTGGTAATAAAGAACAATTTTATGTAGGTGGAAAATACAATGCAATTAATGGTAAAGATAATGATACAGCTGCAGAAAGAAAAATCACAAGATATAATTTAGCTGGTGGTTGGTTCTTAACTAAAAATGTTCTTGCTAAATTAGAATATGTAAATCAAAAATATAACGAAAGTACTGCTTGGGGAACTAATTCCGCTCTTTATGGAGGTAAATTTAATGGAGTTATGTTAGAAGCTACTATTGGATTCTAATTTAAGAATTTCATAACACACAAAAAGGGGCTTTCATTGCCCCTTTTTTAATATATTTGTTTCCAATGAAAAGTTTATATAAATATTTTGTATTCCTTACTGTTTTTGCAGCTGCACAAGAAAACAACTTCACGATTTATGGAAAAACAAACATGAACACTTTTAAATGTGTTGATAAAAATTTCGCAGCACCTTCACAATTTGGCAGTCAAAATTCTAACAAAATCATTTTAAACATAGTAGATTTTGATTGCAAATATGATTACATCACCAAAGATTTTAGAAAAACACTAGGCGCAGACAAGTTCCCTCAGATACATATTAGTTTTGGGAAATTCAAAAAAAACAACAACGGAACTTACCTTTCTGTAGCAGAAGTAAAACTAATGAACAAGGTAAAAAACTACACCATAGAAATTACTGAAAACGGAAAAATATTATCTGGGAAACAACAAGTAAAATTTAGCGATTTCGGGATTACCCCACCAAGAAAAATGGCAGGAATGATTGTTACAAAAGATGAGCTAGATTTATCATTTAGTTTTCAAAACAATTAGTCATAATGCTGAAATATCCCCAAATCCGAAGGTGTCCATAGCGCTGCTTTTTGCCCGGCTGCTTTTAAACCATCATTCGCCCAAGTATTACAAGTTTCTAAAAAACTATACTTTCCTTTGGCATCATAAAAAGCATCATTTATACCATAAACAGCATCTGTAGGAATAAAAATCACTTTACCATTCTTATCTCTATCAAACTTATTTTTAATAAATTTTACCAAATCTTGATATTGTTTTTTGGATAGCATTATCTTTTTACAATCTTCACCTTCTTTCATCTCAAAATAATAAGTACAATGCATGGCAGATTCGCCTAGCCAAAACGCAGCCTTAAACGCAGTAGAAGGCTTCAATTCTGCCCAAGTTGGTGTATCTAAATAAAAACCCTTATCTCCCCATCCTACAGAAAGATAAGCATAATCTGACCTCATTGAAATAGTATTTTCAAAAGGAAGTTCTTTCCCCCAATCCATTTCATCATTTTTAATAGGAACTACCAAATCAGTATGAACTCCATTGGTCAAAATATATGTTTCTATCATTTTGGGTTCGTTAGTTTTTTCGGCAGGTACTTCTATAAAAGGAATAAGATAGCCGCAAAGAAGATAAATTACCACTACGCCCAGCGTTACACCTATTGATTTCAATAGAAAAAAGAAGATTTTTTTTAAATTCATAGACAGTTATTGGTTTTTATTGGTGTAAATTAAATTTTGTTAACATTAAAGAAATTTAAAATTATTGCTGTAAATTTAATAACGAAAAATTGATTTTTATGCACAAAAAGCCAAAATCTCAAAAAAGAATTACAGTTAGAGTAAAAGTTGCCCCAAAAAGAACTCAGAAAAAACATTACTGATTTTTTTGATTGAACATTCTTCAATTAGAAAAATCAGTTTTCTTTTGACGCCAACTCTATATTGCGCATCAAGCCAGCAAATCTGGTGCGTTTAACGGCAGATTTTCTAAAAATCTCAGAAAAAATTTCCTGAGTTAAGTCTTTCCACTCTGGTTTTCTAAAGTTCAGCTTTTCTAAATTAGGCCTAAATTTACTTTCTAAACTGGGCGCAGAAAACCGATTCCAAGGGCAAACATCTTGACAGATATCACACCCGAAAATCCAATCATCCATTTTTCCATCAAAATAATCTGGAATTTCGTTTTTTAATTCTATGGTGGCATACGAGATACACTTGCTTCCATCTACTATTTTATCAGAAATAATGGCTTGTGTAGGGCATGCATCTATACATTTTCTGCAAGTACCGCAGTGGTCTGTAGTTTCTAAATCTTGTACCAAATCTAAATCACAAATAATTTCTGCCAAAAAATAAAAAGATCCGTGTTTTTTAGTAATTAAATTCGCATTTTTACCTACCCAACCAATTCCTGATTTTCTAGCCCACGCTTTCTCTAAAACTGGCGCAGAATCTACAAAAACCCTAAACCCAAACTCCCCAATTTCCAACTGTAATTCTGACACTAAGTTTCTTAAGATTTCTTTAATTACCTCATGGTAATCTTCTCCATAAGCATATTTAGAAATTTTAAAATTGCCTTTTTTTTCTATTTCCTGCTCAGGAAAATAGTTATAAGAAAGAGAAATCACAGATTTTGCACCCTCTACCAATAATGTAGGATTTAGCCTTTTATCAAAATAATTTTCCATATACTTCATTTCGCCGTGAAAATTATTTTTGAGCCAATTTTCTAGATGTGGAGCTTCTTCTTCCAGAAAACCCGCTTTGGAAATTCCACAAGATTGAAACCCAAATTTCAACGCTTTTTCTTTGATTAACCGACTATAATTTTCCTTTAAAATCATAAATTTCTCTTAAAAAATAGATTTTTGAACAAAAAAAATGAATCATTGTAACAAAAATCACAGTGCGAAGGTAAGTTTTTTTATAATTTTGCCTCACAAATTACAATTTAAAAAAAATAAAAATGACATTCGAAGAAATTTTAAGCTCAGGTAATTACCACTTAATAGATGTAAGACAACCAGAAGAACTAGTAATGGAGGGGAAAGTAGAAGGCGCAGTAAACATTCCTTTGGCAACTGTACCATTAAAAAAAGATGAAATAAAAGAAATGAAAGGTCCAAAAATTATTTTTTGCAGAAGCGGTGGCAGAAGCGGACAAGCTTGTCAATTCTTAGCTCAAAATGGTTTTGATGACATTTATAATGGCGGCGGTTTTATGCAAGTACAAATGGCTCTAGAACAAGTAAAGTAAAAATAAAAGTTCTTATTTTTTTTGCAAAAAAGCTCATCGTTTGATGAGCTTTTAATTTATTAAAATTTAGAATAATCTGCCTCTTCAAATTCTTTTAATAATTTTTGAAAAACTTGTTCCACGGTAAGAATTTCGTCAATTAAAGCCGAAGATTGCCCTATTTCTAGCTCACCTTCTTCTAAATCTCCTTCGAACATTCCGCGTTTAGCACGGCGTTTTCCTAGTTTTTCGGTAAGTAATTCTATGCTTTTTCCGTTTTTGTAAATTTCTTCTAATTCATAGAAAAACTTATTTTTCACAAGACGAACAGGTGCTAGCTCTTTTAAGGTCAATTGCGTGTCTCCTTCTTTGGTTTCTACAATTTTTTGTTTCCAATTATTGTGAGCACTTGCTTCCTCCGTAGCGGCAAATCTAGAACCAATTTGCACACCATCTGCTCCCAAAATCATCGCAGCTTTCATCTGAGAACCAATTGCAATTCCTCCTGCTGCTATAAGCGGAATTTCTATATTTTTTCTCACATTTGGGATTAAAGAAAGTGTAGTAGTTTCTTCTCTTCCGTTATGTCCACCTGCTTCGAAACCTTCCGCTACCACCGCATCTACACCAGCTTCTTGGCATTTCACTGCAAATTTCACACTAGAAACCACATGCGCTACTTTTCTGCCTTCTTTTTTTAGAATTTCGGTATAGTTTTTAGGATTTCCTGCGGAAGTAAAAACAATAGGAACTTTTTCTTCTAGAATAATTTGAATAATCTCTTCTATATTCGGATATAACATCGGCACATTAACACCGAAAGGTTGATTAGTCGCTTTTTTACATTTTTGGATATGTTCTCTCAAAACATCGGGATACATGCTACCTGCGCCTATTAAACCTAAACCACCTGCATTAGAAACCGCCGAAGCCAATTTATAACCACTGTGCCAGATCATTCCGCCTTGTATGATAGGATATTTTATATTGAATAACTGAGTAATTCTGTTCATAGAATTTTTTGTTTAAAGATAAGGATACTCACAAAATTTCACAAATATAAATACTAGCAATACCTCACCAAGCAAAGAGAAAATAAAAAACCACCGAAAAAATCCGATGGTTTTATTTATTTATTTGATGATGGCAGATTTGCCCCAATCTTCTTTGAATTTACAATCTTTATAACGATTATCAATAGAAATAAAAGTATCTGGCAGGTGCTCTTTCACCCATTTATCAAGAACTTCGCCTTTCTTTTTGTTAAGCGCAAATCCTTTGATTCTTTCAAAATCTGTAGCTAAATCTAGAGAATGCTGAGGAATAATCTCATTTACTTTTATAATGGTAACCGCTTTTTTCTGATTTTGCCCTTCTTCTACAAAAACATCTGTTAAATCACCTTTGTTAAGTCCAGCAATTTGGTAAGCAATTGTAGCATTTAGGTTAGCTTTTTCTAATCTATCAGAATTATCTTCGCCAGGCATTATCCCTGCGTTGTACTTGGTATTTTTATCATCAGAATATTTATAAGCTGCATCTTTAAAGGTAATTTTACCGCTTTTAATATCTTCTTTTATTTTTTCCATTTCGGCTTTTGCAGCTGCAATTTCTTCTGCATTTGGTTCAGCTTTTAGCAAAATATGTCTAGCATCATATTGTTTACCGCTTTTCTTAACCAATTGTATGATATGGAAACCAAATTCAGATTCTACAGGATCAGAAATTTCTCCTTCTTGAAGATTAAGCGCCGTAGCTTCGAAAATTTTAACCATTTTACCTCTGTTGATATTGGTATATAAACCTCCGTTTGCTGCAGAACCTGGGTCTTCTGAATAGATTCTCGCTTTGTTTTCAAAAGATTCTCCTGCTAGAATATCTTGTTTTATTTTCTTCAGCTTGTTAATTATTTCATCTTTATGTGCTTCTGTAAGTTTAGGATACATTGCAATTTTAGAGAGAGCAACCTCGTCTTTTACTTGCGGCAACTGAAACTTAAATGCGTTATAGAAATCGGTAACTTCGTTTGGTGTAATGCTTACTTTTTCTGTAATCAAAGCATATTTTTGTTGACCATAATAGTTGTCTATATCCATTTTTTCGATAGCGTTTTTCATTTCATAAGAAGTACGAAATTTGTATGCATCTAGCATTGCTTTTTCTGATGGAAACTGACTAACAATTTGATTGTATTTATCTAAAACACCTTCTTTGATGGCAGAAGTTCTGTCTTGAATTAATGTATCTTTTTTTGCGGTGTATATAAGCAACTTATTATTAAGAATACCATCCATAAACTCGCATTTATCGGTTTTAGCAGCGCCTTGTTGTGCGGCATAGTTTTGCTGCTCTAGGATATCAGATTCTAAGATAATTTCGTTACCAACTACGGCAGAAATCCCATCGATTAGGTCTCCTTTTTTAACCTGAGCATTTGCATTAATCGAAAATAAACTTACTAAAAAACTAAGTGTAAGTAGATATTTTAAATTTTTAATCATTATTAAAATTGTATTAAGTTGCAAAATTAGAATTCTCTGCGAGATTTCACACATTTTTTTTGCTAATTATTTCTTAAAATTCTTTTCGAGGTCTGCCATAAAAGCTGGTTCTAGTGTAATTTTGGTTTTATCACGCTGTTCTTGTATGGTCTTTGTTAAAATTTCCTCTGTTACATCTGTCTTTAATTGCTGCTCTGCATCTTGTCTAGACATCTGCGAAGGTGGTAAAATTTCGTCTATTGCAATAATAAGCAATCTTTTATCCATTTTTACTTTATGTACACCTTTTTGAAACGGAACTTTGTAGATTTTAAAAACATCTGCATTTTCAGACATCTCGCCTTCCTCGAAATGAACCTGCAATTGCTGTGTTCCATCTAATTTTCCATAATATTTCTTGTTTAGATTTTCCCAGTTTTTAGGATTTTCTATTTCTTTGGTAATATCTTTTTCTACTGATAAATCCGTCAAAATCGCTACTCTACCATCTGCTCTACTTTCTAAAACGTATTTATCTTTATGTTTCTGATAGTATTCATCTAAAATTTCTGGCTTTTTGAGTTCATTTTCAATATAATAACTAAAAATATAGTCTGCCAAAAGGTTTTGTTTCAACTTATTCATTTCAGATTTTATCTCTGGTAATTCAGAAAAATCTTTGCTGTAAGCAGCAAAAACATCACTATTCCTTTTAGACTCTACAAAATATTTCCACTGGTCTGCTGGTAGTTTATCTGCATTTTTAAAATTTTCTGCAATTATTTTTTTCAAACTCTCGAAGGTAAAATTAGTTTTCCCGAATTGGTACAAAACAGCCTTATCATTTTTAAAATTAAGAAAATCTTGATACGATTTTTTCACCTTTTCAAAATCTGGCATTTCCTTATATTTTGAAGATTTCACGATAGAATTAACCAATTTATCATAAGCTATATCTGAATACTGAGAACTCATCATTTCCTTAACGAACATTTTATTATGCTTTTCAGAATTTTGATAAGGAACCAAAGAATATACGTTAAAAATGAAATATTTATCTCCTAAAAGTACTGGTTCTGTATATTCACCTTCTTTTTTACCTTTGATGGCGGCATATACTTCGTCTGGAAGCACTGGCGAACCCATTACAATACCTGCATTGTTTTTTTCGGCGTCTGTAGAACCGTATAATTTAGCAACTTCTTCAAATTTTTTACCAGATTTTAACGCCTCAAAAATTTGAGTTTTCATTTTTTCCGCGTCAGATTTAGGATAAGAAATAGTGCCAAAAATGATATAACCTAGCGATGGCCTTCTCTCTACTAATTTTGCAAAAGCTGCTAAAGTAGGGGTATTAATCAATTTGGTGTAATTGCCAGATTGCAAAGCTTGTAGTTCTTTTTCTAATTCAGTATCTACCGTTCCTGCTTTTACAAAAAAAGGTTCTGCTTTTAGTTTAGAATATTTCAAAATGGCATCTTCTATTTTCAGAGTTCCATTTTTTACCTCGTCATATATTTTTTTATAATCATTGGTATCATTTTCCGTTTTTTGAACGTAAAAAACCTGAATTTTATTCTCTAGCAAATTAGCCGAAAGATACTCGTTAAGCGCCGATTGCAAAATAGGCTTCGGATAAAAACTCTCTTCTCTCAACTGTTGATTTTTTTCGGCCATTTTAGCCTTAAAATAACTGAGTGTATCCGCTTTTTTTTCTATTGCGAACTGTTGTAGTAATTTAAAATCAGTATAAGTTTTGATGGTGCTGTTAATTCCTGCGGTTTCTAGACCATATTTATTCTCTTCTTTAAATTTTTGTACAGAAACACTGTCTTTGCCTACAATTAAATATTGAGATTTATAGCTCAGAAATGCTAAAAAGAGAAGGACTGTTAATTTTATTTTCATCTAAATTTGATGTGTTTATTTTTCTTATTAAAATTTGAAAAAAAATGTATAAAAAATATGGCTCAAATCTATAAAAAAACCCTTTTAAAATAATTCTAAAAGGGAGTTAAAGTTTTATTAAAGTTCTACTTCGAAAGTAGTTAATTCCTTAAATTGAGTAATTCTTTGTTTCAGTTCGTCTTGCGTTACTTTTTCTAATCTCTGTGTTCCGAATTCTTCTACCGTAAAACTTGCCATTGCAGAACCTACAATAATCGCAGATTTCATATTTTCGAAAGAAATATTCCCTGATTTAGCGATATGAGATGCAAAACCACCTGCAAAAGTATCTCCTGCACCAGTTGGATCAAAAACTTCTTCTAAAGGCAATGCAGGAATGGCGAAAACTTTTCCATCATCAAAAAGCAATGCACCGTGTTCTCCTTTTTTGATGATTACGTATTTCGGTCCCAAAGTATGAATTTTTTGAGCTGCTTTCACCAAAGAATATTCGCCAGAAAGTTGACGTGCTTCTTCATCATTAATGGTGATAACATCTGTTTTTGCGATAACCTCCATCAATAAATCCCAAGTAAGATCCATCCAAAAATTCATGGTATCTAAAATCACCAATTTTGGTCTAGAATTCATTCTTTCTAAAACTGCCAATTGCACCGCTGGATGTAGGTTTCCTAGTAAAAGAACCTCAGCATCTGCCGCAGAAGCAGGGATTTTCGGGTCGAAATTTTCTAAAACATTCAGTTCGGTAATTAGTGTATCTCTAGAGTTCAAATCATTATGATATTTACCACTCCAGAAAAAAGTTTTACCGTCTTTTATCATTTCCACACCATCGATATTAATTCCTTTAGAAGTCATCATATCCAAATATTCCTGAGGAAAATCACCACCAATTACAGAAACCAAACTTACATCTGTTTTCATTACAGAAGCTGCCAAACCAATGTAAGTAGCTGCACCGCCCAAAATTTTATCTGTTTTACCAAAAGGTGTTTCAATTGCATCAAATGCTACAGTTCCTACTGCAAGTAATTTCATAGTATTATAATTTTTGCTTTGGCTTTCTGCAATCTGCTTTCTGCCTATATTTTTTGTTAATTAATCTTGTGTCAAATTCTTTTATTAAATTTTAGCATCATCATCAAATCAATTTTTCCAGCGAAAAGTTTCTATCATTTTCATCAAATCATTTTTAATGTAATTTACCGCAGGAGCTAGAGAATCTGGCTTTGGTCTGGTATTAAAATACAAATTGGCCGTTACAAAATGTCTCGTGCTGTCTGTTACAAAAATTTGAATATTAGAAGCGGTTTCGCCTTTTAGTTCGTACATATTGCCATAAACCTTGTTTTTAGGATAAGAAAAAGTTTTGGTTTCTATGGCAGAAGCTCTTATGGTATGTTTATAGACCATTTTTTCTACTTCTTTTATTTGCTCCTGTGTATTGTTTTTTACAGGGAAATAAGTGATTAAAACATTGGCTTTCATTTTGGGATAACGCAGGTAATACCAACAAGATTTTTTGGCATCTACAATCTGTGCAAAATCAGAATACTCAAAGGTATAAGCGCAATTGTTATTAAATAGCTGATATTTCGGCTGAGGATAGTCTAAACGCAATTCTCCTTTGGGTCTTGGTTTTACATCATCACTACAACTAATGGCTAAAATCGTTAAAAGTGTAAAAGCTAGGTTCTTAAACATTTTGCAAAAATATGAATTTTATGTGAAGAAAATTATCTGAGATTGATTTTGTTTGAAATGGTTTGAAGTTGTTAGATTTCATTTGATATTGTTAGAATCGTTTATCCACTTACTTCTCTCAAATTCTACAATTTTCCCACTTTCCCACTCTACAATTCCTCAAATTCTTTTTTTAGAAAATTTTCTAAAGGTTTCGGAAAAGACTTTTGGTGAGACTCTTCATAAGTAATAATTAAAAACTGATTCTCTTCTGAAAACTTTTGAAAATCTTTTTTATTGTTTAATGACACTTCAGAAATCACAATTTCTAAATTTTTATGGGTAAGTTTATGATGAATTGTTTTTTCGTAAGTAATCCATTTTTCAAAATCTGAAGGAATTTTTTCAGGAAAATCATATAATTTTTTCCAAATAAAAGAATCATCTCTCTGCTTGATGAGAAACTGGTTTCTATACCTTATATAATAGTAGTGTAGTTTTAAATCCTGAGCTTTCACTTTTTTAGACTTTACAGGGAAATCTTGCACACGCCCCATTTCATACGCCAGACAATCTTTTTTTACTGGACAAATCTCACAATTCGGGTTTTTAGGTTTACAAACTTCCGAACCAATATCCATAATTGCCTGATTGAAATCTCCAGGTTTTTCATCTGGCATTATCATCAATGCCAAATTATAGAAATATTGATATGCTTTAGAAGAAGAAATATCAAAATCATCTGCAAAAATTCTGCTCAGCACTCTGTAGAAATTACCATCTATGGCAGGAATTTTTTCGTGAAAGCAAATACTTGCCACCGCAGCCGCTGTATATTTACCTACTCCTTTTAATTTTAGAATATCTTCGAAATGATTAGGGAAATTTCCATTAAAGTCATTCATAATTTGTTGGGCAGCACTGTGCAGATTAATAGCTCTGGAATAATACCCTAAACCTTTCCAATAGAGTAAAACATCATCTGTATGTGCATCTGCTAGAGATTTCACCTCTGGAAACCGCTCTACAAAATTGAGATAGTGATTTTTACCTTGTTCTACTCTGGTCTGCTGAAGTACGATTTCGCAAATCCATATATTATACGGATTTTTAGTGGTACGCCAAGGTAATTCTCTCGCATTCAAACCGTACCATTTCAAGATTTTTAAACCAATGTTTAGAAAATCAGTTTTTGTATTCGTTTTATTCAAAAAATATTTTTTATATTTGCACACCAAAAATATAAACAAAAAAGGAAATGACAAAGGCAGAATTGGTAAACAC
>DDFD01000057.1 GCA_002337005.1 Flavobacteriales bacterium UBA1937 | reverse complement strand
CCCAAATCTTTTTTTGTGTTTTTTTTCGATTGTGTAAAACTTATGGTGTAATGCGTTGATTTTATTTATGATAAAAACGATTGAAAGTTATTAACAATAAGCTATTATTCTTGGAAGGATTGTAAATTTTGATTTATCTGTGAAAATTAATCATTTGAATTGTTAATTATATGGGATTTTTGCAGCCCGACTTGAGCGGAAATCCTTTTTTTGAATGGAAATGTTTTGGCAAAAAAAAGATTGGGAGCGGAAGGCGGAATAGCTGCCCTGATAAAAATTAGGTTAAGAGTTTTTTTGATTACTCGAATTTTATTTTGAAATCAATTACATCATATATATAATGGTTAATAGGATTGCATCTTATCCTTCATTAAATTGCTTCATCGGGAATGATATTTCAAAAATAATTGTTCTCACAGATTATGTGAATTGGGCTATTTTTTTGTACGCGCAATTATATATGATAATATGAAACTTAAAACATATTTTGAAATTGGAAAATATGTGGCTTTTAGAAAAGGCTTTTTATTTTATTGAAAACGAAATAACCGATGAGTACGCCAACGGTATCTGCTATGATGTCTAAGGTTTCCATACTTCTACCAAGGTGCATTTCTTCTTGAAGGATTTCTGTGAGGAATGCATAGATAAGCATTATATATATGTATATGGAAAATTTGGTTTTAGGGAATGCTGCACTGAAGGATAATCCTAAGAATGCAAAGATGGATAGGTGTATGATTTTGTCTATGCCTGAAAACATAAACCAGTATTCTTGGTTTTCTACACCTGGCTTGAGGAGCATATATGTAAGTATTGCCCAATAAATGGGCAATACGATTTTGAATATTTTTGAAATTTTATCCAATGAGTTCTTGGTATTGGTCTGCAGTAAGTAGCTCTGATTGGTCTGCGTCTGCTGAAATTTCTAGTTTTATAATCCAACCTTTGCCGTAAGGATCTGTGTTTACTAATTCTGGCTCGTCTTCTAGAGCTTCGTTAAATTCTATTACTTTACCAGAAACTGGCAAATATAGGTCTGATACGGTTTTTACTGCTTCTACACTTCCGAAAACGTCTCCTGCGCTTAGTTCTTCATCTAGAGAATCTACATCTACAAAAACGATATCTCCAAGTTCTCCTTGTGCGAAGTCTGTGATACCAATGGTAGCTACATTGTTTTCGATTTTAATCCATTCGTGATCTTTGGTGTACTTAAGTTCTGATGGTGTGCTCATTTTAAAATTTATTATTTTTTCAAAAATACGGATTTTTGATAAAGTTGCAAAATAAAGATTGGGATAAAAAAAGAACCGACTGATTGCCGGTTCTATACTATATATTAGTGTGTAATGATTAAAATCCTTGCCCTCCTCCGAAATTAAATGTAGCGGTAAGACCAGCTCTGATGGTAGAAAGTGGAAATGCCGTAGAGATTTTGTACTTGGTCATCATCTGATCATAGAAGAACTTAAGATTAAAATTTTGCGAAATGTTGTAATCTGCTGTTAATTTAAGACTGAATAATTTTTGACCTCCAGTAATCTGAGAATCATCTAAAAGGAAATTACTAATTCTGGTCTGATTATCTCTGAGAGAGAAATCTGCTCTTATATTAAGGTCGCTTTTTAGGTCTCTCTCTTTTCCTTTGAATCTTACTTTTAGCTTTAAGTCCTTAAGAATATACCCGAAGCCTACCACATATTCTGAGCCTAAATCTTCGGTAAGTGTAGTATTTACTAAACCTAATGTATATAATCTGCTTCTGTTATACGCAAATTTGAACTGCATATTGTTTCTCATGGTTACATCTGCACCTAAAAGTGGAGAAAATTCTTCTATGTAACCAATGGTTGTAAAAGTGTAAGGATTATAGTAGTCTCCGTTAGCATCTATCCCTGTTAATGATGGATCACTTTGAGAATTAGTTTTGAAATTATAATAATCTACACTTCTCTGAATACCTGTAGCTGTATAAGTAGATGTGTAAGCGTGCAAAACATCAAACTTAGAAAACTTACTATTGATGAAAGGAATGTTTTTAAGTCCTGAATAAACTAGCTTCCAATTTGGTAATGGGAATTTTGATTTGGTAGGATCATTTCTAGTTGGTGATTTACCTTCTATTGCCGCTTGGAATGCGGGGATTAAAACATAAGCATTTGCCTTGCTGTAATGCTCCGCATAACCATCTGCTCCTATGGTGCCACCATAAGACTGAGAAATAATTTTGGTATTTTCTATAATTTTATTGTAAATATCTGCTCCATTCATAAAACTTGTACCAAAAATAATATTAGAATTGGTGAATGTTATCAACTCGCTTTGGTAAGAATAATCTCCATTAATCAATAAATTATAATTACTGTGAATTAAATTTTTAGAATAATTTCTAGCAAAAGTAAGGTCTATTCTCAAATCATTGGCTGGTTGAATCTGGATATTCCCGTTAAATGTCTGATTGGTTAACTGAGAGTACGCATCTGTCATTAAAGTGGAGCTAGAAATCCAACTGTTTTCTATGGCGTACCTTCTGATATCTGCCTGCGAACCTAGTAAAAAACCAATGGTAGGACCACCAAGTCCTTGCCCGTAACCATAGAAATTAGGTGAAGATAAAAGCCCTGGCAAAACAGTTCCGTTATTCTCTGTATAATTAAAGTCTATTTGCTTAATAGAAGTAAGAGCATACGCAAATGCTTGCAATGGTTTTAATCTATTTTTGAAAGTATAACTTTTGAAATCTTTTTTAGTTCCTTTTTTAGCATAAAGCTGAGTATAAGCATTATTAAGCGAATCAATTTCTGCCTTGCGTTTAGACATTACTTCGCTTACTTTTCTAAAATAATTAAATTTATTAAAGAAAGAGGTAAAATCTGCACTACCAGTAGCATTAATATTACGAGTATTCTGTGCCAAATTCCCTAGATTATCTGACGGATTGGCGGTAAGAACCGTAGAACGTGCACTCCAGTTGTATTGCGTGCCATAACCTACCTCAGCATTTAAGAAATCTAAATATGGTAAGAACTCAAACGGAAATTTATAATTCAATTGAATTTTATGATTATACAAGACTGGTCTTCCTGCTCTGAAAGGATTTTCAAAAATTGAAGACCTAGAGAAAGTATTTACATTAAGGTTATCATTAAGAGTTCTGGTTGCAGAAGAAATGTCTAGTTTCAAAGATTTAGTTAATGCAAACTGTACATTATATTGCCAACCAAAGAAGAAATTTCTGTTTCTGATAACATCAAAATCTTGACCAGAGTTTCCGTTGAGTATTGCATCTATATTTCTAAATTCTAACTCATTGTAATTTCTGTCTAATTCTGTACGGAAAGAGATTC
>DDFD01000010.1 GCA_002337005.1 Flavobacteriales bacterium UBA1937 | reverse complement strand
AGAGATTTTGTAGATGTTTGTGAAGCTTTCGCAGAAGAATCTCCATATCCAACTCTTGATAAAGTCTATGAATATGTATATTCTGAACCCAATTATCCATTCATAGATAAATTAGAAAACTAAAAATTATGGCTGAAGTAATCACTATGCCAAGACTTTCTGATACAATGACGGAAGGGAAAGTATCAAAATGGCATAAAAAAGTAGGAGATTCCGTAAAAGAAGGCGATGTTTTAGCCGAAATAGAAACTGATAAAGCAGTACAAGATTTCGAATCTGAATTCAATGGTACTCTTTTATATATAGGTGTAGAAGAAGGAGGTAATGCTCCTGTAGATAGTGTTTTAGCAATTATTGGTAATGCTGGTGAAGATGTTTCTGGATTATTAGGTGGTACTGTTGCTCCAGTTGCGGAGACTGTTCCTGCTGTTCAACAAACAGAAGCACAGACTCCTGCTGTTACTGCAGAGATTCCTGCTGGTGTAGAAGTAATCACTATGCCAAGACTTTCTGATACCATGACAGAAGGTAAAGTCGCAAAATGGCACAAAAATGTAGGAGATACCGTAAAAGAAGGCGATATTCTTGCAGAAATAGAAACAGATAAAGCAGTTCAAGATTTTGAATCTGAATTTAATGGAACATTATTATTTGCAGGTGTAGCAGAAGGTAGTTCTACTAAAGTTGACGACATTTTAGCGATTATTGGTCCTGCTGGAACAGATGTTTCTGCTATTGTTGCAGGTGGTGGTAAAGTAGCTGCTCCTGTTGTTGCAGAAGCGTCTCAAACCGCTGCTCCTTCAGTTGCTGCTCCTGTTGCTGCAATTACAACGGCTGGTGGTAGAATTAACATCTCTCCTTTAGCTAAAAAAATGGCTTCTGAAAAAGGAATAGACATTTCTACCGTAAAAGGAAGCGGAGATAACGGAAGAATTGTTAAAAAAGATATAGAAAATTACCAACCTAGTGCTGCTCCTGCACAAACGGCTTCTACAGCGGTTTCTGCTCCAGCTGCACAAGTAGCGGTAAATTTTGTAGCTGGCGAAACTACAGAAACTCCAAATTCTCAAATGAGAAACATCATTGCGAAGAGATTAGCTGAAAGTAAATTCACTGCTCCTCACTATTATTTAATGGTAGAAATCAATATGGACAAAGCTATCGAAGCTAGAAAAGAGCTTAATAGTTTACCAGATACCAAAGTTTCTTTTAACGATATGGTGATTAAAGCTACAGCTTTAGCACTTAGAAAACACCCTCAGATTAATTCTTCTTGGGCAGGTGACAAAATCATTCACCACGGGAATATCAATGTAGGTGTTGCAGTGGCAGTTCCAGACGGTTTAGTAGTTCCTGTACTTAAAAATACAGATTTTATGACCTACAACCAGATTTCTGCATCTGTAAAAGATATGGCTTCTAGAGCTAAAACTAAAGCATTAAAAGCCAACGAAATGGAAGGTTCTACTTTCTCTATTTCTAATCTAGGAATGTTTGGTATTGAAACCTTTACTTCAATCATCAATCAGCCAAATTCTTGCATTCTTTCAGTAGGTGCAATTATAGAAAAGCCAGTGGTTAAAAACGGACAAATCGTAGTAGGAAATACTATGAAATTGTCTTTAGCTTGCGACCATAGAGTAGTAGATGGTGCTACAGGCGCTCAGTTCTTACAAACATTGAGAACTTACCTAGAAAGCCCACTTACGATGTTACTTTAATCTTTTTTTATAAAATTTAAAATTTAGATACTAAATCCTTCCAAATTTTTGGGAGGATTTTTTTGGGGGCGTATCCCGTTATAAATCCAAAACTACAATCCAAAGCTATTTTATAACGTGACCGTGCTTTTCGCTACAACTCCTCATTCATCGCCGCTCGCTTCGCTCGCGCCATTCATTGCGGGGTTTCCGCTGCAATCACTTACGCGAAAACGCAACGTATTTTATTGAAACTCCATCATTTTTCACCCATCATCTGACAAATTTTAAAAAATCTCAAATCTCAAATCTTAAATCTCAAATCAATTCACTATTTTTGAACTATGATTAAAGCAACTAATATTCATAAATCTTACGGAGATTTAGAAGTACTGAAAGGAGTAGATTTAGAAATCAAAACTGGCGAAATAGTATCTATAGTAGGAGAATCAGGCGCAGGTAAATCTACTTTGCTGCAAATTTTAGGCACACTAGATCTGCCTACCAATCCAGATAAATATAATACCCAACTCACTTTGGCAGAGCAATCTTTCCTAGAAATGAGCGATAGAGAAATTTCTAAATTCAGAAATCAAAACATAGGATTTGTATTTCAGCACCATCAGCTGTTACCAGAATTTACGGCATTAGAAAATGTATTATTGCCTACTAGAATTTCTGGTAAAAACGAAAAAGAATCTATGGACAAAGCTTTTCAACTCTTCGAAGAATTACACATTGCACATAGAGTAGATCATAGACCAAAGGAACTTTCTGGCGGTGAAGCACAGCGTGTAGCCGTTGCTAGAGCTTTAATCAATTCACCGAAAATTATTTTTGCAGACGAACCTACAGGAAATTTAGATTCTAAAAATGCAGATGCACTTCATCAACTATTTTTTGATTTAAGAGCCAAATACAACCAAACTTTTGTAATCGTAACCCACAACAAAGAATTAGCAGAAAGCACCGATAGAAAACTGGTCATGAAAGACGGAATGATTTTGTAAGTACTAAGTACAAAGTTAGAAGTACGAAGTAAGAAATTAGTAATAGTTTAGAAAATCAAATCATTCCAAACCATATCAAACGAATAAAAACAAATGAGCATTAAATTCCTTGCAGAAGATGATAGACCAAGAGAAAAATTTCTTTTGAAAGGAAAATCTGCACTTTCAGATTCAGAATTATTGGCGATTATTTTAGGAAGTGGTAATAATGAAGATTCTGCGGTAGAACTTGCAAGAAAAATTCTGGCAAGTGTAGATTACAATTGGCAAAAACTAAGTAAACTTTCTATTAAAGATTTGATGAAATTCAAAGGAATAGGAGAGGCAAAAGCCATTTCTGTAGCTGCTGCGCTAGAAATTGGTAGAAGAAAAGCTGCACAAGAAATTCCAGAAAAAGAGAAAGTAACTTCTATAAATGATTTGTATAAGATTTTTTCTCAATATCTTTCAGATTTACAAACAGAAGAGTTTTGGACCATTTTTTTAGACCAAAAAAATCATGTAATCTATAAAACTCAAATTTCAAAAGGAGGTATTTCTAGTACTTTGGTAGATGTAAGAGTGATTTTTAGAATCGCAATTGAGCATTTTGCAACTTCTGTGGTGGTAGCTCACAATCATCCTACTGGTAATTTAACGCCTAGTCAAGCAGATATTTCTATTACCAGAAGAATAAAAGAAGCAGGAGATTTGTTAGATATAAAACTTCTAGACCACCTCATAATTGGCGAAAATTCATTTTTTAGTTTTTCCGAGCAAGGCTTATTATGATTAAGAAATTAAAATATGATGAGGTAGATTGGGAGAAATATCAAAAATGTTTAGAGAATTCTGAACAGTACCATTTTTTTGCTGAAAAAAATTATTTAGATATTTTACTTAATAAAAATTGGAATGTAATTGTCTATGGTGATTATCAGGCAGTTATGCCAATTCCTTTGGTGGTGAAGATGAGACTAATTTTTGTACTAATGCCATTGCAAACTCAGCAATTAGGTGTTTTTTCAGAAAAGGATAATGTAGAGTTAAATCAAATTTTTTATAATTTTTTTTGTAAAAATTATAATGTATTGTTTTATTCTTTTAATTCCAAAAATAAATTCAAATCTTCATTAAATTCAAAAGTAAATTATAGATTAGAGAAAGATTCTTATGAAAATGTAAAGGCAAAATATTCTATTCATAGACGTAGAAATGTAAGAATAACCACAGAAATAAAAGGTATAATATCTTTTTCGGAGAATAAAAACCTTCTAAATTCCGAAAAATTTTTCTTAAAAAATATATTGGGTGTTTCACCTAAAGTTGCAAAAAGAATGTTCCGGAATATGCTTAAATTGCAAAATAATAATCTTATAAAGGTTTTTGACTTATATTACAAAGATACATTGGTAAGCCAGGCTTATCTTGTAAATGCTTTGGATCAATATATTTTGGTAAATTTTATTAATGATAAGAATTATCTTAAATATAATACATCTTCTATTATTATTGACCAAATATTACAAAGGTCTATTGCTGAGAAAAGTTTTAATTTTCATGGAAGCAATATTCCATCAATCGCTCAGTTTTATAAAAGATTTGGTGCAATTGAAGAAAAATATAATATCATTCAAAATTCTAAATTTGAATTATTAAAGAACATTTTCATTAAACACTAATTATCATTACCTTTGCATACATTTCTTAACAGATGATGGATTTTGAAAATTTAATGCCTTATGCATTTGCACTTCTCATTGCATTGCCAATTATTGTTCTTTTAAGACAATTTGTTTATAACTATATCAGTTTGAAAAACAAAGAATTAAAACTTTTGGCAATTAAATCTAATGGAGAGGTTAAAATGCATGCATATGAAAGAATGACTCTTTTTTTAGAAAGAATAAAACCTTCTAATTTGGTTTCTAAATTTGATAAAGAGCTAGAAATACACGAGTTTATTTTTCTTTTAGAAAAAAGTATTGCAGAGGAGTTTGAGTATAATTCTTCTCAGCAGTTATATATTTCTAAAAATTCTTGGGAAAACATCGTTACCTCTAAAAATAATATTCTTCAACTTATCAGAAAAACTTATGAAAATCTGACGTCTAATGCTACCTTAAAGGATTTTAAGACTGTTTTTCTAATGAATTATGTAAATGGTGGAGATTATATTACAGAAACCATAGAAGATTTAAGAAAAGAAGCATTACTATTGAATTAACTGAATTAAAATATAAAAATTTAAAAAAATTATGATTCCAAATTTTAAAGCACATCCTTGGCACGGAATTTCTGCAGGCGAAGATGCTCCTAATGTGGTAAATACTTTTATAGAAATCGTTCCTTCTGATACCATAAAATATGAAGTTGATAAAAAAAGTGGTTATTTAAAAGTAGATAGACCACAGAAATTTTCTAACATTATCCCAGCTCTTTATGGTTTTATTCCAAGAACTTATTGTCATGAAGAAGTAAAAAAATTGGCAATTAGAGAAGGCGCTACAGATGTTTCTGAAGGAGACCACGATCCACTTGATATTTTGGTACTTTGTAGCCACAATATTCACTCTGGTGGTTTATTGATGGATGCTATTCCTATTGGTGGTTTTAAGATGATTGACAAAGGTGAAGCTGATGATAAAATTGTTGCCGTAATGGTAGGAGACCAAGTATATGGTCATATGAGAGATATCTCAGAATTACCACAAGCCGAAGTTTTTAGATTAAAACATTATTTTTTGACTTACAAGAATTTACCATACGAAGAGGCAAGTTGTAGAATAGAAGAAATCTACGGAGCAGATCATGCAAAAGAGGTGATTAATGCATCTATGAAGGATTATTCTGATAAATTTGGCGGAGAATTATAACAAGCACAAAATCAATCAAAGTTATAAAAAGTCGAGCAATTTGCTCGACTTTTTTATTGAATTTAAAACAAATACAAGATTAAAATCAGTTTTGTAATATGATATTTATCATTTTATTTTTCATGTATAAGATTTTATTATATTAGAGCCAACTAAATGTTAACAAAATTTAATATATGAATACACTATTTTACTTAGTTCCAGTATTTGGATTAATTGCCCTATTTTACACGTTTATTAAAAGTTCTTGGGTGAGTAAACAACCATCTGGTGAAGAAAAAATGCAGACAATTAGTGGTCATATTGCAGACGGTGCAATGGCTTTTTTGAAAGCAGAATATCGTATCCTAACGTATTTTGTAATAATTGTCGCTATCTTATTAGGAATTATGGGTTATAGTAATGCTAATTCACATTGGAGCATTGGTGTAGCTTTTATTATTGGTGCAGTTTTTAGTGCAACCGCAGGTTTTATAGGAATGAAAATTGCTACAAAATCTAATGTAAGAACCGCTGAAGCTGCCAAAACTTCTTTGTCAAAAGCTCTGAAAGTTTCTTTTACAGGAGGTTCTGTAATGGGAATGGGAGTTGCAGGTCTTGCAGTTCTAGGTCTTGGAGCTTTGTTTTTAATTATTAAACAAATTTTTGCACCTGATTCTAATGTAGATACAGTTGCTATGGAAAGAACTATAGAAATTCTCACCGGTTTTTCTTTGGGAGCAGAATCTATAGCACTTTTTGCTAGAGTTGGTGGAGGTATTTATACCAAAGCAGCAGATGTAGGAGCTGATTTAGTAGGAAAAGTAGAGGCAGGCATTCCTGAAGATGATCCTAGAAATCCTGCAACAATTGCAGATAACGTAGGAGATAATGTAGGAGATGTTGCAGGAATGGGAGCAGACCTTTTCGGTTCATATGTAGCTACTGTTTTGGCAACAATGGTTTTAGGAAGAGAAACAGAATCTATAGATAATTACGGTGGTTTTGCACCAATTCTTTTGCCAATGCTCATCGCAGGATTAGGAATTATTTTTTCTATGATAGGAACTTTTTTTGTTAAAATTTCTGACGTTTCTGAAGATACAACGGCTAAAGTACAAAAAGCCTTAAATCTCGGAAACTGGGGAAGTATAATTCTTACAGCGATTTTTTCTTATTTTCTTGTAGATTATCTTTTACCAGAGAATATGAGTCTTCGTGGTTTTGATTTTACAAAAATTGGTGTTTTCGGTGCTATTATGGTCGGTTTGGTAGTAGGTACGTTAATTAGTTTTATTACAGAATATTACACTTCTATGGGAAAAAGACCAGTGAAAAGTATTATCAACCAATCTTCAACAGGTCATGCCACTAATATTATTGGGGGAATTTCTGTAGGTATGGAATCTACACTACTTCCTATGATGGTGTTAGCAGCGGGAATTTGGGGCTCTTATCTTTGTGCAGGTTTATACGGTGTAGCTATTGCTGCTGCTGGAATGATGGCTACAACCGCTATGCAATTGGCAATAGATGCTTTCGGGCCTATTGCAGATAATGCAGGTGGAATTGCAGAAATGAGTGAACTACCAAAAGAAGTAAGGGAAAGAACAGATATTTTAGATGCCGTTGGAAACACTACGGCTGCCACTGGTAAAGGTTTCGCGATTGCTTCTGCAGCACTTACAGCTTTGGCTTTATTTGCGGCATTTGTAGGAATTGCAGGAATTGACGGGATTGATATTTATAAAGCAGATGTACTTTCAGGATTATTTATCGGAGCTATGATTCCTTTCATATTTTCATCTTTAGCAATTAATGCAGTAGGACAAGCAGCAATGGCAATGGTAGAAGAAGTGAGACGTCAGTTTAGAGAAATTCCAGGTATTTTAGAAGGTACAGGTAAACCAGAATATGATAAATGTGTAGCAATCTCTACTGATGCATCTATCAAAAAAATGCTTTTGCCTGGTTCTGTAGCTATTGTAACGCCATTATTAGTTGGTTTTATTTGGGGGCCAGAAGTTTTAGGTGGTTTCTTAGCGGGAGCTACAGCAAGCGGTGTTTTATTAGGAATGTTCCAAAATAATGCAGGTGGAGCTTGGGATAATGCCAAAAAATCTTTTGAAAAAGGCGCAGTAATTCACGGCGAAACTTATTATAAAGGTTCAGACCAGCACAAAGCTTCTGTAACAGGTGATACTGTAGGAGATCCTTTCAAAGATACTTCGGGGCCATCTATGAATATTTTGATTAAACTAATGTCAATTGTTTCTTTGGTTATTGCACCTACTTTGGCTAAAATTTATTCTGAAAAAATTCAAGAAGATAGAAAAGAAAAAATAGAAATTTTACAAAAATCAGTTTCCAAAAACACTGCATCATTACACGGAAGTTGTTGTGATGCAGCAAGTAAAGAAAATTGTGATAATAAAATCGCTTGTTCTGAAGAATGCATGAAAGAATGCAAAGCAGAAGGAAAAGATTGTAAAACATTAAATTACAAATGTTGTAATTAGGCCATATAACCGTCACTTGTAGGTGGCGGTTTTTTGTTGAAAACTTTTCGTCTTAAATTTTCGAAATTTCATTTATTTCCCTATTTTTGACCAATGGAAAATTTTATTGTATCTGCCAGAAAATATCGTCCGCAAGAGTTTGACACTGTTGTAGGGCAATCTCACGTTACAGATACTTTAGAACACGCCATAGATAACAGCCAATTAGCTCAAGCTTTACTTTTCTGTGGTCCTAGAGGTGTAGGTAAAACTACTTGTGCCAGAATTTTAGCAAGAAAAATTAACGAAAAGTCTGGTGCATCAGATGATAGCGGTTTTGCATTTAATATCTATGAATTAGATGCAGCTTCTAATAACTCTGTAGATGATATCAGAGAATTGATAGACCAAGTTCGTTTTGCACCACAAGTTGGGAAATTCAAAGTGTATATTATAGATGAGGTACATATGCTCTCAGCAGCAGCTTTTAATGCTTTTCTTAAAACTTTGGAAGAACCACCTGCTCATGCCATTTTTATCTTGGCAACTACAGAAAAGCATAAAATAATCCCTACTATTTTATCAAGATGTCAGATTTATGATTTTAAAAGAATTACCATTGAAGACATTCAGGAACATCTTAGAAAAATTGCAGACAAAGAAGGTATTTCATATGAAGACGATGCACTGTTTCTAATTGCTCAAAAGGCAGATGGAGCATTAAGAGATGCACTTTCTATTTTTGATAGATTAGCTACTTTTACTCAAAAAAATATTACGCTTGCAAAAGCTGCCGAAGTTCTCAATATTTTAGATTATGACCAATATCTTAAAATTGTAGATTTAGCCAAAGAAAATAACATTCCAGGAGTTCTTTCTGCTTTTAATGAAATAGTGAAAAAAGGATTTGATCCTCATATTTTTGTAGCAGGTTTAGGAAGCCATTTTAGAGATTTAATGATGGCACAAAACGCTTCTACACTTTCCTTAATAGAAGTGGGCGAAAAAACCAAATCCAAATATGCTGAACAAGCACAAAAATGGAATGCCCAGCAATTAATAGACGCTATAGAAATCTGTAATCACGCCGATATTAACTATAAAAATTCTAAAAATCCTAGACTTACAGTAGAAATCGCGCTGATGCAATTAGCAAGCCTAACTGCAAATGGTGTTGATACTAAAAAAAAAAGTTCTTAATATTAGCTCCCCTTCTTAAAGGTAAATTGGTAGAGAAAAAACCTGAACCTTCTAAAGTTGAAGAAAAAAAAACGGAAACTACCTCTGCAACTCCTGAAAAAATTATAAAAAAAATTACAGAACCTATTGCCAAAAAAGTAATAAGTTCAGAATTTAGTATTCTGGCAAATCTTAACAAAAAAGAAGAGCAAGAAGAGATTCATATAGCAGCGAAGAAGGAAGAAGATCTTCCTGAACATCATTTCTCTGAAATAGATTTACAAAGAGAATGGAAGATTTTTCTAGATGATTTACAGCAAAAAAATACCGTTCTTTTTTATGCGGTAAATACGCTTAAAATTCATAAAAAAGACGAAAATTTAATTCATATTCTGTATCCTTCGGATTCTGTAAAACACGAATTCGAAAAAGTACAAGCAGATTTTTTTAATCACTTTAAGAGAAAAGTTAACAACTATAAAATTGAAGTAGAATATAGCAATGACATAAGTTTAAAAAAAGAGATTGTAACCAAAAAATCAATTTTTGAAAAATATGTAGAAATTAATCCTATTTTAAAAGATTTAGATGACTTATTAAAACTAGATTTAAGCTAAAAATGAATAAATTTTTTGATTTACATAAAGGCGAAGAAAGTAAAGAAACCGTTTTAGAAAATGTAAAAAATAATATTTCTTTTTCTGGTTCTAATTTATGGATTTTAATGGCAGCTGTTTTTATAGCTTCTATAGGTCTCAATGTAAATTCTACCGCAGTAATTATCGGGGCAATGCTTATTTCTCCGTTGATGGGGCCTATAGTTGGTGCTGGTTTTGCATTAGGTATTTTTGATTTTCAATTGCTAAGGAAATCACTCAAAAATCTTTTAATTGCTACAGTGGCTAGTCTTTTGGTTTCCTGCATTTATTTTCTTTTGAGTCCTTTCAAAGAAGCCCAATCTGAACTTTTGGCAAGAACATCTCCTAATATTTATGATGTTTTGATTGCTTTTTTTGGTGGGTTAGTTGGTGTGATTGCCATTACAAGAGTAGAAAAAGGTAATCCAATCCCAGGTGTTGCTATTGCTACAGCCCTAATGCCGCCCCTTTGTACCGCAGGTTATGGTTTGGCTACAGGTAATTTCAATTTTTTTTTTGGAGCTCTATTTTTATATACTATCAATTGTGTTTTTATTGGGATTGCTACTTTTTTAATTGTTAAATTTTTAAAATATCCGCCAGTAAATTTCATAGACAAAAAAAGAGAAAAAAGAGTACAAAATATAGTAACTATAGTTTCTACTCTCGTACTTATTCCGAGTATTTATTTTGCTTATTCTCTCTATCAAGAGCAGAAATTTAGACTAGAAGTTAATGATTTTTTAGAAAAAGAAATTACAGAAAAAGGCAATACTTTAATTTACAAAAAAGTTAATTTTTTATCAAATCCAAAGAAAATAGAATTGGCACTTTTAAGTAAAAACTATTCTCAAGATGAAATCGAAAAACTTAATCAAAGACTCAAAGATTTTGGAATTGAAAATACAAATATTGAAATAAGAAAAAGTGCTTCTGATGATATAAGACTTTTGAAAAATGACATTCTCAATGAAGTTTCTAAGAGCGATGAAAAAGACAAAAGGATATTAGAATTAGAACAAGAAATTGTTAAAAATAATTTTAATAATAAACAATTACTAAGAGAAAGTAAAATACTATTTCCTAAAATAAATTCATTAGCAGTTTCTAACAATAATTTTGCACAAGGAGATAGCTTGGTAAATAAAACAATTCTTATTTATACTGCGGAAGTTCAATTTTCAAACGAAGAAGAGCTAAAACTTAAAAATTGGATTGAACAAAGATTGAATGTAAATAACGTACAAATCTTTAAATAAATTACTTTTTCTATTGTTTTTTGAAAAATAATAGTGAAAAAATCTAATTTTTTCGAAAAATTGAAATAAAATTTCAGTTAAATTTCTATATTTGAACAAAATTTCAAAATATATCACAAAAACGCATTTGTTGCGTTTTTATTTTTTAAATAATCAGAAGAAGCATAAGTAGAATGGACTTAAAAGATTTACAGAACGATTGGATAAAAGAATTTCCATCACCGCTTATTATTGCGGGACCTTGTAGCGCAGAATCAGAAGCGCAGATGCTAGAAACAGCACAAAGATTGAAAGAAAGTGGAGCAGAAGTTCCTGTTTTTAGAGCTGGAATTTGGAAGCCTAGAACTAAACCATTTGGTTTTGAGGGAGTTGGTGTAATTGGTCTTAATTGGCTTAAAAAAGTAAAAGACGAATTTGGTTTTAAAACAGCTACAGAAGTTGCAAATGCTCATCACGTTTATGCAGCGCTAGAAGCAGATGTAGATATTCTTTGGATTGGTGCGAGAAGTACCGTAAATCCTTTTACTGTTCAAGAAATTGCTGTGGCTCTTAAAGGAACCAACAAGCCTGTTTTGGTTAAAAATCCTGTAAATCCAGATTTAGCACTTTGGATTGGTGCTCTTGAAAGACTTTTAGGACAAGATGTTAAAAACTTAGGAGCAATTCATAGAGGGTTTTCATCTTACCAAAAAACAAAATACAGAAACGTTCCAAATTGGCAAATCGCTTTAGATTTTAAAAATCAATATCCTAATATCCCAATGTTTGTAGATCCTTCTCACATTTGTGGTAGAAGAGATTTATTAAAAGATATTACTCAAGAAGCGTTCAATGTAGGTTATGAAGGTGCCATGATAGAATCTCACCCAAATCCAGATGCAGCTTGGAGTGATGCTTCTCAACAAATTACACCAGAAGTTCTTGCAGATATGCTCGGAAGTTTACAAATTAGGAATTCTGATATTTCTGGTTTTGATGATGAAATGGGCAAACACAGAGCATTAATTTCTGATATAGATTTTCAATTAATTAGCTTATTGTCAAGCAGAATGAAAATTTCTGAGAAAATTGGGACTTTGAAAAAGCAAAATAATATCGCTATCTTCCAACCAGACCGTTGGAAAGTAATTACCGAATATGCGAACCAAAAAGCTACGGAAACAGGTATGTCTCAAGAATTTATAGAAAAAGTTTTCAAAGCAATTCACGAAGAATCTATTGAGGTTCAAAATAATATTATGATTGATTAATTTCTTATCAAAATATATTATAAGAGCGCGCTATTTTAGCGCGTTCTTTTTTTGCTAAGTTTTTTGTAAATTGCACAAAAGAAATTCGGTTTGAAAGGACTCATCACAAAATCTACAGGAAGTTGGTATCAGGTTTTAGATTTGGAAACCCAAAAAGTTTTCGAGGCGAGAATTCGTGGAAAATTTAAACTGATAAAAACCAGATTGACCAATCCTTTAGCTGTAGGTGATTTTGTGGAATTTCAACTCGAGCAAGACGACATTGCGTGGATTACCAAAATAGAACCTCGTAAGAATTATCTCATCAGAAAATCGGTAAATTTATCGAAGGAAGCACATATCATTGCCAGTAATTTAGATTTGGCGTGTATTATTTTCACACTGCAATCTCCCGAAACTTCGCTTGGTTTTTTAGATCGTTTTTTGGCGTGTTGTGAAGCATACAATATTCCTGTTCTCATTCTTTTTAACAAAATAGATTTATTGAATTTTGAAGAAGTAGAAATCGTGGAAGAATTGCAAGAAATGTATCAAAAATTAGGCTATCAAACATTGCAAGTTTCTTCTGAAGACAGACTGAATTTGGATAAACTTCAAGAAATTATTAAAGATAAAACTTCTGTGTTTTTCGGACATTCTGGTGCAGGAAAATCAACGTTAGTGAATGCGCTTCAACCCGATCTAAACCTTAAAACCAATATTATTTCTGAAACACATAATAAAGGAAAACACACCACTACTTTTGCACAAATGCACTTTTGGCATTTTGGCGGCGCTGTGATAGATACTCCTGGAGTTCGAGAATTTGCAATGATTGACGTAGAAAAAGAGGAAATTCAGCATTATTTTCCAGAAATTTTTGAAAAAGGACGAGATTGTAAGTTTCATAATTGTAAACATATTAATGAACCAAAATGTGCTGTTTTAGAAGCCTTAGAAACTGGCGAAATTCTGGAAAGCAGATACATAACGTATCTTAAATTGATGGAAGAAGCAGACGAACAAAACCAAATATAAGGATTATGACAAAATTTCAATATTATCAACATACATTCAAAAACACTTTTAAAGTCTTTTCAAGAGCCAGTTTTGAAGAATTAATTTCGTTTTTTTACCTCAACGTACTCTTTGGTATGTTTTGGGTTTTTGTTTACATTTTTGTTGAAATTTTAGAAATTTATGCTTTGAAATTAGCTTTCAATTATGTTAGTAATTTGTTGTTCATCATTTATTTAGTGGTTACTTTCTCTTTGTTTATAAGAAGGTTACACGATTTTGAAAAATCGTCAATTTATTTATTTGTTCCTTTTTATAACATTTTTTTACTTCTACAAGAAGGCGATAAAAAAGCAAATAAATATGGAGAAATTCCTGTTTAAAAAATTGATTTTTAATGCAATTTAGAAAAATGAATATCTAAATTTGTTCCGTAGGAACGAAATATTTTTTAATAAAGTTTTGAAATCAACCATCTATATAATCAGCGGACTTGGCGCCGATAAAAGAATGTTCCAAAATTTTTCTTTTGATGGTTTCAATGTTGTTCATATCAATTGGATTTTGCCTCTTGAAAATGAAACTTTGCAAAACTATGCTCTCAGAATTTCTGAAAATATGACAGATGAAAATGCTATTCTAATCGGACTTTCTTTCGGTGGAATTCTTTCGGTGGAAATTTCAAAAATTAAAAAAATCAAGAAAATTTTTCTTTTGTCTTCTGCTAAAACTAAATCCGAAATTCCTTTTTATTACAGAATTTTAGGTAAATTAAATTTGTTGAATTTCATTCCAATTTCAGTTTTGAAAAATGTAAATTTTCTATCTTATATTATTTTTGGAGCAAAGACTTATTTTGAAAAAGAGCTTTTAAAAAGCATTGTCAAAGATACAGATGAGAAATTCTTAAAATGGGCTTTACATCAAATTATCAATTGGAAGAATGAAAATTATTCAGAAAATATTATCCATATTCAAGGAAATAGAGATTTAATTTTGCCCCATTATTTCGTAAAATTTGATTATTTAATTAATGGTGGAACTCATTTTATGACACTTAATCAGTCTAAAGAGATTGAACAAATTATTTTAGATAATTTGGCTTGAAATTTGTTGAAAATCAGTATATTTATAGATGAATAATTTTTTTATTATCTTTGCATGACCAAACATAAAATGAATTAATGGCAAACCCATTGTTTTACGCTAAAATATTGCTTTTTGGAGAATACGGAATCATAGAAGATTCTCAAGGTCTTACTTTACCTTATAGTTTCTACAAAGGAACATTGAAATTCTCTGATAATCAATCTGATTTCGAGAAAAAATCTAATGAATCGCTTGCTAAATATTCAGATTATTTATCAACTTTAGAGCTTCCAAATGATTTTAAAATTGATGTCGAAGCTTTTAAAAATGACATTAATAAAGGTTTATTTTTTGACTCTAATATTCCGCAAGGTTATGGTGTTGGTAGTTCTGGCGCTTTGGTAGCAGCTATTTTCGAAAAATATTCTTTCTTAAAATACAGCCCTGAAACTATTTCTAAAACTCAATTGAAAGATTTGAAAAAAGTTTTCGGAGAGTTAGAGTCTTATTTCCACGGAAAATCTTCGGGTATTGATCCTTTGATTTGCTATATGAATCTTCCGATTTTGATTGAAAATAAAGAAAGTGTAGATAAAGTTTCTATTCCGAAAGAAGAAGCTGGTAAAGGAGCCATTTTTTTGATTGATTCTGGAAGTGTAGGCGAAACAGGGCCAATGGTACAGATTTTCTTTGACAAATTAAAAAATGAAGGTTTCCGTAAGACTTTGAAAGAAGAATTCATAAAATACAATAACGCTTGTATTGATACTTTCCTTAATAAAGAAATGACACCCTTTTTTAAAAATTTGAAAAACCTTTCTAAATGGGCTTATGTACATTTCAAACCAATGATTCCTACCAATTTATATAACGCTTGGAAAAACGGAATTGACACCAATGCTTATTACCTAAAACTCTGCGGTAGCGGTGGTGGTGGTTATATTCTAGGTTTTGCTAAAGATTATTCAAAGGCAGAAAAAATGTTAGATGGTTTCAATAAGGAAGTGATATATAGATTTTAAGATTTTTATAGTCGCTAAGTTGTAAAGTCGCAAAATCGTTTTTTATATTCTTAACAACTTTATGATTTCATGATTTTTTACAAAAAATGAAAAACAATCCTATACTTTATCGTTTGTCTCAGATTATGAGCTTGCTTCTAGGTGCTAGGATTTTTCTGCTTGTACTTTTTACATTTACACTTTATGTTTCTACTTTTTTTCTTTTTAATCAGGAAGAAAGCCTCAGAAAATTTGTTTTTGATTATAAAGTTCACGGCATTATTTTTTGTTCTGTTTTAAGTATTGCAGCAGGTGGAATTATCAATAGATTTTATGATAATGAAAAGGATAGAGTTTCTAGACCTTTTAGAACCAGATTACAGAGTTTTTTGAAAGAAAAATATTTCTTGTATTCTTATATTACGCTTAATGTAGTTACACTGGTTATTTCTGCCATATTATCGCCTAGAATATTGGCTTTTTTCTTGGTTTATCAGTTTTTGATATGGTTTTATAGTCATAAACTCAGTAAAATACTTGTTGTTAACAATCTCACTTTTGTAAGTTTATCTTTATATCCTTTTTTTGGGATGTTGGTTTATTATCAGCATTTTTCTTATAAAATTTTTTTGATGGCAATTTTTCTTTTTTTATTAATGCTAACCATTGATTTAATAAAAGATATATTAACAAAAAATGTAGATAAAGTTTTTGGATATAATACCATTGCCAATGTTTTTGGTAAGAAAACCTCTTATTATACGATCGCGTTAGTTATTTTCTTAAACATTTTGGTTTCTAGCATTATTGTTTACAGTTACCATCAGCTCAATATTTTTTCTTGGTATTTTGTAATCAGTATATTTTTCTTTTTAATTCTTATTTTTCCGATTCTTACCTATCAAAAAAACAAGATGTTTTGGGTAATTAATCTTTTTAGAGTTTGGGTTTTTGTAGGGGTAGTTTTTATGCTTTTTAATGGGATATATTCTTAGTAGTTCTCAATTAAGCATAACTTACATTCTAAAATTTATAGTGTTTGTTAGGAAGATTTCTCAATATTTCTGCACTTTGTTCTGCCGTCAAATCTCTTTGTGCTTCGGCTAGAAGCTCATATCCCACCATAAATTTTTTAATTGTTGCGCTTCTTAGCAATGGCGGATAAAAATGCATGTGAAAATGCCATTCATCGTGGTTTAATCCATCAGTTGGAGCTTGGTGGATTCCTGCGGAATATGGGAAAGATGTTTTAAATAAATTATCATATTTTACCGTAATGACTTGAATCATTTCTGCAAAAGATTTTATTTCTTCTTCTGTAATTTTTGCAATGCTAGAGAAATGTCTTTTGCTGATAATCATTGTTTCATAAGGCCAAGTTGCCCAAAATGGAACCAACAGTACAAAACGTTCATTTTCGGCAATAATTCTTTCTTTTTTTAGAATTTCACTATCTAAATAATCCTTCAACATGGTTTTTCCTTTTTCTTGGAAATATTTTAGGAGATTATTTTGCGTTCTTTTTACCTGAGTTGGCAGCGATGATTGTGCCCAGATTTGTCCGTGAGGATGCGGATTGCTACATCCCATTACACTTCCTTTATTTTCAAAAATTTGTACGTGATTAATATAAGAAATAGAGCCTAATTCTAGGTATTGTTCCTTCCAAACTTTTATAACGTTTTCTATTTCTGGAATTTGCATTTCTGCAAGAGTTACATTATGCTTTGGCGAAAAGCAAATTACTCGGTTTATACCTCTTTCAGGATTGATTTTAAATAAATCTTCTTGCTCTAAATCAAAAGAAACTTCATCTTTCAAAAGAGCAGGGAAATCATTATCAAAAACATAGCAATTTTCATACTTAGGATTAGTTTCACTGTTGATGCGTTCGTTTCCTGGGCAGAGATAACATGTTTCATCATACTCTGGTTTTTTTTCTTCCGAAATGGTTTCTTTTTGTCCTTGCCAAGGTCTTTTTGCTCTCTGTGGTGATACTAAGATCCATTCATCTAAAAGTGGATTGTATCTTCTATGTGGATGGTCTGTTAAAATAAATTTTTCCATAATGATTAGGCGTAAAAATGTGTTCCTTCCGAAACAGAAACTTGATAAGGAGTAAGTGCAATTCTGAATTTATCTAAATAAGCCTTAGAAAGTTTTTCGATGACATTTTCTACTTCAGTTTTCTTTAATAAATTAATAGTGCAACCACCAAAACCGCCTCCCATAACTCTTGCGCCAAGAACATCTTGTTCTAGCAGAACATTATCTACCAAAAAATCTAGTTCTTCACAACTTACTTCGTAGTCTTTAGATAAACCATAATGCGTAGCTGTCATCAATTTTCCTACGTTTTTAAAATCATTTTTTTCTAAAGATTTTACCAATTCTTGAATTCTAGAAATTTCACCTACTACAAATTTACTTCTTCTATACACTACATCTCCCATTGCTTCTTTCAAATTTTCCACCATTTCTATGGTCGCTTCTCTGAAATTTTTCACTTCAGGATATTTATTTTGAATGATGTTAATTCCTGCTTCACATTCTTTTCTACGGTTATTATATTCTGATGTTTGTAAATTGTGTTTTACATTGGTATTGAGTAAAAGTAGGGTGTAATCTCCAAAATCCGCAGGAGCGTATTGATAATCTAAAGTGTCACAATCTAAGAAAATTACGTGATTTTCTTTTCCGAAAACCGAAGCAAACTGATCCATAATTCCACAATTAACACCTGCAAATGTATGCTCTGCTTTTTGTCCCATTTTTGCAATTTGCTCTTTAGTTAAATCTAAATTAAAGAAATGATTTAATCCGAATAAAAAACCACATTCTAAAGCAGCAGAAGATGATAAGCCAGCTCCAATAGGAATGGTAGAGCTGAAAACGATATCGAAA
>DDFD01000007.1 GCA_002337005.1 Flavobacteriales bacterium UBA1937 | reverse complement strand
AAAGAAGAAAAGAGAAAAAAGATTCTGTTTTACCAATTTTAGAGAGTTATCCTAAAGTTTCTATTATTGTTCCGGCGTATAATGAAGAAGTAAACATTGTCTCTTCATTGCAAAATTTATTGAAACAAAGCTATCCTAATTTTGATATTATTTTTGTGGATGATGGAAGTAAAGACAGTACGTATAAAATGGTTTCAGAAGAGTTTCAAAATCATTCAAAACTGAAAATTTTCACCAAAGTTAATGGAGGAAAAGCTACAGCTCTCAATTTTGGAATTGAAAAATCAGATGCAGAATATATAGTTTGTATAGATGCTGACACAAAACTAGAACAAAACGCAGTGAATTATTTGATTGCAAAGTTTCTCAATGCAAAACCAGAAGATAATTTGGCAGCAGTTGCAGGAAACGTAAAAGTAGGAAACAGAGTAAATTGGCTTACCAAATGGCAATCTATAGAGTACATTACCAGTCAGAATTTTGATAGATTGGCTTACGCTCATATCAATGCTATTACTGTAATCCCTGGTGCGATAGGTGCTTTCAAAAAAGAAATTGTACAAGATTTAGGAGGATATTCTTCTGATACCTTAGCAGAAGATTGTGATTTAACCGTGAGAATTTTAAGAAAAGGATACACCGTCGGAAACGAAAATAAAGCTGTTGCTGTAACCGAAGCACCAGAAAATATCAATCAGTTTTTGAAACAAAGATTTAGATGGAATTATGGTATTTTACAGATGTTTTGGAAACAAAAAGACACTTTCCTTAATCCAAAATACAAAGGTTTAGGATGGTGGGCAATGCCTAATATTTTAATTTTTCAATATATTATTCCTTTGTTTTCACCATTAGCAGACATATTAATGATTTTTGGATTATTTACCGAAAACAGAGAAAAAATATTTTTATATTACTTAATTTTCCTTTTGGTAGATGCTTCTCTTGCATTAATTGCATTTCTTTTTGAGAAAGAAAAAATTTCTGGTGTATTGCACGTTATACCACAGAGATTGGTTTACAGATGGCTAATGTACATTGTTTTGTTTAGAAGTTTCAGAAAAGCATTGAAAGGCGAAATGCAAACTTGGGGATTTTTAAAAAGAACAGGTAATGTAAAAGAGCCAGTAGTTGTTACTTAATTTAGATGTAACGAAATATAAAATCAATCGACTAAACAAGTTATTAAATTCAATTATTTATGAAGAATATTTTTAACATTGCTGTAGTAGCTTTAATTGGCTTTTCGGCAAGTTCTTTTGCTCAAGACAAAGGTCTAGAGCTACAGCATATGGATACCAGTGTTCGTCCGCAAGATGACTTCTACAATTATGTAAACGGAAGTTGGATGAAAACCGCACAAATTCCGTCTGATAAATCTACTTGGGGAAGTTTCAATAAACTTGCCGAAGATACAGATAACAACTCTATGAGCATTCTCAATTCACTGTTGAAAGAAAAATTCGATGCAGGAACAGAAGGCAAAAAAATCCAAGATTTATATGCTACGTATATGAATATGGAGAAGCGTAATGCAGACGGTATTACCCCAATTAAAGCAGATTTGTCTAAGATTGATGCGATAAAAACAGTAGCAGATTTACAAAAATATTTAGTTGCTGCTACACCCAACGGAGAAAATCCTTTTTACAGTTGGGGTGTAGATGCTGATATGAAAAATAGTAAAATGAATGCTATTTATCTAGGAGATGCCAGTCTAGGTTTAGGCAGAGATTATTACCAAAAAGTAAATGAAAAAAATACCGAAACATTAGCAGAATATACCAAATATGTAGCATCTATGCTGCAAGTTTTAGGTTATAAAAATGCAAATGCAGTAGCTAAAAATATTGTAAATTTCGAAAAATCTATTGCTAAAACACTTTATACCAATGAGCAAAGCAGAGATTCTAATTTATTTTACAATCCAAAAACAGCTGCAGAACTCAAGACTCTGTCTAAAAACGTAGATTTAGCAGGTTATTTGGCTAAACTAGGCGTAAAATATGATAAGGTAATTGTAGGTGAAATTAATTATTATAAAAATCTAGATAAATTCATCAATCAGGCTAATCTTCCATTGATTAAAGATTATATGAAATTCCATTTGCTGTCTGGTAGTGCAAGCTATTTAAGCAAAGATTTAGATGCTAAAAGATTTGATTTTTATGGTAAATTTTTAAGAGGTCAACAAGAGCAAAGAGCTCAAAACAAAAGAGCTTTTGAATTAATTAATGGTTCTCTAGGCGAAGCTTTTGGTAAATTATACGTAGAGAAATTTTTCCCAGCTTCTGCTAAATCTCAAATGGTAGAATTGATAGATTATCTTAAGAAAAGTTTTGCTCAGCACATCAATAACTTAGCTTGGATGTCTAATACGACCAAAGAAAAAGCATTGAACAAATTAAATAAATTTACTGTAAAAGTAGCCTATCCAGACCAATGGAAAGACTATTCTAAACTAACTATCCTATCCGAAAAAGATGGAGGTACACTTTATAAAAATTTACAAAATATCACTGCTTGGCAATACCAAAAAGATTTAGCAAAAATTGGCAAACCAGTAGATAAAGCAGAATGGGGAATGACACCTCAAACTGTAAACGCTTATTACAATCCACTAAATAACGAAATTGTATTCCCAGCAGCTATTTTACAACCGCCATTCTTTAATCCAAACGCAGATGCAGCCGTTAATTTCGGAGGAATTGGTGCAGTAATTGGTCACGAAATCACACACGGGTTTGATGATTCTGGAGCACAGTTTGATGCAGACGGAAACCTTACCGATTGGTGGACTCCAGAAGACAAGGCTAGCTTCGAAAAAGCAACCAAATCTCTTGCCGCTCAATATGATAAATACGAGCCTGTAAAAGGAACTTTCGTAAACGGAACCTTTACCAACGGAGAAAATATTGCAGATTTAGGAGGGGTAAACATCGCTTATGATGCATTACAAATGTACCTTAAAGACAAAGGAAACCCAGGTGTAATCAATGGATTTACCCAAGATCAAAGATTTTTCTTAAGTTGGGCAACCGTTTGGAGAACCAAACAAACCGAAAAAGCTGCCGTAAGTCAAGTAAAAGTAGATCCGCATTCGCCAGGTTATTTCAGAGCATTTGGTCCATTGGTAAACACCGAGGCTTGGTATAAGTCTTTTGATGTAAAAGAAGGAGACAAATTGTACAAAAAACCAGAAGAAAGAATCAAAATTTGGTAAAGAACCCCGTCTTTTTTCGAAGAAAAAAGAAATAGGGGAATCAAAATGGTAGCAAAATTTTTAGGAGCTTAATCCTGCTGTCGCTACTCGCTTTTTTCTGTGGCGGCGAAGCCGCCGCAGAAAAAGAGCTCAAACATACCGCTCCATCAGGGCTAGAATACAACCACCGATTTTTTTCGGTGGTTTTTTATATCTATTGAAACAATCTATTATTTTTTTCTACTAATTAACATAATAATGTTTATTATTTTTAAATTTGATATTCTAAAAAATTATTTGGTTATGAAGAAAATCCCTTTTTTAATTTTAACTACAGCAGCAGTGCTGTCTTTTAATTCTTATTCTGCTCAGAAAAAAGCAGAAGGAAACGGAATAAACCTGCATTTAATGGACACCAGTATACGTCCGCAAGATGATTTCTTTAATTATGTGAACGGAAACTGGGTAAAAACTGCTGTTATCCCTTCAGATAAAGGTACTTGGGGAAGTTTTAATGAACTTCGTGAGAAAACAGACGAAAACTCTTTAGCTATTCTTAAAAATATTTTAACAGAGAAATATGCTAAAGGTTCAGAAGGACAAAAAATTCAGGATTTATACGCTACTTACATCGATTGGAACAAAAGAAATGCAGAAGGAATAGAACCAATAAAAGCAGATTTGGCAAAAATAGATGCTATACAAAATCTTTCAGATTTTCAAAATTATATTAACCAAGCTACCTTAACTGGTGATAATCCATTATACGCTTGGAGAGTTGGGTCAGACCTAAAAGCTTCTAATGATAATGCCATTTATTTAGGAGGGCCTAGCTTAGGAATTGGTAAAGACTACTACCAAAAAGATAATGAAGCGAATACTAAAACCATTGCAGAATATACCAAATATGTTTCTAAAATTTTAGGTATTTTAGGTTATCAAAATCCAGATGATACCGCCGTTAAAATTGTAGATTTAGAAAAAAGATTTGCCAAAACTTTATTAACCAACGAAGAAGGCAGAGACGCTAATAAAAGATACAATCCAAAATCTGTAGCAGAACTTTCTGGTTTAGTGAAAAATGTAAACCTTCCAGAATATTTACAAAAAGTAGGCGTAAATACAGATAGAGTAATTCTAGGTGATCTTAAGTATTATCAGGCTTTAGATGGCTTTATTAACCAAGAGAATTTACCATTGCTAAAAGATTATATGAAATACAACATGCTTTCTGGTAATGCAGGTTCTCTAGACAAAAGATTAGACGATTTAAGATTTGATTTCTACGGAAAATACCTTCAGGGAACTCTAGAGCAACGTTCTATGGACAAGCGAGGTCTAGAAGTAGTAAACCGAGTTTTAGGAGAAGCTTTTGGTAAATTATATGTAGATAAATTTTTCCCGGCAGAAGCCAAAGCAGAAATAGTAACTTTGGTAGATTATCTTAAAAAAGCGTACCATCAGCACATCAGTAATCTTTCTTGGATGAGTGCAGATACCAAAGCTAAAGCGCTAGAAAAATTGAGCAAATTCAAAGTAAAAATTGCATATCCAGACCAGTGGGAAGATTATTCTAAATTAACGCTTTTATCACCAGCAGAAGGTGGTACTTATTATAAAAATACACAAAATATTTCTGCGTGGGGTTACCAAAAAAATCTAGAAAAAATTGGTAAAAAAGTAGATAAAACAAAATGGGGTATGACTCCACAAACGGTAAATGCATATTACAGCTCTTCTAATAACGAGATTGTTTTCCCTGCGGCAATTCTTCAACCTCCGTTCTTTGATTTTAAAGCAGATCCTGCCGTTAATTTCGGTGGAATAGGTGCTGTAATCGGTCACGAAATTTCTCACGGTTTTGATGATGGTGGTTCTAGATTCGATGGAGATGGAAATCTAAACAATTGGTGGACGAAAGAAGACCGAGAAAAATTTGAAGCTCTTACCAAAAGATTAGGCGAACAATACAGCAAATATGAACCCGTAAAAGGAACTTTCGTAAACGGAACCTTTACAATGGGAGAAAATATCGCAGATTTAGGCGGAGTAAACATTGCTTTTGATGCCCTTAAAATGTATCTTAAAGACAAAGGAAAAATAGGTAAGATTGACGGATACACCCAAGAACAAAGATTTTTCTTGAGTTGGGCTACCGTTTGGAGAACCAAATCTACCGAAAAATATCTCATCAATCAGGTAAAAACAGACTCTCACTCTCCAGGGATGTACAGAGCAGTTGGTCCGCTAGAAAACACAGATACTTGGTATGATGCTTTCAAAGTAAAAGAAGGAGATAAGCATTACAAAACACCTACAGATAGAATTAAAATCTGGTAAGAACCACTTTTTTTTCTTCAAAAAATTCACCTTTTTAAAATAGTAGCAAAAAGTTTTTAGGAGCTTAATCCTGCTGTCGCTACTCGCTTTTTTCTGCGGCGGCGAAGCCGCCGCAGAAAAAGAGCTCAAACATACCGCTCCATCAGGGCTAGAATACAACCACCGAATTTTCGGTGGTTTTTGTTTTTTAATCGTTTGTAACAAATCTTATGAATGGCATACCTATTGATTAAAACTACTAATTGTGAAAAAATCATTATCAACCGATGAAATTTACCATTAAAAAAAATATTATTTTAGAAAATCCTGAAACCAAACCGTTTTTGGCAGATGCTTTTATTCCTGAGAATAGGGAGAAATTACCTTTGGTTATTTTTTGCCACGGTTATAAAGGCTATAAAGATTGGGGCGCATGGGATTTGATGGCAGAAAAATTTGCCGAAAATGGATTTTTCTTTGTGAAATTTAATTTTTCTCATAACGGAACCACATTAGAAAAGCCTGCAGATTTTGCAGATTTAGAAAGTTTCGGAGAAAATAATTATTCTAAGGAACTCAGTGATTTAGAATTTGTTATTGATTATTTTTCCCAAGATAGTAGAGTAGATGCAGAAAATATCTCATTAATTGGGCATTCCAGAGGTGGCGGAATTGCCATTATTAAAGCCAATGAGAATATCAAGATTAAAAATTTAATAGCTTTAGCAAGTGTAGATTCTCTAGATCGTTTTCCGAAAGGTGAAGATTTCATCAACTGGAAGAGAGAAGAAGTTTACTTTAGTAATAATGCCAGAACCAGACAAATGATGCCGCATTATTTTCAATTTTTTGAAGATTTTGAGAATAATAAAAGCCATTTTGATGTAGAGAATTCTATGAAAATTTTTTCTGGCAAAACTCTAATCATCCACGGAAATTTAGACGAAGCAGTAGATTATTCTTCTGCGGAAAATCTCCATATTTGGGCGAAAAATTCCACCTTAAAACTAATTGAAGGAGCTAATCATACATTTGGAGCTAAAGAACCTTGGACTGAAGAAAAACTTCCTGAATTTTTAGAAAAAGCAAGTGAAGAATGTATTAAATTTATGAGTGTTTAGCCTTTTATAATGGCGTTTTTTTTAATGTCTTTCAATATTTTCATTAAATTTTTTTTAGATAATGTTTCAGACGAATACTGAAAACTTGGTCCCTTTGTTTGTTTTTCTCTTGTTTGTGAAGAATATACTTTTTGATAGTAAACTTTCTTTAAATTTTTAATATCATATATTTCAATTATTGCAAAAGCCTCATTGCTGGCATATTCTCTTTGTTCAGAAGTTTCTAAAACAGCTAAACCGTTTCTAATCTTTTTGGTATAAATATTTACCAAATAATTAAAATTTGTAGAATTTTTAAGTTGTTCTATCTCTTCAATTTCGGGGCTGAAAGATATTTTTCCCGAAATTAAACTTTCTGATTTTGCTTTCTCCAAATTATAAGCATTTCTTGCACTTAATTCATTGAATGTTTCTAAAGTTTCTTTATTCAATCTTTCTTTATCCATAGAGCTAAGGTCTGTATATATATTGTTAATGAGCCATTTATCATTTTTATTAAAGACCAAATTTTTACTATAGCCGTTATAATCTCTTTTTGCATTCACAAAGCAACTTTGCATTGCTAATGCCGAAATCAAAATCAATAGTAGGTTCTTCATTATATTTTAAGATTGAGTATAAATTGAACGTTAATGTGAGTTTTAATTGTTATTTTTTACCACTATCAGTATCTAACCAGATTTCGTTATTACTAATGTTGACTAAGCAGAGATTGCCTTCTCTTTTTTGTAAAACAAAATTAAAAGTATAGGGTAAATCTATGTTTTTTCCTTCTAATTTATCTGCTCTTACAGACACATAATATTCTTTTTTGAGGGCATCACCAGTATATATTTTAGAAGTTTTAGCATCTGTTAATTTATCATCAGTAAGTTCTATTAAAGTGATTTTGTTATCATTAGAAAAATCTAAAATGTTTTTATAAACCACTTTATTTACGTTTTTAATCAGTGCAAATTTTTTGCCAGCAAGGTCTAGAGTGAGCAGTGATTTATCAAATTTTCTGTTTCTTTCTATTCTATCTAGCCTCTCTACAATTTTGTCTAGACGCTGTGCATGAGCATCAATTACACAAAAAACAAGTACAGCTATTGCGAAAATCTTTTTCATTTTTACCTACATTTTACTAGAGCCAAATTACAAAAAAATATTCATCAAAAATTGAAATTCTTAGGATTCTAAACTTTTTTTACAACGGCAGTAAGTTTCGGGTGTTATTTGCAGGTAAGAGGCAATTACCTTATCTGTTAATCTAGGTTCTAACTCGTGGTACTCTTTCAAGAAAATCTCTGTTTTTTCTTTTGGAGAGTAGGAGGTCAAAAATTCTAACCTTTTCAAATGGAAATTTTCAAAATCTTCTAGAGTTTTGGTGTAAATTTTTTGGGCAATTTCGGATTCTTTGGTTAGTGTTCGGAAATCTTCTGAACTTATTACCAAAAGCGCTCCTTTTTCTAATGCCTGAATGGTAGCAACAGAGGATTTTTTTTCTAAAAAACTTAATAGAACCGTACAGAATTGATTTTCTTTTCTGATGAGTCTGGTAAATTCGGTTCCATTGGCATTGAGATGAAAAGTTCTTAGAATACCTTGAACTACAAAATAAAGATGATTACAAACTTCGCCTGCGTTTAGTAATATTTCATTTTTTTCTACATTTCTTACCTTGAAGTATTTTTTGATTTTTTCTTGGTCTTCTGTAGAAATTTCGATGTGTTTTTTCGCAAAGTCTATTAAAATTTCGTGTTCTTTCATGGTTTTGAATTTCATCATTAAAAGTATAAAAAAATCCCGAAAAATTCATTTCAGGATTTCTATTTTTTAATGATAATGTGCTTTGAATCTTTCGTAGCAAAATTTATCTAGCATTTCTCTGTCATCAGGATGAGCAATTTCTATTAAAGCAAGGGCTCTTTGCCTCATATTTTTCCCATAGAGATAGGCTACCCCAAATTCTGTTACTACATAATGAATGTGACCTCTGGTTGTTACTACGCCAGCTCCTTGCTTTAGATAAGGAACAATTCTAGGAATGCCTTTTTTGGTTCTGGAAGTAAGTGCTATAATTGGTTTTCCGCCTTCCGAAAGGGCAGCTCCCCTTATAAAATCCATTTGACCGCCAATTCCAGAAAATTGATAGGTTCCTATGGAATCTGCACAAACCTGTCCGGTTAAATCTACTTCTATTGCAGAATTAATGGCAATAAGATTCTTATTTTGAGCAATGATGATGGGATTATTTACATAAGAAACATCCATAAATGCAAATGAAGGATTGTTATCTATATAATCATATAATTTTTTAGTTCCAAAAGAAAATGCAGTAATGGTCTTATTGTTATTGATGCCTTTGAATTTATTGTCTATAATATCTTTGGCAATTAAATCTACAGCACCGTCTGAAATCATTTCGGTATGTATTCCTAGATTTTTATGATTGTGAAGCGAACTAAGAACCGCATCTGGAATAGTACCTACACCCATTTGTATGGTAGATTTATCATCTATAAGATTTGCAATATATTGCCCAATTTTGGTTTCGTCTTCTGTTACTTTAGCACTGTAATCTATGGTAAGAAGGTCCGTTTCGTGTAGAACCATTTTGGTGATTCGTTCTACGTGTATCATAGAATCTCCGAAAGTTCTGGGCATTTTAGGATTAACTTGTGCAATTACCATTTTGG
This sequence comes from Flavobacteriales bacterium UBA1937, assembly GCA_002337005.1. Taxonomy (GTDB): domain Bacteria; phylum Bacteroidota; class Bacteroidia; order Flavobacteriales; family Weeksellaceae; genus Cloacibacterium. The sequence goes on along the minus strand of DDFD01000007.1, from coordinate 8,649 downwards.
CATTATCTACGGCGCTTCTGGCTACATCTATAGAAGTTCCTAATGAGCAATATCCGTGCTGGTCTGGTGGCGAAACTTGTACAATGGCTACATCTAGCGAAAGAATATTTTTCTTAAATAGCAATGGAATTTCACTTAAAAAAACAGGCACATAATCTCCTCTGTCACTATTTACAGCTTCTCTTACTGGTGTAGAAACAAAAAGAGAATTAATATAAAAACTATCTTTATATTGTGGTTTTGCAATTTCTATTTCACCTTGTACAGTAATAGAAACTATTTCTACATTTCTTAATCTACCAGCTTGTTTTGCCAATTCTGTAATCAGATAATTGGGAGTACAGGCACTGCCATGTAAAAAAACTCTGTGATTACTTTTTACAATAGAGAGAGCTTCTTCTGCAGAAACATAATTGTACATAATGTGAACATTTTTGGTTAACTTTTCTATTTTATATATTTACAAAAATACATGAATTGTGGTAATTTTGAAAATGAGATTTATCAATTTTAGGTTCTTATTTTTATTAATTTTATTAGATTTTTATTTTTATTGAGTTTTTATAGTGAAAAATGAGCTTAATTTTTTTGATTTTGATAATGTTTTTTTGCTTCTGAAACCTATAAAATTAAACCTCCAAAAAATTGAAGGTTTTGTTTATTTTTCATTAGTTTGAAATATAATTGGTAAGATTTTCTATGACTTCTTTTTGATGAAGGAGAATTTCGTCTAGAATATCTTTCATAGAGATTAGTCCTACTAATTTTTCGTTTTCGAGAACAGGTAAATATCGAATATTAAGTTGAGACATCACTTCCATACATTTTTCTACTTTGTCTGATTCTGAAAATTTGGGTAGATCTGTTCTCATAATTTCCTTTACCAAAACATCCTTAGATCTTCGGTCTTGTAATACAATTTGTCTCGCATAGTTTCTTTCGGTAATTATTCCCAAATATTGCTCACCGTTCATTACAATTATAGAACCTATGTTTTTTTCTGCCATCATTTTTAATGCATCAAAAACCGTTTCATTGGCATCTATTGTAGCAAGAGTCCTAGATTTTCTGTCGAGGATGTGTTTTATTGTTCTCATATTCAAAAAGGTTTTAGTGATTAGTATAAAATTATAAAATAATTCAATTAAACAATGCTTTTCTCAAAAAAAAATCAAAATAAAAAAGCTCCATCTGTAAAAAGATAGAGCTTTAGTGCTATTTTAGGAGTTTTTTACCACTCCAAAACTTCTTTCAAAATCAATTTTATATTGTTAAACGTATTAGGGAATACCTCATCTTTGATATGATTTACGGCAATCCAATCTACTTTTGTAATTCCTTCTTCTACCTGCGGTTTTGGAGTTTCGTTTCCGATGTATTTCATTCTAAACCAATGAGTTGCTTTTAATATTCTTAACTCTTTTCCGTCTTTTTTCTCTTTGTAAATGTGGAAGGTAGTATTCACGAAATTTTCTAAAACCAATTCCTTCAGACCTGTTTCTTCTTCTACTTCTCTTAGTGCTGCTTCGTCTAGTTTTTCATTGGGTTCTAGTTTTCCTTTGGGGAGATCCCATTTTCCTAATCTGTAAATAAATAAGATTTTTTCTTCTTTATTAATTACTATACCACCAGCTGCTTCTATCACTTTCATCATAGAGCTAAATTCTTTCCAGATTTCTTGGGCATCTTCTCCATAAATATTAATCTCTGGTGTAGAAGTATTTTCTAGCAAATCAAAAGCGATTTCAAAAGTGGTAAAACCTTCAAATCTTATGTTCTTCTCAACAGTTGTTGGAGAATTATTGATGCTTAATTTTTTTTCGTTGATAAAAACTTTATACATTTGTAGGACAATTAATTTTTACAAAAATATAAAAAATGAATTTAGAAGGAAGAAAAATAATGGTAAATAAATCTTCGAAAGAACTTTTTGAAATGCTAAAAAAACCTGAAGATTATAAAAACCTAATGCCAGATAGTTTAACAAGCTTTGAACATAGAGAAGATGGTTTTAAATTCGGACTAAAAGGAATGCCAGAAGTGGCTCTTAAAATATCTGAATTAGAAGAAGATAAAAAAGTGGTTTTGAAATCTGCTAGTTCTTCATTAGATTTTTCTCTTACCGGAAATATCAATCCTATAAGCGAGAACCAAACCGAAGTTCAGTTGCTTTTTGATGGAAATTTTAATCCTTTTATCAAAATGATGGTAGAAAAACCACTGCAAAGTTTTATCAATGCTTTGACAGATAAAATTGAACAGCTATAAAGTGTATAAATTATAAAGTATAAACTGATAAAGTTTCAGGGTATTTTCTGAAACTTTTTTTATGCAATAATTCCCGAACTATGATTCTCTGAACATCCTGTTGCAGAAGCGAGTACATTAATTTCATTGTTCATCCTTAGAACGCCCATCAGTGCAAAAATAAGAGCTTCTTTATAATCAATAATTGTTTTTTCTGGGATAATGATTTCTGTGGAAGTTTTAGATTTTATTTTTTCAATTAAATATGAATGATAAGTGCCACCACCGGTAACCAGTACATTCTTGAGCTGGAAGTGATTGAGAGTATAGGCAATTTGTATGGCGCAATGTTCGGTGAAAGTGGCTAATAAATCTTCGGTGCTTTGTTTGGTGAATTTACTTGATATGTTCTCTAAAACCCATTCTATTCCTAGAGATTTCGGGAAGTTTTGCCTGTAAAATTTTAAATTATTAAGTTGATCTAGCAATTCAGGATCTATTTTACCAAGTCTTGCAATCTTGCCATCTTCGTCATATTTTTGTCCTCTTTTTTGAGCTAAACTGTTCAAAACAATGTTTACCGGACAAATATCAAATGCGATTCTTTGATTATTAATTTTTAAAGAAATATTAGAAAATCCGCCTAAGTTAAGGCAAGCATCATACTGATGAAAAAGCAATTCATCTCCGATGGGAACTAGCGGAGCACCATTACCGCCCATTAAAACATCTTGCACACGGAAATCATAAATTACAGAGATTTTAGTTACCCATTTTATGGCTCTGCCATCACCAATCTGTAGGGTAAATTTTTTTTGCGGTTGATGAAAAACGGTATGCCCGTGAGATGCAATTAAATCTAGATTTTTAATATGATATTTTGTAATGAATTCATTTACTTTTTCACCCAAATAAAAACCATAATTACTATGAATCTCAGCTATTTCTTCCGCTGAAAGATGGATGGAGTTTTTTAATTTTTCTTCCCAAATTTTAGGATATTGTATGGTTTCGGCATTTAGAATTTCGAAGTTCCATTTTTCATTTTTTTCAAATTTTGTATAGCAAACGTCTAAACCATCTAAGCTGGTTCCAGACATTAAACCAATGGCAAAAAAGGAAGTTTTGGTCATTTTTTTACTTCTGGCATTTTCTTTACATTAAAATCTCCCGAATTGTTATACAGAACATATTCAGAGAAATCATCTTTTGCTTTCATTCCACCAGCAGAGACAGATGTAGAACCATCTTTATCAGTAATAAAAACGGTGTCTTTGGTGTACATTTTATGGTTTGCTTTGTCCCAAAAAATAGATTGCATCACAAAAGTTTGACCTTCGTTATTGATTACTTTTACGTTTCCTTTAGCTTCGTAAAATTGTTTTTTCTCAATAATTTTAGCATATTTTGCCCAAAGTCTGCCAGGAACTTTCGGTTTTTTAGCATCATAAAATTCTAAATATAGACCTTTTCTTGCTTCTGCATAAGGAGTATCTATAAATTCATATTCTTCTAGCAAAGGTGCTTTAAATCTTACTTTTACCATACCAGAGTCCATTCTGGTAATGTTGGCTCCATAGGTAATTCTAGACGGGAAATTCTTGTTTTTGTTTTGATTGGCTTTGGTAAGATCTTCTTCGCAAGATGTTAAAGAAAAAAATATAGCCAAACCTAAGAAGGCGACTATATTTTTATAAATTTTATGTGTGTTATTTTTAAACATTAATAGTATTCATTTTTTCTGAACCATTTGTCAGAGAAATTAATTCCGATTTTAAAATTAACAAAATTTTGTTGAATAAGGTTATTTTGAAGTGTACCTTTTTTGCCTAGTTCTATTCCTAAGTCTATTCCGCTCATATTTACAACGTTAGATTTTTGGAAAGGTAGAGTAGCACCTAAGGTAACACCATATTGATTAATGTTTTTACCATTTATTTCTAGGCTTCCTTTTTCATAAAAAGCACCATATCTATAAACAACTCTATTCAAATAGTTTCTAAAATCGTTATAATTAGGTAAATACCAACCACCTACTGCAACTCTGTAAGAGTTATTATAAACAAAAGGATTGCCTAAAAAATCTGTGGTAGTTCCTTTTTTGTAGTCTAATTGAGAAGACAAGAACCATTTACCATCATGACCATAACCAACACCAAATGATGCTTCTACAGGAATTAAATTTTTATCTTCACTGGTTTTCTTTTGTAGTTCTGTATAATTATCTTTTTGGTCTCCTGCGTAGTAATACGTGCTATTTACAAAGGTGGTTTCTAGATTTCCTGTAGTCCCAAAACTATAGGTAGCTCCTAGTGTTAATTTTCTATCATTTTTAAATTTCTTTTGATAGGTAGAACCTAGAGTAAAATTGAAACTTTTAATTTTAGTAGAAGTCTCAAAACCATTAATTAGAGTAGCATTAGAATATGCCAATTCTTCTACATCTGATAGTTTCCCAAAATAGAAATTACTTCTAATACCTAATGCAAAATTTGGAGTAATATTATAACCAAGAGCAGCTTGTATGGTATTAAGTGTACCTTGTCCTTGGAAATGATTTCCTTTAAAAGAACCGTCTGATAATTCTATTTTGGTAAGAATATCATATCTTTTTGAGCTGTAAGGCTGGTATCCAAAACCAAATTTTAATTTTTTAGAAAGAGGTAATGCGATTGAAATATTAGATAAATAAGTAGAATGCTTAGTAACATCCAAATTATTATAATCTGTTTTGAAGAATTGATTTTCGTTATTTGCTTGTACTCTTAAAGAAGTTAATTCTAGATTAGTGTTTGCGGCAGGGTTTTTAAAATTAAAACTATTGTTGAAATCCCAAATGTAAGCGGTATTAATGCCTCCCATTGCACTGGTTTCTACAGAATTGTCATATTTTACTTCTCCTATCCCGAAAGCTGCGTACGGAGAATTGCCTATACTTTGCGCTTTTAAACCGAATCCAATTGCTATTAAAGGTAAAAGAAAAATTCTTTTTCTCATTATGTATAAATATTAATGCGCAAATATCTTAATTATTAATGAAACGTGAAAGTGATTTTTCTATTAAAAAGCGTTAAATATCGACAGATATTACTTAAATATCTATTAAATTACTTTTTTCACTTCTTTTTTGAACTTTTATTTCTAAACCGTATCTTTGGAATTATGAATTGGGAAGATATTGTAGGCCAAAAAAAATTAATAGCAACTTTGAAAGATGCTATCAATAACGAACGTGTAAGCCATGCTCAACTGTTCATTGGCGAAGAAGGTTTTGGTGTTTTACCCCTTGCATTGGCGTATGCCAAAGAAATTCTAAAAAGAGAAAACGAAAGTGCAGCCCAAAAAGTAGAACATCTTAATCATTTAGATTTACACTTTAGTTTCCCAGTTTTTACTGAAAAAAATAACTCTCTTAGTCAAAGACTTTTTGAGGATTTTAGGAAAATGATTTTAGACAATCCGTATTCGTCTATCAATAATTGGAATGATTTGCTAGATGCACAAAACAAGCAGTTTTTAATCTCGGCAGACGAAGTAGATTCTCTAAACCAAAAGTTTTCTTTGAAAAGTTTCGAAGGAGGTACCAAGATTTTAATTGTTTGGAGAGTGGATAAGATGAATGTAACGGCTGCTAATAAATTTTTGAAATTTTTAGAAGAACCTCCTAAAAGGACAGTTATTCTTCTTTTAGCTGAGAAAATTGATGCCATTTTGCCTACTATTTTATCTAGGTGTCAAGCGGTAGAAGTACCTAGAATAGATGATGAAAGTTTGGCTGAAACCATCCGTAATAAATTTGAAATTTCTAACGAAAAATTGAACGAAATCATTCATCAATCGCAAGGAAATTACAATACTGCATTACAATTACTAAATTCGGATGAAACGGCAGATGAGTTCGAAAGTCTTTTTATAGATTGGGTGAGAAATGCTTTTATGGCAAAAAAGAAACCAGAAGTGCTCAAAAATATTATTTTCTGGGGCAGGAATATTTCTTCTTGGAACAGAGAAAAGCAAAAAAGTTTTTTAGATTTTTGTTCAGAAATGTTCAGACTAGCTTTGCTTCAGAATTATGATGCTAGTAATTTGGTGTATAAAAAATTAAGTAAAAACGGATTTAATTGGGAAGCTTTTACCAATTTTATTCACGGAGCCAACATTGTAGATATTTTAGAAGAAATTTCTACAGCAGATCTCCATCTTTACAGAAATGCCAATGCAAAAATAGTTTGGACGGATTTAGGGATTAAACTCACAAGATATATTCACAGAAGTGCATAAAAAAAAACACCGAATTCGGTGTTTTTTTCATTTTTAAGCTGCTTTTTTAGTTGCACAACATGCTTTTTTGTCTTTGGCGTTGCAAGCTTTCTTATCTTTATCAGCGCAAGCCTTTTTGTCTTTGTCAGCGCAAGCTTTCTTATCTTTTGCAGAGCATTCTTTTTTTTCCTTGTCAGAACAGCAAGATTTTTTAGGAGTTTCCTGAGCAAAGCTCAATGTAAAGGCAGAGATAGCAACTGCAACAATTAATTTTTTCATTTTTTCTCGTTTTTTTTGTTTCTCAAATATAGTGAAATTTATAGATAGACAAAACTGATAATAATCAATAGTTGAAATAAATCAATCAAACGTTTGATTGATTTGAATATTTGTTTAATTTTGCCTCGTTAAAAAATAAAACATTGGAACATTCTACAGACCAAAAAATTCTTTTTACTGCCGAGAAACTCTTTGCAGAAAAAGGTTTTGATGCTACTTCTACTAGAGATATTGCTAAAAGTGCTGGGGTAAATGTATCTATGATTTCTTATTATTTCGGGTCAAAAGAAAAACTTTTTGAAGAAATTTTTAAAGTAAGAATGAAAGAAGGACAGTCTTATGCCACAGAAATTTTAGAAAATAAAGAGATTAATGAATGGGAAAAGCTTATCAGAATAATAGAAAATTATATCAAAAGAGTAAAAACCTTGCCAGAATTTTATACCATCTTACAATCTGTGCATACTACAGAAAGTGTGGGAAATGAGCAGATTCTTAGTTTTTTGAGAACTTCTAAAATTGGTTATCTCAAAATCTATCAAAGAATATTAGAAGAAGGTTTTGAAAATGGTGTTTTTACCAAAAAGCCAGATTTATTTTTTCTTCATTCAGTTATCATAGGTACTGTTTTTTACTCTAAACAAGGGATGAATTTGTACCAAGAACTCTCTGGAAATCATACAGATGAGTTTTATGAAAATCATTATAAAGAACTTACTATTAATTTAACATCACTACTAAAAGACCTTTTAGGTTATGAACAAAAAAATTAGAAACATTTTTGGGATTTTACTTTTTTCTATTGGTTTTTCCCAAATATCGGCGCAGGAAACGAGAACAATTTCTCTGGATGAAGCGGTAGAACTCGGCATTAAAAACAGTAAAAATCTAAAATTAGATGCCGCAAAAATAGAAGAAACTGCCGCACAATTGGTAGAAGCAAAGAACAATCAACTTCCTGGTTTAAAATTAGGAGCATCTTATTTGCATCTTTTTAGTCCGAATGTTGACCTTAAAACAGGCAATTCACCAGCCGCCAATGTAAAGGTGAATAATGTAATATATGGTTCGGCTAATCTAAGCTATCCTATTTATGCTGGCGGTAGAATTAAATATGGTATTCAATCAGCAGAATATCTGATAGAAGCTTCTAAATTAAGTGCTGAGAATGATAAAAATGCAATTGCATATAATATTTCTCAGGCTTATAATAATTTATTTAAAGCATCACAAATCATTAAAGTTTTAGAAGAAAATCTTGCTGCTTCTAAAAAAAGAGACGAAACGTTTTTAAAACTAGAAAATAATGGTTTGATGGCAAGAAATGACCGATTAAAAGCTCAGTTGCAAACTTCTAACATAGAACTTCAACTTTTAGATGCCAATAATAATTATAGTATTGCCAATATTAATATGGATTTATTATTGGGCTTACCAGAAAATACGGTTCTTAAAATTGATGAAAATTACATCAATGAAGTGTCTGAAAACCAAACAAGTACTTATTTTCTAAACCAAGCTTTACAGAATAGAAAAGATTTACAAGCGCTTTACTATCAAAGAAAAGCAGCATCTGTAGGTGCTAAAGCTGCAAAATCTGAAAATTTACCAACTATTGCTCTTACAGGTGGTTATTTTGCAGCAGATGTACCAGGTTTACTTACGGTAACCAATGCTATAAATGTAGGAGTAGGCGTACAATATAATTTAGATAATCTTTGGAAAAAAAATTCATCTTTATTAAAAGCTCAAGCTCGTGAAAAGCAATTGGAAGCCAATAATGAACTGTTAAATGACCAAATAAAACTAGAAGTTAATAAAGATTATCAAAACTCAGCTTTAGCAAAAAAGAAAATCGAAGTT
>DDFD01000049.1 GCA_002337005.1 Flavobacteriales bacterium UBA1937 | reverse complement strand
TGGATTTCTTGTTCCCTGAATTTCCGCTTCTGCTTTCTCCTGCTATGATATAACCTGTATCTGTATTGGCTAAGGTTCTGATGTGGTCATCGCCACTACCTCCATAGTTCTTTTGCCATTCTACCTTGCCTTCTTTGCTCAGTTTCACTACCCAGAAATCGCCTTCGCCGTAGTTTTCTGTGAATTTTGGCTGGTAATTGGTTTCTATTTGTTCGAGCTCTAAAGCTTCCTGATCTTTTTCCAGATTTTTGTCTTTTAGTGACGAAATATTTTCTGGTGTTATAGATGTGGTGTTTGAAGTTGAATTTTTCTTATCTGCCTTTTGTGGAGCTACATAGTTTTTCATCTCACCGCTTCTAGAATAAATGCCTACCAATGCGCCGCCATCTTTGGTAGGAATAATTTTCTCTACTTCGTCTAAGCCTTTGCCTCCTAGATAAAGTTGGTTCAAAACTTTTCCTTTTTTATCGAGTTTGACTAACCATACATCTTTTGAGCCAAATCCATTGGAGTTTTGGGATTGTTTGATTTGGGCATTGCCTGCTACAAAATAACCTAAATCTGTGGTTTGAATCACGGATTTGGCTTCTTCATCTACTGAAGTTCCTAATGTTTTCTGCCATTCTTCTTCGCCATTTTCATCTACTTTAATTACCCATATATCAGAACCACCTTTTAGCTTTCCTTTCTTTTGTAATCCTTCGGAGGAATAGCTGGTACCAGCCAATAAAAAACCGCCTTCCTGTGTGGAAGTAGTGGCTGTTAAAAAATCGTGGTTGTTGCCTCCAAAGTACTTTTCCCAAACGATTTGTCCTTGTTGGTTCAGTTTTATGATATGGTAATCATAGCCGTAGTTTTGGGCAGTGGTGGTTGGTTGACTGCTAACCGTTGATAGAGCATTGCTATCTTGGTTCTTGGCTCCTGTTTCTTGGCTCTTGATAGTGCTTCCTGAGAGCAGATGTTGTCCGTCTATAGTGGTGCTTAACTGACTTAAAAAGTCTTGTGATGCAGATTTGATGTCTTTTTGCCAACGGACTTCTACTTCTTGTCCATATGCAAAAATACCCACCAAACCGATAAGGCTTGTGTAGAGGTGTTTCATTGAAGATTGTTTTTATTTGGAAAACTTGAGAAATCTAAATGTTAATCGAAATAGCTTTAGATATTTCAATCTGATTTAAAAATCCTCACGTTTAATTATTACATTAATTATAATGTTGCTTTGCGTTTTATGGTTAAAAATATTGTAAAGCAAATGTATCATTTTTTTTAACTTCTACAAAATTAATTGTTTATGAATTCTGTCATAAAATTTATTTTTATTACTTTGCTCATCATATTAATCCTAAATATCATTATAGAATGCAATAGAAAGAGGTTTTATCTCCTTTACTCAAATTTCAAAGACTTGAATAATTGGTATTTACAACAAGAAGAAAAACTCGGTAGTACGTTAGTGCAAAAAGTACCCAAAGTTTACAATAAGCGTAGCCGCTAATTGTAAAATTGGGATTTTTGATTTCTTCCTATCGTCAGAAATGTCTTGAAAAATCTTTTATAAAACAAACTGAAATTCATTTAAAACTAAATGCACACCAATATAGAAAAAGACTTTTTAGAAGAATTTGGCAAGAAAGCTGTCGAAGAAAATGAAAAGAGAGAGGATGGTGAAAAGAGAAAAAAACACTTTCAGAAAATCGGAACAAAAGAGGTTTGAAAAAGAAGAACAAGCCTCAACAAATCACCCGTAACTTCAGGAGATAATTAGAACCATAAGTTTCATTTGCTTTGAAAATGTAAGGGGTGGAAAAATATTTCCACCCTATTTTTTTTAATTTTTATCTTGGATTCTGAGGCATCCCCGTTTGTTTGATAATATCCTCTGGAATAGCAATGGCATATCGAGGATCATTGGGAGGCAAGGTATAAGTTTCTCCGCCAATCGTTCTGGTGAGGGGCATTGCATCACCATCACGATTATAGCGTTTGATATCTGCCCAACGGAGTCCTCGGAACAAAAGCTCCTTTTTTCTTTCTTCTTTGATGACTCGTAACGCCTCTTCTTTCGTGCCTGCTGAAAAAGGGACGAATGTTCCTGCTTTCCATCTTTTCACTAAAAGTTCATTCAATTTCAACATCGCATTGTTTACCTCATTCAGGTGAGCATAACTTTCTGCTGTGATCAAGTACAACTCATCTTTTGCCAAAACGGATGAACGTTGTGAGGTTCCCGAATAGTTTCCTTTAAACAAAATTTGACCACTGGCATTTGTTCTGAAAAATGCCGTTTTCCTCAAGTCATTATTATCATATAACTGATATAAAGACGATGGAATTTTTGCCGTATTACTCGATAAAATAGGAGAATAACCAATAGTAGTAGGTAGCAACACCTCAATATTCATTTCTTTTATCGGATAAGAACTTGAAGTAGTCAGTGTATTAAAATCCAACAGTTGTCCATTAATTGCTAATGCTTCATTGGCATACTTCAAAGCATTGGAATAATCGCCCATATACAAATACGTTCTTGCCAATAGCCCTAAAGCTGTGGCTTTTGAAGCTCTGGTTACTGCGATTTGTTTTTCAGGTAAGAGGGAAACTGCGGTATGTAAATCTTCCAATATCTGTTGATAGGTTTCTTGTAGGGTGGCTCTTACAGATTTCTGGTTAACATCAGGGTTCAGACGAAGAGGTAATCCCAAATCGGTATTAGCCTTATTTTTGTTGAATGCTACGCACCAAATTTGTGCTGCTTCCAAATAAATAGAAGCTCTTAGGGCTAAAGCCTGACCCTTTACATTCTCCGCATTGTTAATTTCATATTGCTCCAGATTATTGAGAACGGTATTGCAAATATTGATTCTAAAATAGCAACTCCCCCAATCGTTACCTGTGGCTCTTGCCACTAGATTAGGCTGCCAGGTATAGAGACGCTTATCTGCTTCGTAGCTAACTCCATTGTAATCACTATCGGTAATATAAATCTCATCCGAGGAGATTTGTCCGCTGATGCTATTACTACTCAACACATTGGCTATTCGGTCTAAAAGGGCTTGGTTATCTTTTAGCGTTTCTGGAACGACCAACTTTGTATCTGATTTTTCATCCAAAAAATCTGAACATCCTGCATTTAAAAGTAAAAACACGAGTCCAACTAATAGTACTATTTTATTATTCATAATTCTTATTTTTTATTTCTAATATCTTATTTTTTATCTTTTATCTTTTATCTTTTATTGTTTATCGTATATTGTTTATTCCTTATTTCTCATTTATGGTTTTATGATTTTATGATTGATCATTCAAGGGATAGGTCTATTTTAAAATTGTGCACGAAGCCCTAGTGAATACGTAGTGACTGGTTTTAAGGAATAAGTTCCCCAATTGTAATCAGGGTCTATTCCCGCTTTATTGGCTTTCCATAGGATTCCAAGATTGCTTACAGAACAATAGAGATGTAAGCTTTTCATACCAATACCTTTCAGTTGGGTATTATTCAATTGATAGCCTACATTGATATATTGCAAGCGAATATGGTCTCCTTTTTCCACCAATACGGATGAACCGTTATAGAATGCATCTCTTGCTGAGTTAGTGGTATAAGGGTTTGCAGGAATGTTGGTCATAAGTTCATCACCTGGCTTCTGCCATCTGTTTTCGTAATCGCTATGCCCGTCTCTACTGCTGATAAGGTTGGTATAATTAATGGAACTTCTTCTCAACCAATACCCAAATTTATAGGTGATGCCTACATCTAAGTTCATTTGCTTATAGCTAAATGAATTGATAAATGAACCAAAACTGGTTGGGATAGCTGAACCAAAGTATTGCAAATCTTCAATCCCTCTATCTGAGGAGGTGATTTCTGAATAGTTTTTACTGATTTCTCCATTCAGGTAACCTCGTGGAGCTCCTGTTTCGGGATCTAGTCCTGCCCATTTGTAGGCAAAAACGGAATAAACGGGCAGTCCAATAACTCCTGATATCGGAGCAGTATTACCAGATTGGGTTACAAAATCACTGGCAAAAGTAGTTGGAAGGTAATAATCGGTTACTTTATCTTTATAGGTGCTGAAATTAATGATGCTGTTCCATTGGAATGCTTTGTCAATATTCTTCGTATTGAGCACGACATCTATTCCGTTGCCTTTCATTCCTGCAACATTCCAGAGCATAGTAGTCACTCCTGTTGTATAGTCGATAGGGGCAAGACCTAACAGATTGCTTCCTTTTTTGTTGTAAAATTCTAGAGAACCTGTGATGCGGTTGTTTTTTGTGGCAAAATCAATTCCTATATTGATCATTCTCATCATCTCCCAGCGCAATTGGGGATTAAAATGCTGGTCTATTCTTGCCATCGGTTCTCCTGTATAAACAGATACATCAGGGTCATAGGCAACAGTGGTTACTGCTACCATTGCGGGGTCTATATTCCCGTTGAAGCCATAAGAACCTCTCAACTTGATGTTGGGAAGCCATTTTACCTGATAGAATTTTTCATTGGATAGATTCCAGGCAAGACCTGCTGACCAAAATGGATTCCACTGGTCATTGGTGGTAAGTCCGAAAAGATTGCTGGCATCTCTTCTCATACTCCCTGATACGACATACTTCTTATCAAAGGTATAGGCTGCATTGGCAAAAAAGGATAGAAAATTCAGGTTGGTTCTCCTTAACGAGATATTTTTTTCAATAAAATTATTATCTCCTGTTACAAAATGTGGATACGGACGGGTATAGTCCACAACTCCTACAGACTTATCATAAGAGTTGTAACCATAATAGCGGTTATTCTCATATTCTGTTACCGTTTCTCTTATTTCTCCTCCTGCTAATGCAGAGATACTGTGTCTCCCAAAGACTTTATTGTAATTGAGTTGTCCTCTTAGGTTATTTATAGAGGTTTGGGTGTTTCCTTTGGTCAGAATACCTCCTTTGGGAATGATGAACTTGATGCTTCCATCTTGATTTTTCTGGGCAAAGCTGTTGATTAGATACCTGCCATTATAGCTTTCTTCGTCATACAAGGTCGAGCTCTGTGCGTTAAGTCTTTGATACTGATATTTTACATCTGCTTCTAATCCTTTAAACAGTTTGTAATTAATTCCTGTATTGATGATAATTTCATTGGTATCGTTTGTTGATACATTGTGTTGCCAATCGGTAAGTGGATAGTAATTCCAGTCTAAAAGTCCACTTCCTTGCAGGCTGTTTTTATAATTTTGGTCAAAGATGGAGTTCACCACCAAAGGGTTGCCTTGTTCATCTGCAAATTCCAGATAAGGTATTTTCCAGTTCCCTTTCATCGTTACAGAATTATATGTGCTTCGTCCACTTTTAGAATGGGTATTGGTAAAGAAAACTCCTGTGGTTATGGTGAGCTTTTCAAATGGATTCCATGTGGTTTGGAATCGGGTATTCAGTCTTTGGTATTTTTCTTCTAGGTTTCCGATGTTATCATCATACCCTATAAATGAAGTCCAAGCGATCTGTGGTGAGCCTCCCGATAAGTTCAGGGCATATTGCTTGTTTTCCATTGGGCGGTACATATATTTTTTGTACTGGTCTCGCACATCTATTGTTCGCAGTCGGTCTATTTGTTTTAGGGCTTCATCGGGTGTAATGATTCCTCGCTTTTCCTTGTTTAACAAATCTACTACTGGGGTGAGTACAGGATGGTTAGGTGAGTTGATATCACTGTCATAATAGCCTTTCTTAAAAAGTTCCATTTCTACATCGATAAAGTCTGTGCTTCTCATTTGTCGGCTATAACCTAGGTCGGGTTTTGAACTTAAGGTGGTATTTGCAGTAAATTCTAAGGAAAAGGGCTGATTGAATTTTGAGTTTTTGGTGGTAATGACGATTACGCCATTGGCGGCTCTTGCTCCCCAAATGCTGGATGCTGCGGCATCTTTCAGTACGGTGATGTTTTCTACCATATTGGGATTGATGCGGCTGAGATCTCCGTCATAAGGGAAATTATCCAAAATAATCAAAGGGCTTTTAGGACCTTGCAGGGTACTTAGTCCTCTTATCATCAACTGTCCACTGTCGCTCAATCCTTTGCTTTCGGTTAATCCGCTCATAATGGCGGTAAGTCTGTCCATTATGTTGGTGGTTACTTGCTGTTGCAAGAGTTTTCCGTCTGCGGAGGAGAAAGAACCGGTGGCTCTTTCTTTGGGTATTTTTTGGTAACCGTTAGAGAGTACTACTTCTTGTATCTCTTTTGCTTTAGAAGACAATACTATTTTTAAAGGATTCTTCTGGGGTAAAGTCACTTCAACAATCTTGGTGTCATAGTCTTTATAAGAAACGCTGAGGGTTACTTTTTTTTCTTTCGTTTGAAAATTGAAGAAGCCTTTTTCATCGGTCAAAACAATTGTTTTTGAAGGTTGAATGGTGACTATAGCTCCTTTTAGGAGAATGGAATTTCCTTCTGTTATTACATAGCCCGAAAGGCTTTGTTGTGCCATCACTGGTACTGCACAACACAGCAATACGGGTAAATAGAGTTTTTTCATAGCAAATATTTAGATTTTAATTTTTAAATTTTTTTTTCATTCTAAGGAGGTTGAGCAGAATCTTGGTAGCTGAGCACAGATGATAGTTTGTGAACGAAGTTCACGAAGCCTACTTTTCACTTCTCATTTCTGACTTCTGACTTCCAACTTTGTACTTCTAACCTTGTACCTTTAGCTTCATACTTCTAACTTTGTACTTCGTACTTCATACTTCTAACTTTTCACTTTGTACTTCGTACTTTTTACTTATCTTTTATTACCAGCATAAGAAGTGGACGTTCTATTTGCTCTAGCGCAAGGTCATATTGAGCTAATTCCTTTTGAAGTGTTTTAAGGTCTTTCACGTTGGAAAAGCGCAGATCCACTTTTCCTTTATATCCTGTTTCATCAATGATGGGAAGAGAAGTAGTATTGTTATTGGCATTGAGGGCTGAAATCATATAAGCCAAAGTAGTATTTTGCAATACTGAAGGTGTTTTTAGAAAACCATCAATCAAGATTCCGCCTTTTGTGGCGAGTTTGTCTTTTCCTGAAGTGCGTTTGAGTACGAGGCAATGTGTTACTCTCTTTTCTAAACTTACTTTATAAGGCGTGTTTTCATTGATAAAACGGAGCATTTTGCTGTACAAAGAATCGGATTGAGCTTTGGGAACAATAAAATCGATACTGTATAATTTGGCGTCGGTTTCTTTGTTGGTGATGTTGGTGTTGAAATCTATATTTTCAGGTTGTTGAATGGCATTTAACATTCGTTTTACACTCAGAACATCTCCTTTCTGCTCAAAAAGTTCATAGCCTATTGAACTATAGATTTCCATTAGAGATTTATTTGTGAATTGTCTGCCATAGGTTTTGCCTTTATCTCTATGAAACCAAGTCCCATAATCTAAAGCCCTTATTCTGCCTTTGGAAAAAAAGGCGTAGGATTGCAGTTCGGTATTCTTTTCGGTATCGTAGTTTTCAGAAAGCAACAAAGGACGAGTTTTGTCGATTTGGATAACCGTCTGTAATGAAGATTGTTTGTTTTCGATAATTTCAGAAATCACAGTTGCGGTTATCTGATCTGCATCTGTGGTATTGAGCAGTTTTCCATTTTTTATCCAGACGATATAAGGAACGCCTTTGTGTGGAAAGAGCTGATGAAACATTTTGTCATCTGCTACCGAAATGGTTTTATCGTAACGTTTCCCATTGGTGGAAGCAAAGAACTTTTCTAGAACAACACGACTTTGGTCGGTTACGGCTAGTATTTTTATTTTATCGCCAAATTGTTTTTGGAGTTCTTCCATTTTGGAGAAGTTGACCAGACAACTGCTGCACCAGGTCGCCCAAAAGTCTAATAGGATTAATTTGTCTTTATCCTGATTGAGGGTGATGATTTTCTCGGGATGGTTGACTAATTGCAATGGGGTTGACCAAATTTTTTCGGGGAGGGGCTCTCCTATTTTTAAGGGTTTGGTCTGGGCAAAGCTGGTGGTTGCTGCCACAAGGGTAAAAGCTAGGGATAAGAATCCCCTGCAAAAAATATTTTTCATATTTTTGTTATGGTTTAATTCGTTAAACTTGGCTCTTTCCTGCATCGTGTAAATTCCAAGATACTATTGTGCAGAAAGGGCTTTTCTCTTTTTTTAACTTCTAACTTCATTCTCACCTTAGGTTGGGAGACTACAATTCCGCCTCCCTTTCCTAAAGTTCAAGAATAAAATTTGATATGAATGTTGAATGTATTTTTCCCGTGTAAGCCCTAAAGCCGCAATGGTGCGCTGCCATTGTATCCGTCTATTTGATACTATATTTTGAAAAGCAGCTTAGAAAAATGTAGATTTAGCGGGCAACATAAAAAGAAAACGGCATGGGACTCTACAAATCAGCTTTTGAGGTACTGGTATACCCTGCACACAGATAAGAGAGCCCACGCCTAGGTCGTGAGCTTTTTACTTATCCTCTTGCGTGCATAAAAATTACCAGTTTTCAAAAGCAAGATTCTAAGCAATAGCTTCTAATATTTCGTTGAAGTATCGCAAAGTTACGCATTACGTAACTTATTTTACAAATATAATAAAAATAACGACATAAACGTCGTTGAATTTATGATTTATTATAAATTATTTTACTTAATGAATTTTCATAAGGAAATATTTAGATATAAAGTAGCAGTAGGTATAGTTCTAAAGAAATTAAGAACCGAGATAATTATTGATGGAAAACCAATGACTCAGCAATATCTGAATAATGAAATTTCCGAAAAATATAATAAATCTTGGAACTGTGCTAGAGAAGAAACCTTACCAAATACTACTTTAGAAAATTTATACTTTATAACTGATTATTTTAAAATCGATATCGATTTTTTCTTTCAATTAGTTAAAAATATTACAAAAAAAGAAATTGATGATACAATAAAAAATAAAATTAGGTTAAAAAATCTTTATAAAGAGATATAATTTTTTATTGAACATTCTATTAATTAAAACATCTTCAAGTAAAATTCATATTTAAAAAATATTTATTTAAATACTTTGTTTCAATAATTTTTTGAACTTATAAAACTAGTAAGACCTATAATTTTGTTGTCTTTAGTATTATATATTACCTCTACAAAAAAATTATATAATTGATACTGAACGTATTTGAAACTGTCTTTTTCTAGAGCATCAATAAATTTTCCATGCATGAAAACCAAATGATATTGCTCTTCCTGAGAAAGTTGTGTAAATTCGAAAAAAGAAATTTCCGCTAAAACAGGTATTTCAGAAGTTAGACTATCAGAGTTATACTTCCAGAAAGGAGCATTAGAAGCATTTGAATTAATTCTTATTGAAAAAAGCAGTAGGAAAGAAGTCTGGAGAACTTTTCGAAAAACTTTATAGAAAACAATAAAGGAGAATAGAAAAATATTTCGTACTTTTAATATATTTGAAAAAAAATATAAGCATGCTCCAGATAAAACCATTCTCAGATAGTAGATTAAGTGATAGTTGTATTTATTGTGGAGGACTAGCTGACACTAAAGACCACATACCCTCTAAATGTTTATTAGACAAACCATATCCTGAGAATTTATCTGTTGTAAAATGTTGTAATACTTGTAATCAAAGTTTCTCTAGTGATGAACAATATTTTGCATGTCTTATAGAATGTATAAAAGCTGAATCCACCAATGTTAAAGATATTGAACGTGATTTTATAAGAGATATTCTTGAAAAATCCCCTTCATTAAGAAAGAGAATTGAAAATAATACAAAAACAACAGATGGAAATGTCATATTTTATCCTGAAGAAGAAAGAATTAAAAATGTTCTTTTAAAATTAGTAAAAGGTCATACAGCATATGAGTTAAGTTTATCTCGTCTTGATGATCCTCAGTTTTTTTGTTAAATTCTTTACCTGAAGAGAACAAAATAGATTTTAATTCTGCTCATTTTCAGGAGAATGTTGGAGAAATTGGATCTAGATCTATGCAACGATTTTTAGTTACAACAATTATCAACCAGAATGGTGAAAATATTAATTTGATCATAAATGATTGGATTGATGTGCAAGAAAATAAATATCGCTACATTACTATTGAGGATAAAGGAAAAATTATGGTTAGAATTGTTATTGATGAATTATTTGGCTGTGAGGCAGTTTGGGAGAAATATTAGTTACAATATATGAACGAAAAATTAGATATTATAAAGAGAGCAAAGGATGCAAATCTCTATAGTAATTATATAGAGCATATTAGATTTCCAAATTATAAAAAATTAGAACCCAATACTCGCATTAATTTAGATTTTCCTATTACTTTTTTAGTTGGAAAAAATGGTTCAGGAAAAAGTTCAATTTTACATGCTCTATTTGGATGTCCAGAAGGTAATGTGATTAGTGAATTTTGGTTTGAGACTGATTTAGACCCAATTTTGGATAGTACTACACGAAATAGATATATTTATGGGTACAAATCTGGAAATGTGGTTAAAGAAGTATTATATCAAAGAAGTCCACGAACAGGAAATCCAGATTATTGGGAAACCTCAAGACCAGTAATATCATTAGGAATGATTCCTGAGCCAGATGGAGCAAGAGTACCACCGATAGTAATGGATGTATTGTATCTAGATTTCAGATCAGAATTAAACGCATTTGATAAATATTTTCATTTTAGTACATACAAACCACAAAGATTTAATAAGAAACAAGATTTTTTAAGATTTTTCAGTAAGAAATTAAAAAAGGCTCTAAATAACACAAGTATTGAAAGATACTATTCTCAAACTAATGAACCTAAAATTGTTCTTCAAAATAATCTAATTCAAAGTATAAATAGTATTTTATCTAAAAATTATACTTCTATAGAAATAATAAAGCATAATTTCTATAGAGATTGGGGATATACTATTAGGATAATAGATGCAGATCTAAAATATTCTGAAGCATTTGCAGGTAGTGGTGAATCGTCTATTATTTTGATGATCTATCAGATAAGTCAATTAGGTAATAATAGTTTAATTATTTTAGATGAGCCAGAAACATCTTTGCATCCAGGCGCTCAGAAAAAGTTGGTTAATTTTTTACTTGATCAAATGATACAAAAAAAACACCAAATAATTATTTCAACTCATTCGAGAGAAATAATAAATAAAATGCCTGACAATGCAATTAAAGTAATATATACAAATTCTAGTAATAGATTTGAAATTCTAAATTCTTGTAATTATAGATTTGCATTTAGTGAACTAGGAGTGACAGAACAAAGTAAGACTCTAATCTTATGCGAGGATTTACTAGCAAAAAAAATAATAGAAGCTGTATTGAAAGATCTTAACTCTAAATTCAATGAAGTGTTTACAGTACAGGTTTCATCTGGAGGGAGTAAGGAAATTTATAAAAGGATAGTTCAATTAATGGATTTGGATAGAAATATTTTTGTACTATTTGATGGAGATGAGTCTAGGCCTGATGTGAATGTAAATATCGATGATTTTACAGTTGAGCAAAGCAATAGTCTTGAATTTATTTCAAATAAAATATTTGAAAAAACATCTGTTAATATTTCAGAATTGAAATTTTCCATTAATTCTGGAGATACGGATAGTCAAAAATTACTTAAATCAAAAGAGTATTTAAATTTTCTACATAATAAAGTAAAATATCTCCCTTTGATGACACCTGAAGATATTATATGGGATGAAACTTATGCGAAAGATAGAATCACGATATTAAAAGGAATAGAAAATCATGTATTTGAACAATCTAATTCAAAAGACAAATTTTACCAATATAATATTATTATACATGAAGATGCCTCTAATTATGAAGCAATACTAGATGAGTTTATTCTAATTTGGAAAAAGAAAAGTGATGAAAGTTACCATATAATTAAAGATACTTTAAGTGACTTAATTACCATCTAAGCAACTAAAATGTGATTATTAATTTAAGTGGTGTTGAAAAAAAGATATATTATTTAACACCTGCCTTTCTAAGCCATTCTGATTCATCTAAACCAACACGAGAGAGACTAGATGCATAATCAGTCACAATTCTTTGAGCATGCAAATCCTTTAAATCTAAAACCCATTCAAATTTTTCGTCAGACCGTTTATTGTAAACTTGTTCGAAGATATACTTATCATTCTTCTTTTTAGGCTCAACTACACCGTCTTTATTACTTTTGAATTTCAATGTTCTGATTGAATAAGATTTGGAATCTAATTGTAATTTAATCCCATTATTAGATATGAAATTAAATTTACCATTTTTAGATTCAACTAATGGTAAAAAAAGGAACTTACGTTCTTCACTATCTTTTATTCGGACACTATCACACTTTTGTTGAATACAGATGTAATAAATTTCCTTTTTTGTGCTTTTTAAAACAGTTCCAAGTGATAGAATTGGTTTTACACCTCTTGGTAAGAAAACATTTTTATGATGTGTTAATATCGCAAATTTGGTAAGATAGCTTTCTTTTTTAGCTTCTTGACTAGTATTTATAAACAAATCTACATTGTTTGTTTTCAGATATTTAAAATACTTTTCGGCTTGTCCTTTAGAAGTACATAACGGCGTAAGTAAATCAACATATCTTTTTTCAACATCGGTTTCTTTTGAATATAGAATATTCAAAAGAAATTTAGAGTTTCTTTGTAAATCTCTATTTACAAGAACACCTTCTCCATTTTTTATAGGTTTAGGTTCATTTAATAACCTCTCTGTAATCCATTTAGAAATATCACCTTTTGAAATTGATTTATGAACTTTTTCATAATGAAGTAAATCACCAATAGAATCTTTGAAAACCTCTAAAATCAAATTTTCCGCATCATCTTGATTAGGAATTGAAGCTTTATGTTCTAAATAACCATGATCTAAATCCTTACTATATAATCCTAAGATTTTACTCGTATTACTTCTTAACTTATGAAGTGATAATAAAGCAAAGTTTGATAGCAATCCCGATGTTACTTTAGTAAATTCTTCAAGTAAAAAATCTGGAAGTTCCCTATATTTCAAAACTTTATCTTTCAGATTTGGTAGATGATTAAATCTATTATCTTCACCTTCTTGGTTATTACTTTTGGCTCTAACAAAAATGGTTGTTTTTCCAGTCTGAAGTTTTAAATCATCGAGATCTAAAGATAAATTTGGGTTAATTCCTTTTATTTTTTGAGAAATATTAGCCAGATTTGTTTCTCCAGTATAAACTAGAACTACTTTTAATCTCTGGGAATTATCTGGACTAATTAAACCTGAAATTATGTCAAGTGTATACTTACCACGAATATCATCATCTTCTGCATCGTCTTCAGTATTTCCTTCATCTACACGTTCATTGATATCAATAAACCAATCTAAAATAATTATATCAGACTTTGAAGCAATTTGTTTGAAGTCAGAAATATCTTCTAAGCTTTCTGGATCATATACTGCACATATTTTCTTTTCTTTAGCAAATATTTTTGAAATTTCATATGCGTCAAGATCATTAACTCTTTCTTGTCCATCAGTATCTTCTTTTATATATGATTTATCATCTAAAAAAACAATATTTTGTATAAAATCATTGGCAATGACTTTAGACTTGTTAAAAAATGCACTACTCATAATTTTCATCATTCTGTTTAGATATTTTAAACGTCACATTTGAATCATTCCTTGGCTCAACAACATCAATGTTATAATTTTCAGTTTCTAAAACTTCACGACTTATACTTAGTCCCATACCTCTACCAAAATCTTTTCTTGAAAATCCTAAAGAGAAGATTCTTTCTTTATCTTGAATTGGAATTTCAATACCATTATTTGATATATAAATTCCAAAATCATCAGCATGAAGCCTAATTATTTTTTCCTCAATATCACTTTGATTCAACCAATATATTGCATTGTCAATTAAATTAACAAAGACTGGATAAAATGTAGATCTATACCCAAACAATTTTTGATTTGCAAAACCTTTGGTATGTTTAAATTGAATATTATGTCTTTCAAATCTTGAGCTAAATAAATCTATTAGAAATGATTTAATTTCCATTAATTTAATTTCTTCCTTATTTTTATTTAACCGGCGATTTAATGGTGTAAATAGATTTAAATAACCATCCAAATGTTCGAAGTTTACTTTAATATTATTATAAACTCCTTCCAATTTTTCATTAACATCCGACCAAGCTTT
The DNA here is from genome assembly GCA_002337005.1 of Flavobacteriales bacterium UBA1937. GTDB lineage: Bacteria > Bacteroidota > Bacteroidia > Flavobacteriales > Weeksellaceae > Cloacibacterium. Next base: position 31,840 of record DDFD01000049.1, on the reverse strand, counting down.
TAAATCTCTAATACTGCTTCTTATTGACTTAACGGTACTACTAAACTCATGGTGTAAAATTCCTACAGCTAGACCAAGTTGACTCAACTCAACATCCGTTTGAACACGTTCTCTTAAATCATCAAGTTCTTCTGCTAAAGCATCAGAAATCTGGTCATTTGTTACTATATTTCCATCTTCATCTTTATCTAAGTAAAAGCTTTCAAACTGGCGTATTATTCGATCCATTACATGAGTATTTCTTTGACTAATCAATTCAATCTCATCCTCCATTTTTTTACGTTCTGTAACTAAATCAAAATCTTCACTTTCATTAATACTTAAATTTTTAAAATTATCTTTTACAGAACGAATTTGAAAGTCCAAATCCAACATTAATTGGGTTGTTAAATCTTTTATCTTTCTTGAAACATCAGTAACAATTTCTGTTGTTTCAGCTTTTTTCTTCGTATTAGTTTTTACAGCCTCCGTAGAAATAAATTCAACAGCTTGTTCTAATCTCTTACGTTTGCTTACCTCAACATTAAGTTTTTCCCCAAAATCTGAAATGAGATTGTCAACCTCATTGTACGCATTTTTAAATACTGTTTCCGATAAAACTCTATATTCTGCTAAATAATTATCATAATCTCTTCTAGCATTTTTACTAATTCCAAAACCTTTCGGTGTAGAAACAGAAATATTTTTTTTATAATCTGAAATCCTTTGTCTTAATTCATATTCTATGTCAATAACTTTCTGACTGGCTTCATCTAAATCTTTTAAATATGTAATATCATTTAGACTATTAATACCATCTGAAATAATGTTATAAACAGTTGCTTGGAATTTACTTTGTTGTAAGTTTTCAAAAAATGTATCTAATTCTTTTAAGAATTTATCTTTTTTACCCTTTGCTAATTTATCTCTACGTTCAAGAGCCTTATAAAAACCATTTCTTTCCTCCTTCTTTTCATTGTAAAACTCAGATTGTGGAGTTTTACTTTTATCATCGAAAAAATCGGCAGCTAATTGTATAAAGAAATTCTTCAATATTGCTTGTAACTGTCTGTATGCTTTATTTTCAATAAACCCCTCACGACCAGCTTTTTCAATTAATCTTGAATTTTCATGATGAGTTATACTAATTGTACCAAACATCCTACGATATGAAAAGAAATATGTTGAAGCTCTTTTTGATCTATTTTTTTCAATATCTAAAAAGTCATAATCAGAATCTCCATATGGAAGCACTCTAATATTGTCTTTGTAAATATATAATCCACCAAACTTATCAGCTTTACTTGTAATACGATTCCAATTTTCAGCATCAACAACAGAATCTTTCAATTGTCCTTGTATATATGCTAAGTTGATTTCAAAGCTCCCACAGTCAGTCGGTTTAAAATTATTCCCGTTCCAATTGACGATATGATTATATCTTTTTTCTCTGTAAATCTGAACATCACCTCTAAACTGACCATATTCATCAAATTTCCCCTTAAAATGATGATCAGCTAAATCAAACTCTTCTGGAATAAAAAATTGTTCTTTGTCAATTAGATTTGTATATAGCCCATCATTTCCTTTATAATCTCTAAAACTAATATCAATAATTGGTTTTGGATGATTAGGGGTCATTGTATTATGAAAACCAATTAACATCTTCTCTATTTTAGTTGCATCCTTAGAATCTTTGTTTCCTTCTATGTCAAAAACTAAATTTTCACTTACAGGAGAGATATAAAAGAATGTTCCACCTTCTTCTGAATCATTTAAATCAAATTTTCCTACAAGTTTATCATTTAAAATACTTGGATTAACGTTTAAACTATTAAGTGTTGATGATATTCTAGCAAAATCACTATTTGAAATAATATTATCTTTTAGTAATAAATCTAGAGAAATCTGAACTTCCTCTTTTAGCTCGTTTATTTGAAATTCATCTGGTAAAAAATCAAACTCTCTAATTGGAATAACGATATCCTCTAAATTAATACCTGGTAATTCAAATAATTCCCAATTGATTAGTATTGCTACTATTTTATGATTATCAATTCTATTTTTAGCTTTTGTAATTATTAAGACTTGTTTACCAACAGAAGCAATAGCTAAGCGACCAATACCCTTTTCACCCATTACAGGACGTCTCGGTTTTGAGGTGTCTATTGGAGGAAGGGAGCTTTTAGAGTTTACAAATTTACTTTCAGTACCAATTGTAAGCCAACGGGTTTCAAACTCTTCTCTAGTCATACCTAACCCATCATCTCTCAATATCAATAAGTTTAAGGTTCTTAGATAATCAATATCAAACTTATCAGCATAAGCATCATGAGCATTTTTTATTAACTCATTAATAGCCGTAGAAATACCCGCAATTTGCTGTCTTCCTAACAAATCTAATGCTCTTGCTCTTGTTTTAAACTTTGCCATTAATATGGTTTTGAATTATAGCTTTTCCTAAAGCTGTGGCGTATTTGGGAGGAACAGCATTACCAATCATTCTTGCTATATTAGCAATACTAGAGCCTTTAAATTTATATGTTTTAGGGAATGACTGTAAAACAGCTCCCTCTCTAATAGATAATGCTCTGTCTTCTTCTGGATGAACAAAACGACCATTGGAAACACTAAAAAATTTTGTTGTAATTGTTGGCGATGGTCTATTCCACCAGAGTCGTCCAAATGTATCTTTGAAAGCATTATCCTTACCTTCAAAGCACTTCAATTGTAATTCAGGATCATCTTTAAAACCTAAACGATTTCCACCATCTTTATCTACCTTTTTTAATCGCCTTTTATTAATCTCACTTATACTTGGTACGGTATGCAGAAAATCGGAGTTATCTTTATGACCATCAGAGATTGTAGGAAATCCATTTTCGGAGCCTAACACATCTTTAACAACTGCTTTTTTCCCTTCTAATTCGATAGGTTTTATCTCGTTTTCTGACAATCTTGTAGCAATAAGGGTAAATCTTTTACGACTTTGAGGCACTCCAAAATCATTTACATTATGAACTTTAAAATGTGGATTATTGTAACCATTATTTTTAAGCCATTCTATAAACTCATTTAATCCACTTTCTTCTTTTCGTCTTAATACACCAGGAACATTTTCAACTACCACATATCCTGGTCTAAAATATTTAACAAAACGAGAAAACTCAATAAGAAGATTCTTAGATTTTTGAGACTTTGTCTTATCTGTATTTATAATGCTCCAAAATTGGCAGGGACTGCATCCAATTAACACTAGTTCATCATCATTCTTTTTTAATGATAATTTTTGTTCGAGTTCCTGTTCTTTTAAATCAAAGACATCTGCATGAATAAACTCTGCCCCTTTTATATTAGCTTCATAAGTGGATTTGCAGTTTTCATCAAAATCAATTCCTGCAATAATTTCAATTCCAGCTTCCTGCATTCCAAAACTCATTCCTCCTCCAGAACAGAAGAAATCTACAGCTTTCAATTTTCTCTTTTTTAATTTAGAATTTTCTTTTTTCAAATCACTTGATTTTCTTAAACTTGATTAAAAAACAAAAATATATTAAAATACAGAAATTTCACATTATATACTTATATTTTTTTTTAATATTAAGAATTTTATATCCGTAATTTCAAATAAATAGTATGTTTTTAGTCAGTATTTATTAGTTTACACAAATATAATAAAATCAATTGATTATAAAATACGGATTTCCATTTTTTTAATAATAATTGTAATAATTTAGATTATCAAAGTAAAGATAAGCTAAAAAAACATTTCTTATTTACGGAAAACCATAATATAATATCAAAAAGAAAACTACATAATTTGATTTCAGTTTAACCAAAATATTATTAAAATGAACACAATTAAAGCAATTAAGCCTTGTTCAAACCTAACAAACCTGATGGAACGCCAGACAAAAGAAGAAGAGTCACACCAGAGACAAAGCCAAAACACCCAGAATTAAAACCTCACAAGCATAAGCCTGGAGATTCTAAATAAGTTTAATTCTTAAAATACTAAATAAAGTTATAATTTTTTTGGTGATAATTTAATCAAATTATACTCTTTCTTACTCTATTATTTTTTAATTCACATATTGTTCCACAGCTTTGTCTAATTCCTCACTAATGACTTTAGCATAAATCTGCGTAATACCTATATCTGAGTGGTCTAATAATTTGGAAACATATTCTATCCGCATTCCATTGTTTAAAGCATTGGTAGCAAATGTGTGACGGCTTAAATGGAAGGATAACGAAAATGGCAATTCCATATCCTTACCTATTCTCCTCAGTTTCTGACCACAAAGAATGTTCTTTGAATTGATGACTTGTGCTTGATATTCTTCGCTGGAATCAAACAATGTTACATTTTCAATAATCGGAAAAACAAAATCCGACGGTTGGGAAATTTCTGTTTTGTATTCACTCAAAATATCAATCGCTATCTGACCTATTTTAAAGTTATGGGCTCTTTTTGTCTTACGGATATTTTTGGTAATTCTTTGCTCTTTCTCATTATAATCCTGCCATTTCAAACTCACCACATCGCTAAACCTTAAACCACCTGCATATACTGCGAAAATGAACATATCTCTAAACACTTTGTCTTTGCCTGTATATCCAATTTTTAAAGTTCGTAGTTTTTCTATCTGCTCCTTGTTTAGGAATAAGCGTTTGCCTTTGTCTCTTTTTACTTTCACTTTTGAAAATGGATAAATACTTTCAGAAATAATATCTTCCCTTTGTGCATCCCGAAACATTACTGATAAAATCAACAAAGAATAGTGAATAGTTGTTGCACCATTTTTCAGCTTGTTTGTCATATGGTTGATGTAATCTTTCAGCATCGTAACCGTAATGTCATCGAAATATACATCTCGATGTCCTACAAATTTCTCAAACTTTGCTACGTATTGTTTATAATTTTTATATGTAGCAACAGATACCGTTCCTTTAATGCGATCGCAGCGATTATAGGCATATTCAAAAAAATTAGCCATATCCTTACCTTTTATGGCTTCTTTAAGTTTTCTTGCAGATACAGATTTTCTCTTTCTTTCGTGGTCAGCAACTGTTCCTTCTGCATCTGCAATTTTCTGCGCCAAAAAAGCATTCATTCTTGCACTGTTGGAATGGTTTTTCTTGATTTTCTGTTTATCATTGTCCCATTCGTTTTGCTTCAGCTTTACACCTGTTGAAACAAATTTGGCTTTGCGGTCTTTTATAATCCTTATATATAAAGGACAGCGTCCTGCTTTATCTTCCTGATTTGTTCTTAAAACTAATTTTATTGATGCCATAGGAAAAAATATGATTATTGTTGTACTAAAGAAATGAAACTGGTGCAATTTGATGAAACACTTTATTTATATAATAATACAAAGCAATGTAACCTGATACAAAAATACAACATTTAGTACAACAATACTAACGTTTCATTACTTTCTTTTGCGCTATACTATTCCTTTGCTATTTTACAAACTATTGATTTACAAGTAATTTAAAGCAAAATAGAATTTTATTTTTATATATTTAAATAACAATGTATTATCTGAAGATACGCGTCTTAAAAAGCTTGCATTAGAAAATAATATTGCATTTTTTTCTAGTTTTTTAGAGGTTCATCCTAATTTCGGAAACAATCTCTTAAAAATTAATTCTACTTTTACTCATTCCGAGATAGAATTTTGTGCATTGTTAAGACTCGGTTTAAATACGCTTCAAATTTCATCAGCAAAAAAAATGACGATAAGAGCTATAGATTCTAAAAAATATCGAGTGAGGAAAAAACTTAATATTCCTTCAGATGAGAACCTATATGTATGGATGTCTAAAATTTAATTTAAAAAAATAATAATAAAAAAACATACCTGCTATTTTTTATTTTGGTAAGTATTGTTTTTTTTCAAAAGCAAATAACTCAAAAAACAGATTTGTTTATTTTAGAAGGAAAAAAGACACCAATATTAAAGTTTGGTAATTTTGATTCTGGTGATGCATCTTTGGATGAAAAAAATAAAGAGCTTCGTCAATTAGCATTAGAAAATAATATCGCTTTTTTGCCCAGTTTTTTAGAAATATATCCTGAGTTCCAAGAAAACTTATTAAGAATTAACCCAACACTCATTAATTCTGATATTGAGTTTTGCGCTCTATTAAAACTTAAACTCAACAGCCAGTAAATTTAATTGTCAAAGAAAATTTCTGTGAGAGCTGTGGATTCTAAAAAGTACCGAATAAGAAAAAAATTAGGTGTTTTATCTAGTGAAAATATTTATGATTGGCTTTCTAATAAATAAATTCTAAAATTGTCAAAATGTCAAAAAAAACTTATTTTTTATAGTTTATTTTGGTTTTGTGTAGTATTTGAGTATTGAATTTGACATTTTGTGAAGAGCTGTCACGCTTGTGTAACATCAATAAAGTAATAGAAAAGTAATTTTGCAAAGTGGTATTCTGCATTGAGAATATCATTTTAAGACTATAGTAAAATTACTTTTGATGTTAACAAAAATTGCAAATAAAATTGATGCTTTAGGTTTTGTCATGAAAATGACGAAATCCATCACATTACTATTTGCACTAATTTTCAGCCTCACTCTTTCTGCTAAAATAAAAGATGTAGCTTCTAAACTTTCATCAGATATATGTATAACAGATGGTGTTATTATTTTTGAATATGATGATTTACAAAAAACAGGCGAAGGAGAAGTAAATGAAAATAGTTCTGAAAGCCAAAAAGCCAAAGTTTTCATATCAGAAGGTGTAGTAATATATAATGGTGACGCACTAAGTAATGTAACAATTGTAGAATTAGAAAAGGTAAAAAAAGTTGCCCAAAAAACAAAGAAACAAGTTTCTAAAAAAACAATTGCCACTAAACCTAAATATAAATCTCAAAATCAATTAGCAGTAGATTTTTATTATACATCTCAACAAAGTTCTGAGAAATATTTACAAAACCAAAAAGACAGAGTTGTTGTTTCACCTTGCAGAGTACAGACATTTGCCAAAGCAGTAACTTCTAGCGCATATCTAATAACTAATTTCCTTTATTTATCAAAAAGTCAGGAAATTATTTACACGAATCCAAGTGTTAAAATTTTCCATTTTTCTGGTAAATATTCTGTAAGACCTCCTACATTTTTTCAAATTTAGGAATAGTTGCAAATTCTATTTTGCAACTTAATTTTCTGAAATATTTTTTCCAAAGACACAAATTAATTATACATACATACTGAGATTATTGGCTTTTTAGTCAATTAGTCTTGGTGTGTAATATACGCAGAAATGATAATTATAACACACAAATGATTAAACTAAAACAAATTCTAACACCTTTGATAAATGTAAGTTTTTTGCTTGCACTATCAACCGCTCAACTCTTTGGGCAGACTTGTTCTAAAACAGCAAACATCCCGCCTAATGGTAGTTTAACCGTAAATGGCATCAATGTAACTTCTTCTTCTACAGGAGCTGTTACAAGTTATCCTATGGACTATCAAGTTTGTGGTACTTCAAGTACACTTTTCGTAAGCGAAGGATCGCTATATGTGGGTTCTGGAGCTTCAACTGCCAATTCGAGACCTTGGCAAACGACGCTTACGTTTTCAAAACCAGTGAATAAAATTGTAATTTTATTATCGGCTGCTGGAAGTATTTATAATGAAAAATTCGAATTTTCATCAAATAATGGTACTATTAGTATTGCTGATAATGGCAGTTGTTTTAGCACTATTTCAGGTAATACAATACTGTCTGGTCAAGGAGCTAGCTCTACAGGAACTGGCGGAGGAGGTATCTTTACTTTAACATCTTTAACTCCCTTTACTCAGCTTGTTATGAAAGGCGATGGAGGAGATTCTGGGGCGCTACTTGCTATCTGTGAAACCTCAATCGTAGAGAGTTGTACAGGCACTGTTGATTCTGATGGAGATAATATTCCTGATGAATGTGATTTGGATGATGACAATGATGGTATTTTGGATAGTGATGAATGTGTACTTACTAATTTAGTCACTAATGGCAATTTTGACACTAATTTTACTTCATCCTGGACTAATGATGGTGGCTGGACTTATAATGCTACGGGAAAATATGTAGAAAATACATCTTTTATAGGAGGAACCTTTGGAAATTTAACACAATTATTAAGTAATGTACCTCCGGCAACCATTCCTTTAACATTTACACTTGGAGCAAAAGACGGTAGTACAAATTCCACAGGATCACTTGAAGTGTATCTTGGAGGAACCTTGTATGCAACAGCAAATAACTCTACAGGAACCAGCAATAACATTACTTTGACATTAAGTAATGGTGCAACTTCTAATTTTACACCATTTACTGCAACGAGTACTACCACTTATGCATCACAAACATTTACAATAAATATTCCTTATTCAGGACCAACTTCTACTTCGCTTACTTTTAAAATGGGTGCTAATCAAATAGATGATTGGTCTATAGATAATGTAAGCATTAATATTTGTGATGCAGATGCAGATGGTATTCCGAATAATTTAGATTTAGATTCTGATAATGATGGTTGCCCAGATGCAATAGAAGGTGGTGGTAATTTTACTTCTGCTCAGTTAACTAATGCCTCAGGCACAATTTCGTCTCAAAGTCTGAATCAAAACTTTGGAATTGCAGTTAATGCTAGTGGAATTCCATTAACCGTTGGAGCTTCGGGACAAACAGTTGCTCAATCTCAGGATGCTACAAAAAATGACTGTTTGGATTCTGATAATGATGGATATCCGAATTGGATGGATTTGGATGATGATAACGATGGAATCCTTGATGCTGATGAATGTCCTAATGTTACCATTGTTAATAATGGTACATTTACTTCACCAGTTACAGAATGGACTTTAGGGACAGGATGGGATGTATCAACAGGAATCGCTAGAAATGAAAATGACAATATAAATTCTAATCTTTCACAAACGCTTAATAATCTTAATGCTACTAATGGATTAGTAAAGCTATCTTTTACTTTGGGAGCGCAGGATGGTTTTAATACTGCAGGTTATTCAGCTTCATTGAATATAATTTTAAACGGGACCACTTATGCCACATTTACCAATGGTACAGTGAGAACTGTAGGGACAAATAATGTAACTCAGATTTTAGCTGGTGGTGCTACATCTACATTCTCTCCTTTTTCAACAGCACTTAACTCAGGGTATACTGTACAGAATGTAACGATAACCATTCCTTACACTGGTCCAAATTCAGCTACTTTAACATTTAATCATAGTGCGGGCTATGATGATTGGAGTATTGATAATATTTCCATTGATACAAGTGCTTGTGATATAGATGGTGATGGTATTCCTAATCAATTAGATTTAGATAGTGATGGTGATGGCTGCCCTGATGCATTAGAAGGAGGAGCTCCATTTACAACAAGTGATTTACAAAATTCATCTATGGCAGGCGGAAACTCTGGTGTAGGCTATATAGGTATTCCTACGTCTGTTACTCAGAATCTTGGAAATACAGTTGGGAATACAGCAACTACAATGGGAGTTCCTACCATTGCCGGAGCCGGGCAAACTGTGAATAACGCCGCAAATTCTTTTGTTAATGACTGTATTACTACCACTTGCCCGCCAGATCCATATGCTGCACAGCAAACTTGGTGGTTAACATATGCTGTAAATAAAGTAATGATAAATTTTCAAACTGGATCACCTGTACTTAATATTCCCGCAAATGGGACTTATGGTCAAGGCGATATTAATACAAGTTCTGAATCTAGTACATCTGTTACACATCCTATAACTGGGGAATTACTTTTTGTAACAGATGGTAATAAAATTTTTAGAGGGTCAGATGGTGCAGTGGCTACAGGTTCAGCTGGTGGTAGTAATGGATCTGAGGAAGCGGCTGCAGCTATACCTGATCCGCAAGGTGTTCTGGGAAGAGATTTTATTATTTTCGGAAATGGAACAAATAACACAATTGGTAGTCTATATAGTTCTAAGTATAATCTTGAAACTAATGTGATTTCTAATAAAGTTGCACGTGTCCCTTCGGTTTATGAAGCTCTTGAAGTAATACCTCATACAAATGGGACAGATTATTGGGTTTTGGTAAATACGCCAGATGAAAAAGTAAAATCATTTTTGTATTCAAAAGCTTCAGGGTTCATTGCTACTCCTGTTTCCTCAATAGATGTACCTAATGACGCATCAGGTGTTACTACAAGCAGTTCGTTCATATCTTGGGATCCAAGAAATCCTGCTAAAGTACTTATTGCAAGGATGAGCAAAATAGGTTTGGCTAATTTTAATCCATCTACTGGAGTGTTAGGGAATTGGCAAGTATATGTTACCAGTACAAGCACTAATAAATCATTCACAGGATATAGTGCGGCATTATCACCCAATGCAAGATATATTTATTATACCGACAATATTTCTGCTGGAAATTCGGTTTTAAAATACTATGATTTAATAAATAAAACCACAACCTCATTAGATCCAATTCCGGCATCAGTTTCTGCCATCAAAATAGCGCCAGATGGTAAGCTCTACAGAATAGGATATATTGGGACTTTAATGCAATTATTTTATATCAATGCAGATGCAAATACCCCACCGAGTGCACCAGGCTCTCAGCTACATTTCCCAACAGGAGGAGTGTCTGTAGGATTGCAACTTCCAAACAATACATACTGGGCTTGTGTTACTTGTCAATCAGGAACTAATTCGCCGGTTTTAACAAATCCTACTATTACAGTATTACCTTCTACGGTAGGTAATTTAATTAACTTGCTAACAGCTAGTAACAAACCAGCAGGTACTATATTTACAATACATTCTGATGCAATTGCAACAGATGCTAATAAATTATCAAATTCAACACCATTAGTTGCAGGTACTACATATTATATATCATTTTATGATGGCTTAGCAATTTGCTATAGCCCTACAGTATCCATAAAAATTGGAGAGGCATTTTGCTACAAACCAGCAGTTTTAGACGCAGGCAATACCTATCCTACAAAACACGGCATTACTTCTTTAGGAAGAGCAGGTACAGACAGTGACAATTGGCCTATGGTAAGACAAAGCGCTTGGACAGCACTAGAAGCTAAAACAAAAGGATTTGTAGTAAACAGAGTAAAATTCAATACTAGCAATCAACCAGTAGCAGATGATGGAACTACCCTTGTTATCACTTCTCCTGTTGAAGGAATGATGGTTTATGATACCACCAACAATTGCCTGAAAGTCTATACTTCTAATGATGGAGGTTCCTCTTTCGCTTGGCATTGTATGAGTACACAAGCTTGTCCTCAGTAAAAAGTTAAAGTAAGGAAATATTTAAAAAGCAGCAGAAAATTTCTACTGCTAATAAAATTAAAAAAAGAATAAATAATAGCAATAAATCACAAAATCTAACAAATATAAAATTACAGCTATGAAAAAAAAGACACTCATTTTAGTATTGATTGTAATTTCCAAATTCACTTTTTCACAAGTAGCGATTGGGAAATCTGAAATCACAAAACTATCTGATAACGTAACTCCTAATCCAGGAATTTCTTTAGAGTTTGGTCCAGATACTACGGAAAAAAAAGGAATGGTACTTCCTTGGGTTACCGGAACGAGTAATACCTCACCTTTTATTACTGGATATACTGGTACTAATACGGTGGTGGATGGAACTATTGTCTATGATACTTCTGATCATAAGGTAAAATACAAAAAATTAGGAACTTGGTTCGATTTAAGCGTAGATGGAAATGGGACTACAAGTACTGCTTTACAAGATGCTAAAACAGAGCTTATTGCTGCAAAAGCAGCCATTGGTACTAATGGAGCTACGGATACTACTCCCGGAATTTTAGTTCTCACAGATACAGATAAGGCTATGATATTACCAAAAGTGGCAGAACCACATCTTAATATTAAAAATCCGGCAGCAGGGATGTTGGTGTATGATACCACCAACAGACAATTGGCGGTCTTTAATGGCACTAACTGGTCATTTTGGAAGCCTTAAAATTGGTTTAATCGATATTGCCTTCAGTCTAAAAATGTCAAATGTGTTTTTTAGAGATCTTTTCAGGTTTCATTCTTTTTAGCTGAAGGTTTTTCTTTGAATTAATAAAAATAATAATATTTAAAATAAGCTATAAATAATTTTTAGGTAAAACTATGTAGTAAAAACTATTAGAAGTTAAATGAATTTAAACTTTAAAAATAGCATAATCATTAACTATAAAATTAGTATTGCTAAATCGGATATCAAGATTACTATGACATTAAATGATTTTTCAGATAAATATTTTGATCAGAATGATTTTTTAGATTCAAGAGACAGGGAAAAACTCTTAGAGTTGGTTCAATTTGTCACCATTCCAAAAGATAAAATTTTACTTCATAGAGGAGAGCAGATAAAGCAGGTTGGGATAATCCTGAAAGGATTGATAAGAGTTTATAATAAGGATAACAGAACGGTTTGGTTTGTTCAGAATAACGGAATTTATGGTTCAATAGACACTCTGGCGCTTAATCGTACTTCCAGTCTCACTTTCGAAACATTAGAAGAGACGAGTATGTTTCTGCTTAATTATGATGATTTAGAGGAAACAATTATATCACATCCTAATATTGCCAGCTTGCTTCTTATGTATTGGAAAAGAACAGCGGTAGAAATTTACCGTAATTTTTATACATCTCTAAGCTTATCTCCCGAAGAAAAATATGTGGAAATTTTGCAGAAAAACCCTCAATTAATTTTAAATGTAAAATCCAAAGATCTTGCTTCTTACTTAGGAATTCATCCTACCTCATTAAGTAGATTGAAGAAAAGATACTTTGTCTCTAAAGAAAATAAAATATGATTTTCCACATATTCTCAAACATTTGCTTAGTGCTTTATTGACAAATGCTAACAATAGAAATAGCAAAAGTATACTATTCTCTATAATTAGATTATTTGTTTAATAATAATGTGCGATTGTTTTACTTTCGTTGAAATATTTAAATAAAAATAACATTTTTTTAGAGTTTAAAATTATGTCAGGTTTTATTTTTAAATGAAGTGCAAATAGAACGATAGACTTCCATCCTGGATGAGGTTCAGATTAATTATATAAAAACATAAAAAATTAACAATACATAATGAAAATATTAGGGAATAGAAAGCCCTATCAAAAACTTCCTGCTTTGGGCAAAAAATTATCGAACCTAGATTAATTCAAAAAAGATAATCGGTTTTTGAGAATGCCGTAGATGCAAATGATTAAGAAGGTGAAATTCAGGTAAGTCTGTAAAAAGATATTTAAAACATCAGAATGACTTTATAAACTAAAAAATTCTAAAATAAACTCAATGAAACTACCAAGAATCAAATTTGTTATGAAAAATACATCTTCTGCCCGAGACTACTTTGTAAAAGCAGTATTTGTATTAATAATGATTTTCTCAAGTTTCCAGCAATTATCGGCACAAAGTTCTGATATTGACGGAGATGGAATCACTAATTCGTTAGATTTAGATGATGACAACGATGGAATTTTAGACGCCGATGAATGTCAGGCATCAAACAAAATTACAACGGGAATATTTCCTACTTCCGGAGCCACTATTCCGAATTGGACCACAACAGGTTCTTTTGCTTTAAATACAAGAGGATTGCAATTTGATGCTGATAATGCGGTTACAACTGTAAAACAAACCGTATCAAGTGTATTTTTTGGAAGCACCATTAATCTGAATAACGTTCGATGGCTTACCACCAATAATGCTGCTGCTTCAGGAAGACTAATTACAGAAATCCTCTACAATGGAACCGTATATGCAACGATTGATACAGGAGTTGGCGTTGCAGGAAGCATCCCGACTGTAACTGGAAATAATGGCGCAGTTACCAACATTAGCACTTTGCCTTCCATAGCTTCAACCGGAGTTTATTCTACTCCTTCAAACGTAATTGTTTCATTACCTTCATCTTTGCCTTCTAGTGGAGAGTTTCAGATAAGATTCACTTCGGGTTCTACCAATGCAGATGATCTATCGATTGAATCTGTACAACTTATTTCTTGTTCAGATTTTGATGGTGATGGGATCCCGAATTTTCAGGATTTAGATAGTGATGGCGATGGATGTCCAGATGCTGTAGAAGGATCGGGTAATTATACCACTTCACAGTTAACTGCTGCTTCTGGTACACTTACATCACAATCTCCGAATCAAAACTTTGGAATTTCAGTAGATGCCAATGGTATCCCTACAACAGTTGGAGCAAGCGGACAAGGTATTGGTGATTCTTTAGATACAATTAAAGACTGCAAAGACTCTGATGGAGATGGTATTCCGGATTGGCAGGATCTTGATGATGACAATGATGGTATTTTAGATTGTATAGAAAATGGTCTTGATACTACTGCAGATAAGATTTTCAAAGCCAATAATAACGCTACCATAATTGCAAGCCCTTCCAGTGGACCTGTACATCAATTCAGGTTAACTAATGGAGGTTCTCAAAATGGACAAGTTTGGTCTTATGGTAAGGTAGATTTTACAAAAAGTTTCACCTTATCTACAAAAGCTTTATTATCAAATGCAGACGGTATTGCTATTGTTTTTCATAATAGTCCGGCTGGGCAGTTAGCATCAGGGATTAATGGGCAAGGTCTTGGAGCAAGAGGAATTGCTAATGGAATTGCCTTGGAATTAGACACCTTCGTAAACAGTTGTACAAATGATGCCAACAACGGAGCAAATTGTGATCCTTCTTTTGACCACGGAAGCATCAGAACTACAGGTACCTGGATCAATGCGGGCAAATTGGCAGGTGATGGACAGTTAGGCGACGGAACAGTGGACGACGGATTATGGCACGATGTGATAATTAATTGGAATTCTGTAACCCGAAATCTTTCTTATACATTTGATGGAGCTCCTGTTACCAATTATACTTTTCCCACAACCGGAACCAATGCTGTTGAAACTATTTTAGCGGGAAATTCAGCCTATTTCGGCTTTACAGCGTCTACAGGAGGCGCAGGAAGTAATAATTCCGTAGGTTTTGATAGTTTATGTTCTTTACCAATATATTTGGACACTGACAGCGACGGAATTTCAAATCATTTAGATCTGGATAGCGACGGAGACGGTTGCACAGATGCAATAGAAGGCACAGGAAATTTTACAATTTCTCAATTAACCACTGCTACAGGAACAATCTCATCACAAACACCCAATCAAAATTTTGGAGTTACTGTAGATGCAAATGGTATTCCTACGATTGTTGGAGCTGCTGGACAGGGTATTGGCAACTCGCAAGATATTTCTAAAAATGATTGTTTAGATTCTGATGGAGATGGAATTTCTGATTGGGTAGATCTGGATTTAGACAATGATGGCATTCTTGATATTAATGAAAATTGCACAGGTTTTTTAGCTCAAAATACTAATGGTGTTTGGAAAGGAGATACCAATTCTAATCTTACAGTAAATTTAGGTACATCAACCACTCAAGCTACAAACAGTACCTTTAATGACGGGAAACATTATTATTATGTCAATAATAGTGGCGCGGAAAATAGATATGTGGTTAATGGTAATTTTAACAATTTTACCTACACCTTTAGTACGCCGGTTAAAGCTAAAGAAATAGCTTTCTATTTAACTGATTTAGATCCTGCGGGCAATAATTCTTCTATTAGCTTTAAAATAAATGGCGGAAATCCTAATGGGAAATTTACATCACTTATAATTTACGGTTTATCCGGAACCGCCCCTTATTTAAATTTTAATCCTATTACCGGAGTGATGACCCACGATGGAACCGATAATCAAAGAATTTTACTCAAAGGGCAGGGTGACTCTTTAGTAAGTAGTATTACTATTAATAGTACAAATATAAACTCTGGAGATGCTGTGGCGTTTTCTTTATTTGCTTTAAAAACTTGCGATACCGATCAAGATGGGATTCCAAATGATTTAGATTTAGATTCAGACGGAGACGGTTGCCCGGATGCTATAGAAGGCGATGCTGCATTCACAACATCTAATCTGGTAAACTCATCTATGTCTGGAGGAAATACCGGTGGTAGTTATACAGGAACTGCAGGCTCGGTAACCACTAACTTGGGAAACACTGTAGGAAACACAGCAACCACAATGGGAGTTCCAACCATTGCAGGAACAGGACAAGGTATAGGAGGTTCTAGAATTGCAACAAACTACAGTGAGTGTTTAGACTCTGATGGTGACGGCATTCCTGATTGGCAGGATCTCGATGACGACAATGACGGAATTTTAGATACTTCAGAAATATGTAAATCTGCTATATCTACTGATTTTTTTGCTGGTCAAACTTCTACAGTTACTACGGTAAGTGGGGCTAATGTAGTTCCTACAACAGCAACAATAACACCTGCTATTGCAAATTATTTTATCGGTTGGCATTATGGCGATGCTACAGGAGCAGTAAACAAAGAAATGTCAATTAATTTTAGCAACCCGGTATACTTTGCAAGTGACAACGTAGATTTTGCTTTGGGAGGTTTGGATAATGGCTCTAGCTTCGGAAATTTCTTTGTCGTTTATGAAGATGGTGTAAGGCTAAGTAATCTCGATTTTAGTTTGGCTGGTATAACAGGTAATATTACCACTTCAACAATAAATGGAGCAAAAGCTTTTAATTCAGGCGCAGGACCAAATTCAACTGGAAGTCTTACGCTGAATGGTGTAGATAGAACAAAACGTATCGTAAAAATTGGCTATACAGTTCACGCCCTTAATGGTAATGGTGGTACAAGTGAAAACATAAGACCAAGAGTACAGATAGATTGTGATATAGATGGTGACGGAATCCCGAATCAATTAGATTTAGATAGTGATAATGATGGCTGTCTTGATGCAATAGAAGGAGGGGCTAATATTACAACATCTCAATTGGTAAATGCTGGAGGCGTTTTAAGCGTGGGAACAGGTTCGGCTGCAGCTAATCGGAATCTTTGTGCAAACAATACTTGTGTAGATGCTAATGGCGTGCCTAATATTGTGGGAGCAAGTGGACAAAGTGTGGGGGATTCTCAGAATTCTGCTGTCAGTTCTCAATGTAACAACTCTTTCTGTTACAAACCAGCAATAATAGATCCAGCAAATACTTATCCTTCTAAACACGGGATTACTTCTCTGGGAAGAGCTGGTGCTGAAAATGATAACTGGCCAATGGTAAGACAAAGTGCCTGGACTGTTTTGGAGGCAAAAACAAAAGGCTTTGTAATCAATAGAGTTAAATTCAATGCAAGCAATCAGCCTGTTGCAGATAATGGGACAACATTGGTAATTACTAATCCAGTGGAAGGAATGATGGTTTACGATGCCACGAATAATTGTTTGAAAATTTATACTTCAAATAATGGTGGTTCTAGTTTTACATGGCATTGTATCAGCTCTCAAGCTTGTCCTAATTAATAATACACAAAGAAAGACAGATTCTCTATGAGCAGTGGTTTTCCTACTGCTCTTGAATCTCTAAATTTAAAATTATATCATGATGAAAAAACATTCTTATTTATAATTACTACCATTTCTGTCTATGCTTTTCACGTATAGCTATTGGAAAAACCTCTAGTTCTAGTGAATTCGGTTATCTATAATGCTAAAAATTAAAAGGCAACCGAATAGGTCACCTCACGAATTGAGAAAAATTGATATTTTTTGATATCAAATAAAAACAAAAAGCCCCTAAATCATATGATTTAAGGGCATTTGCTTGAAATTGTACATTTCAAAGTGATTTCTTCAGGAATATATGATTTCTTTCTTATTGCCTATTTATAGGGCATTAAAGAAATGGAGCTTTTCAAGGTAATCGAATATTCCACCTCGTGAAATACAACAATTTTATTCAAATCTTATTACTACAAATATAAGAAATTCCCTTTACCTATGCCATAAATGATTAGGTTAATCCCTAATTAATTTCTTTACCTTTTCCTCCTCCAAACCTGCATATATACAGACTTCTTCAATTGTGATAAATTGGTGTTCCTCTTTGCCTAACTTAAAGCGAATTCTTTGGATAAGGTCACGTGAGAAACGTTCGCTCTTTCCTGTGATTTTGGCAATATCTTTCGGGTAAATACAAAGGCGTTGAGGTCTTGTTTTTATATACTATTTATGTTTTACCTATACTTTTGGGTAAGTTGTGGCATATCGTAGCACAAAATATAAATAATACTTTTTCAAAACATAAGGAATAATGTTCCGTTTTCGGAAAAATGTGTTTTGAAAGGCTTCTGTATGATAGATTGATTATTTCAAATTTTGTGGTGTGAACTCACCAAGGTTTGAGAGGATGAGCCTTTAATCATTCTAAAAATCAATTTTAAAATTTAAGAAAATGGCACGACAAAAAAGTATCATCAAATTAGACAGCACCATCGGCGGAATTACTTTCTATAAATCTCAAGACGGTTATCTTGCAAGGGAAAAAGGCGGTGTTTCTGCGGACAGGATTAAAAACGATCCCGCATTTCAAAGAACACTAGAAAACGGCTTGGAATTTGGAAGGGCTGGAAATGCCGGAAAGGTTTTGAGAAATTCCATAAATCCTTGGACTTCCGAAAGGCTTTTTGGTTTCAATTTTATAGAGCGAATTGTAGTAAATTAGTTTTGAGATAAATTGTGGTTTTATTTCTTTGAAGAAGGTAATTTTTTATTGTTCGGTTTTGAAACCAGATTTTATTACCAACGCTTTTATCTTTACAATACTTTTAAGAACTATTTCAATAGATTTCTCACATCTAAAAACAATATTATCAACTTCTAATTCAATAAAGTTGAGTTGTTCAGATAGTTTAATTAAAATATTTTGGAGTCTAATTTTTCTTTTATTTAATCAATTCGTAGTTTCTTAGAAATATTAACATTTCCTAAAATTTTATGTTATAGCCAATTTGAGTAAAAATTGGAAATATAGGTTTGGTCTTAAAATCTTGAGAAATGATCTTGCCTGTTGCAATTGTAATATCATTTTTTCCGAAACTATATCCCCCTTTAAGATTATAATAATAGTTGCCTCCCACTGAAGGTTCATACCATCCATCTTTTACTTCCGGATAATTTGACTTATATAAATCTGTATGTTTATAATGAGACACAATAGCTTTATCAAAACCAAATTCAGCACCTGTAAACCATTTTTGTCTATAATAACCAATTGTTGCGGAGAAATCACTACCAAAATTAGAAATCTTAACAAAATCATTATTGTAAACTCTAAAGATACCCTGTAGTTTTATACTTATATTAAAATTATTTAACTTCATTACTCTCATTTGACCACCCAACTTTATTTTGAAATCGTCTAATTTTTTCTCGCCAAAAGGAATTGATATTTCTGTATTCAACAAGTAAGGAAATTTTCTATTAGATATTTGACATCCATAGCCTAGTCCAGTTACTAATCCGTACTCGGTTCCGAAATTTATATTGGCAATATTATTCTGAGGCGAATTTTCCCAATTTATGATTTGCGACTGTAAATAAAATGACAACAATAATGTGATTGTAAAGATTATTTTATTTAAGAATTTCATAGAAATTTTGTTTAATGCTTATAAAGATTGAATGTATTGAAGAATTTTCGGCATTGTCTGCTGATGCCAAGCATTTTTATCACTAATGATTCCATTATGCCCTACTCCATTTATTTTTTGTAACACTACTGAACTGTATGATGTTGCTATTTTATTAGCCCAATCTGTTGTATAAGCCTTATTATTTTCACTATAGAAAAAAAGTGTTTTGGGTGAATTATTTTTTACATTTAATGAAAAATCTGGTTTTATTTTTTCACCTATATCATAAAGTGCTACATTCATTACTGCTCCAGATCTCCAAAAACTTTGTGGCAATGTATTATCTTCGCCTGTTATATCATTTTTTGAGGCTAAAATGTTTAATTTATAATCCAGAATTTCGTGTTGATTTTCTTTTCCTGTCATAAACTGATCTATATAAGTTGCATCATTAGAAATTTCGCTCCAAAGTTTAAAAGACCTTGAGTTTTTCACATAATTTTCTAAATCTGCCCATTTTAGACCACCTGGTTCACAAACAATTAGTCCGTTTATTTCATTAGGAAATTTCCCTACAAAGGCACTGGCTAAAATACCTCCCCAAGAATGCCCCAGAAGTACTACTTTTTGTGTAGAACTTGTTCTGTAATGTTCAATAACACCTTTTAATTCTTTATATATTTCCTCTAATGCTAATGCTTCTTCTCCTTTTCCAGTATATTCTTCCTTGTTAAGTCTTTGTGAAAGACCAGAACCACGTTGATCATAAAACACTACATAATAACCTTTATCTGCCAATTCTTTACAATTCAGCATATATCTGTAATCTCCACCTGGTCCACCGTGAACAGCAACAATCATCGTATTAGCAGGATTTCCGAACGCTTCCGAATGTAATTTTATATTATTTACAATAATAGATGGAAGTGAATTGTCTTCAATTACGGTTTTTGGAACCAAGTTTCCCGGTTCGTCAATGTATTTTTCTTCCCTACAGGAAAAGAATGTAAGTGTTGTCACTGCTATAAGTAGATTGGTTAGGAACTTCTTCATAAGATATTTGTATATTTTGTTTGTTAATAGTATATTAATTTCTTCTAGTGAAAAACAAGTAATTAAGCTTTCATACCATTTTGTATTTGAAAAAAAATACAATAAGTATGATGATTTTATTTTTTTTCTTTAAAAAATTCCTTATTGATAAATTACCATCGTTTCAGTTTTATTTTAACCGTTTCACCATTTGATTTTATGGTAACTACTTTTTGAAAATTAGCGTTTCCAGCTTGGGCATAGGTAAATACGTCGGTATTGAGTTGAGTCCCTGCATAATTTCCATTAATATAGACATCAGAAGTCCCCGTAATTTCCCTTCTCGAAAACGTATCGGTATAGCCAAAAGAGATAAAAACAAAATATTCGCCTTCTGTAAGGTTTGTAAATTCAAAATTTCCTTTGTCATCATATATCTGCGTTGTTAGAACACACGATTGAGCTTCTTTTGATAATGGAATTGGTTTGGCCCCTTTTATTTTTGCCTGCTTCTTGTTCAACTCCATCCACTCCTTAAAATATTCTGTATATGGTAATAAAGTGACTTTAGTTCCTTTCGGCGCAAATTGTTTTTTATTGACATTTAGGATATCAATTCTAATTTTGCTGTCATCTCTGCCAGAACGGTCGTCTTTTGCAAATGCTTCTCCCAAAATGACAGAATTACCTTTGGTAAGCATTTTCAGAGTAGCCTCTTTATCAAAGGTATTTTTGAAAGGATTGAAATCGGTTTCCCTATCCACCAACATTAAGTTATTGCCGTTTGATGAGACTGTAATTTTATAGATTTTACGAGAAACTTTATCAATAAAATAATCATACAAATTACCCGTGCTTTCTTCTTTTACACTTACCTTCCAAACCTGATGCTCTCCTGTTAGCTCAGAATTGTAAACGTTGCTTTTAACATCGGTAACATTTACGTTTTGGATTTTATCCTTATTGGCAGAATCATAATCAATTACAGGAATTGTGGCTTTATATCCCGAATTTAAAGGCAGCGCACAAAGAACCAAAGGATAAGTAGCAATATCAAAATAGTCTCCTTTGTTAATATTTGCATACTTGATATCAAATGTTCGGGTTTCTCTTTCAGATTTTCTGCTGATTGGTTTCAGTGTGTTTTTATCCAAAATAATATGCTCTTTCCACTGTTTATCCGATTTCAGGAAGATTAAATTTGAATTAAAAATAAGTTGGTCATTATTAGTACCGACTTCTGTTTGGTAGGTACAAATTTCTATAGGATTTCCATCTTTCACAAAATAGTATCCCATTGTAGAATTCCATATTTTAATCAAATTAATATTCAGTGATTTGTCGCCAGGAAGTATTTTTGTTTGAGCAAAACCTAATTCAAACAATACCAAAAGATAGAAGAACACAAACTTTTTCATATTACTTTAGATTTGAGATTTTAAAATACATTTTAATTGAATGGAATTCACTTTTTATCTACAAAATACACTTTCCTGTAAATGAAGATTACTCTAAGCTGATTTTTTTCCAAGTCCAAGCTTTCCAAACAATAATGATAGTGAGCGTACTTTCTAAAAAAGCAAGCATCACATAGAAAATTCTCCATTCCGAAATGGAAGAAACGCCCACCATAAATGTAAAAATCGCAAGAAATCCTGCAACAGAAATATTCAAAATTCTATTGATTTTAGGCTTTAATAGTAACGAGAGAAAAATCATTAGAGAAGGAACGGCGAGAAGTATGGTTGCAGACAGCAATTTGTAAGGCGTATCCAGAAGATTGCTTCCGCTGAGCAATCCTTCTACTTTTTTCGGAACATACAATTCAAAATAGTCTCCGTAGATGTAGAGAAACATTACCGAAGTCCACAATCCGGAAAGTAAAATTTTGATATTCACTGTAAAATCTTCAAATGCTAATTTTTCACTTTTCATATTCTATCTTTTTTGAATTTCTAATTCCAACGATTAAAAGCCATAAACAAATCCCGATTTCTGCAACAGAAGGAATTTTACCTATAATTTTTGAAATTCCCCAATCTTGATAATGGGCAAACAAAGTGTTTCCCGAAAAATTTATGATATAGCCAAAACAACCTAACATCAAAAGAATTCCGAATACTTTTGGAATGAAGCCAGATTTGTAAACCAAATAACCAAAAGGAAACAGCCAAAGTCCCCAAAAAAACGTGGCGATGAAAATTCCGTATTCATATTGGTTAAGGTGAAACATTACCAAAGATTGCAGTTGAGATTCACTATAAATTTTCAGATATCCTTCTTGATGAATTATATCTAAAATAAGATACTTGTTATATAAATTAAAAAACGAAATAGGTATGCTTACTAATACCGATACTACCATTGCATTAGCCACAAACTTATTGACGGTTTTAAATAATTCCCTTAAAACCAAAGGCAAGAAAATAAACGCCAAATAACAAATCACGCTCGAAAAAATCCCGAGCCGGAAAAGGCTTTCATTTTTAAGAATATTGTTGAAAGTCGCCACTTTATCTTCCCAAACAATCAATTGTTTCGGGATATATCCTAAACTTACCATTCCTGTGATTACTACAACTAAATAAAGAATTCCTGCAATTCTTGCTGTTTTTTTTGATGGTTCCATATTAAAAAAGTCGATGAGGTTTTAGTGTGAAAATTTCCTGAAAGAATATATATAATATTGCAATAAATAATAAGAGTGCAAAAATAACAGCCCATTGCTTTATTGAAATTTTCTGAATTTCATACTTCTGCTTAATGTCGCAAATTTCTCCGGGACAATACTGTGCTTTATCCTTTTTGATAAAACCATACAATTTGCACCCGACACAAATTCCGAAAGCAGATTCTGAAAACATCAATATTAAACAGATGAGACAGGCAAAACCTGTAATCGGACTAAATGCATTTACGATTACTAAAAGAAAAAACATAATTACCGAAATCGTAAAACCAATATACCAAGCAAATTTTTTCTGTTCCGCGCCTACAAATTCAGGATTTTGATTGCTCACGATGATTCTGCCAATAATTAATAGCGGCGCATATTTAGGATTAATAAATAAGCGAATGAAAAACTCTAATACAAAAACCGACAATACATATTTTACGGGCACAAAATTTCCGTTGCTGAGAATTAGTATTAAAGAAATAAAAGCCATAAGAAACATAATTCCTGCTGTTGCCCTTATTTCGCGATTATTTAATACAGGAATAATGTATCCTTCTACATTTTCACCAAATTGTTTGTTAAGATTCATATTTTAATTTTTAATTTCTTCTAATAAAAACTTCCAAATGCTATTTTTGAAATTATTTTTAAACAAATCAAAATGTCCAATTTTAGTAACATTAAAGTCGTTAGGAAAAAAATGCTTCCTTTTCAATGTAACGTTTTGGAATTTTTGGCTCAACCAATCCACCGATTTCTTAGGAGCAAAAAAATCATCATCAAAACTTATCGAAGTAGCTGCACATTTTATCTTGTTAAAAAAAGTCTTTTCTTCTGAAAAATAATCAAATAAATAATTGGGATTCCTACACCACTTTGCCCATTCTTTAGCTACATTCGCTGGTAAGTTTTCCATTTTGCTGAATCTTTTTGAAGGCATATATCCGATAAAATAGGTAAGAGTCGGAAACAACAAATACCAATTCAAAAACATTTTTACTTTATCAAAACCTTTCCAAAATCCCCAAAAACCAGATTGTGCGGATATCAATATCATTTTATCCAAATGCACTGAGGAAGGAGCCAAACCAATTAATTGTCCACCTACACTATGACCAATAATTACCTTCTTATGATGCGGAAATTTTTCAATCGAATATTTAATTACAGTTTCTAAATCTTTATTTCCCCAACTGTAAAGTGAATCTCTATAATTTTTTATATTCCCATTCAACGAATTACCGATTCCTGAATAATCGAAAGTAATCACAGAAATTCCACTGGCTTCAGCAAACTCGGAAAAATTTTTGTAAAACGATTGTTTCACGCCCATTGCAGAAACAATAATTAGAATGGTACTTGAAGAATCATTTTCAAATAATTGACAATTAATCGCTCTATTTTCAGAACTATTTAAATTAAAACTTGGCATTCTAAAATTCATTTTAAACAAATATGATTTAATTTGTAATGAAATGCACTTGACTTTTGTTAGGAAAACAAAAAACTTTAAAAATATAGAAGATTTTGATATTATTTGTTGAGCCGCTTTCTAATTCTGCTCAAGCTTTCTGGTTTCATTCCTAACAGGGATGCAATATATTGTATAGGAACATTTTGAATTAACTGTGGTGTTTCTTTCAGTAATTTAAGATACCTTTCTTCAGCTGTTAAAGTGGCTAACTCTACTGCTTTTTTATTCTTTTCTTCAATAATATTTTGAAACAATTGAATGGTATATTGTTTTACCGAAATTCCTTTTTCAAAAACAACATCCATATCATCTCTCTTAATCCTTAACATTTTGCAGTCCGTTATCGTTTGCAAACTTTCTGTTGCAGGCTTTCTCTCCATCAAGCTCATATAGGAAGCTACAAAACGAGGTTCGCTGTTAATTTCTACCGTTATTTCATTTCCATCAACATCGGTATAAAATTTTCGCATAAAGCCTGATAAAATATAATTTTGATACTGAGGTATCTCCCCTTGTTTTTCGTATAAAGTATTTTTCGGCAACTCAAAATATTCAAAATATTGGCAGCAAAGTTCCCTATCAATATCGTGCATAGGATAAACTTCGCTTAATTTGTAGCAGAAAAAGTTAAAAGTTTCATCATTTATCATATTGAAATAGTCTTTTTTTTGAAAAAAATGTTACATTATACATCCTTTAAACTTTTTTAATATTTTTGAAATTTGTAGTGCTATAAACTAAATAAAAAAAAACCAAATTTTATTAGAATTACAAAAGAAATTATTTTATAATAAAAAACGATAAAAATGTGAAAAATTTCTTTGATATATTTTACTGATAAAAAAGTTGAAATATTGCAGAAAATTATTCTAAAATTTTTTGGACTTTAGTTTTTCACAACACAGATAATTGCAAAGAATTTAGAATTTATTTTAGACTACTATAAAATAGATTAAAAGTAGTCTTATCAATTCATTTATTTCTTGAATCTAATATATGGGTTCAATAGAGAATTATTGCCCACTCTAAAAAACAAAAACCGCCTCTCGAAAGAAGCGGCTTGTGGTTTCTCCAGGGATCGAACCAGGGACACACGGATTTTCAGTCCGTTGCTCTACCAACTGAGCTAAGAAACCATTTATTGTTTCATCACTGTGTTAAAGTGGTGCAAAAGTAATCACTTTTTATATATCACGCAACTATTTTCATATTATTTTTCATCATTTAACTTAAAGTAACTGATTTTCAATAGAATTATTTTTCCGCTTCTTTTAATTGCTCACTTAATTCCTCTAAAACTGGTCTAATAGTGCTCTCCGGAAGGTCACTTATCCTAATGTACATTAGCCCATCTATAGCATCATTAAAATTAGGATCTACATTAAATGCAATCACTTTTGCATTTTGCTTAATATATTTCTTAATTAAAACAGGAAGCCTCATCTGAGGTTCAAAATCATCAATCAGTTTATCAAATTTATTCAAATCATTATCTAATCCCTCGAAAAATAGACTTTTATCCTTCTCTCTAAGCCTTACCTTATAATCATTTTTTGGATGCACATATTGAGCTACTACAGAATCATAATAATGAGAACGCATAAACTCAATCATCAAAGATTTAGAAAAATCGGAAAATCTGTTACTGATGCTTACACCTCCCATTAAGAATTTATGCTCAGGATTTCTAAGACAAACATGTACAATACCTCTCCAAAGTAAGAAAAGAGGCAAGGGTTTTTGTTGATATTCAGAAGTTATATATGCCCTTCCCATTTCTATCACTTTTCGGAAAAACGGGCGCAATTCTTGATCTACCTCGAATAATGAACTGATATAAAAACCATCTATGCCATGTTTTTTCATCACCTGCGCACCTAGAGCCATTCTGTATGCACCTGCTATTTTTTTGGCGGCACTATCCCATAAAATTAAGTGGTGATAATGCTGGTCATATTTATCTAAATCAAACGGAAGATTAGTACCTTCTCCTACTTCTCTAAAAGTCAATTCTCTTTGCCTTCCTATTTCTCTCATCAGTGAAGGAATGAGGTCATATTCTGTAAAATAAACCTCGTAATTACCATTGGTGAAGAGTTGCTTATCTTTAGTCTTTAGATCATTAATATCCTTCAATAAATCTTCTACAGGCGTCTCGTCTATTATATTTTGTACAATTTGCTCTTCTTGCCTCAAAGGAAATTTTATGGGTAAATTAGAGAGTTTAAAAAGTTCTGTTATCGATTTTCTTCTCTCATAATAAGACCTCATCATATATACCTTTTTTTTAAGAAACTCACCTAGCTCTTTAGCATCATCACAATCTTCTATTACTTTCGCAGAAACAGGTTTACCAATTCTTATCCTAATAGGATTATCCCTCTTTTTGAGCATTTCAGAAGGAAGCATCAAAGTCTGCAAATCTGGATGAATCTTTGCTACATTGTAAAAAATTCTAGAATTTTTGGCGTGAAAATACATAGGAACTACAGGAACTTTAGCTTTTTTTATGAGTTTAAGTGCTGCCAATTCCCATTCTTTATCCAGAACCTCTCCTATTTCGTTATTTTTATTTGAAACCTCTCCCGCAGGAAAAATACCTATACAACCACCTTCCTGAAGATGTTTCAACGTATCACGCATTCCGCCTAAACTGCTATATGCTTCTTTTCTTTCTTCAAATGGATTAACTGGGATTACGTAATCTTTCATGGGCTCTATTTTTTGGAGTAAAAAATTGCCCATTATTTTAAAATCTGGTCTTATTTCTGTGAGAATTTTACACATCAAAATACCATCTACAGCGCCTAATGGATGATTAGCCACTAAAATAAATGGTCCAGTTTTAGGAATTTTCGCCAAATCTTCTTCATAAGCGATATAACCAACTCCCAATTCCTTAAGAAATTGATCAAAAAAAACTTTCCCTTCTGTGTTTTTTAGTTTATCATAAAGCTTATTGACACCATCCAGCTTCACGAGTTTCATTACAGTAGCAGCTATTGGTCTCTTCAGAAAACCAAACTTAGAAAGCCCTGCAGCCATTATGAGGTCTTGTTTAGAAATAAGGCTCATTAGTTATTAGTTTGTAACAATTTGTACTGTTTTCTTCGAAATCTGCTCTAGCAGCACTTTCTTATTTTCATATATTTTAGAAAGTTCATCTAAATTAGCATTTCTTACAGTATAAAGCGATACATTTTTCACTAAATCTGTATTGAATTTTTGGTTAAGCTCTTCATGTACCACATCTATTTTACCAAATTTATCTTCTAAACAAAGTGCCAAAGAAATGGCAGAATTTTGCATCAGAGAAACTTTCACTTTATATTTTGCTAAGAGATTAAAAATCTGACTGATATGATCTTCTGCAATAAAAGAAAAATCTCTGGTCGAAATGTTCATCAAAACCTGATTTTCTTTTAAGATATAACTTTCTTCGCTCTGATTTTTATCTGAAATCCCCACTTTAGTACCTGGTTTCACAGGTTCTACAAAAGACTTCACATAAAATGGAATATTTTTTTGTTTAAGCGGTTGTAGAGTTTTTGGGTGAATTACAGATGCTCCATAGTAAGCCATTTCTATTGCTTCTTCATAAGAGATATTAGAAAGCAATGTTACATTCTCAAATTTTCTAGGATCACCCGTCATTACACCAGGTACATCTTTCCAAATAGTCATTGCATCTGCATTTAGGCAATACGCAAAAATAGCCGCAGAATAATCTGAACCTTCTCTACCCAGAGTTACCGTAAAATTGTTATCTTCTGAACCTATAAAACCCTGAGTAACATAAGATTGTTCTTTTCCTAATTTAGAAATATTGGCTTCAGTTTCTTGCCAATTTACAACACCTTCTCTGTAAGAATCATCTGTTTTAATATAATCTCTGGCATCTAACCAAGCGTTAGAAAAACCTATAACATTAAGATAATCACTAAGAATTTTAGACGAAATCATTTCGCCACAGCTTACCACTTGGTCATAAACAAAGTTATAATTCGGAGATTTATTTCTTCTCAAAAAGGCTTCCAAATCATCAAAAAACAAGGCGACTTCATTAAAAATAGAATGATTTTCTTCAAAAAGCCCCTTTGTAATTTCTAAGTGAGACTGTTTTATCTTTTCTATTTCGCTATGGAAATCATCTTTCTTAAAGTAATATTCCATTACTTTTTCTAATGCATTGGTAGTCTTGCCCATTGCAGACACTACTAATAAACATTTCTCGAAACCTTGTGTTTCTAATACTTTTGCTACATTTTTTACGCTTTCGGCATCTTTTACAGACGCACCTCCAAATTTAAAAACTTTCATTGTTGTACCTTATAACATTTCAAACCTTCAAATTTATTAATTTTTTTTCAAATGATTCATTTAAAAATTATACTGAAAACTGCGGAAATTTTACGAAATTTACAACACATCTAAAAAAAAGAAAAATGGCAGAACAAACCTTCCAAACCCTTGGAGAATTTATTATTGACAAACAAGAAGATTTTAAGTATTCTAGTGGTGAACTTTCTAGACTTATTAGTGCTATAAGGCTGGCTTCTAAGGTAGTAAACAGAGAAGTAAACAAGGCAGGAATTGCCAATATCATAGGACAAGTCGGAAACCAAAATATACAAGGTGAAGACCAACAAAAACTAGACGTTTTGGCTAATAATATTTTTATAGAAGCCCTTTCTCAGAGAGAAGTTGTTTGCGGAATAGCATCAGAAGAAAGTGATGATTTCATAGAAATTAAGGCAACCAATAATGCGCACCTTAGCAAATACGTAGTTTTGATTGATCCTTTAGATGGTTCTTCAAACATAGATGTTAATGTTTCTGTAGGAACTATTTTCTCTATTTACAGACGTGTTACAGAACCTGGAACACCTGTACAAATGGTAGATTTTTTACAAAAAGGAATTAAACAAGTAGCTGCTGGTTATGTAGTTTATGGTTCTTCTACGATGATTGTTTATACTACTGGCAATGGTGTAAATGGATTTACACTAGACCCTTCCATTGGCACTTATTATCTATCTCATCCTAATATGAAAATTCCTACTTCGGGTAAAATATATTCCATCAATGAAGGCAATTATATCAAATTTCCTCAAGGGGTAAAAGATTACATAAAATATTGTCAACTAGAAGAAGGAGACAGACCTTACACTTCGCGTTATATAGGCTCCTTAGTATCTGATTTTCATAGAAATATGATAAAAGGAGGCATTTATATTTATCCATCTACCTCCCATTCCCCGAACGGAAAACTTAGACTGCTATACGAGTGTAATCCTATGGCATTTTTGGCAGAACAAGCTGGTGGCAAATGCAGTGATGGCTACAGAAGAATCTTAGAAATACAACCTACAGAGCTGCATCAGAGAGTTCCGTTTTTTTGCGGAAGTGCGGCTATGGTTACAAAAGCAGAAGAGTTTATGACCAAAGCAGTAAAACCTTAATCCAGCGAAATACTATTTTTATAAAATCTTAAAATTTATAGCATTTTTACATTTTTTTAGTAATTTTATTTAAATTTTTACACCAATGCCAATAACTATTTTGTCACTTTCTGTGATACATTTTATCATTGTCTTCATATTTATATTCTTACCATCTATATTGTGGATTATTGCATTAATAGACATTTTAAAAAGTAATTTTAGAGACTCCAATGGTAAAATCATCTGGGCATTAGTGGTTATCTTTTTACCTATAATAGGTTCTATATTGTACTTTGCAATAGGAAGAAGTCAGAAAATAAAATGATATGAAAGCCAATTTCCGAAAATATAATTTACAATTCAAGCAAGCGAGCGGAACCTCTAGAGGTGTCTTAACCACCAAAGAAACCTACATTCTAGAAATTTATAAAGAAGAAAAAAAAGGAATAGGAGAATGTGCCATTTTCCGAGGGTTAAGTTATGATGACGTACCAGAATATGAAGAAAAAATGAATTGGCTTTGCCAAAATATCAATCAAGATTTTGAAATTCTAAAAAAGGAACTTAAGCATTTTCCTTCCATTATTTTTGGGTTAGAGCAAGCTTTTCTTAATTTAAAAAACGGTTCAGATTTATATTTCCCGAGTGATTTTACAGAGGGAAAAGATTCTATTAAAATCAATGGGCTCATCTGGATGGGAAATTCAGAATTTATGCAATCTCAGATTGAAGAAAAACTAGAAAAAGGCTTTGATTGCATCAAATTAAAAATAGGGGTAGATTGGAATTCAGAGAAAAAAATCATCAAAAAACTGAGAGAAAAATTCCCCGCAGAAAACCTTGAACTAAGAGTAGATGCTAATGGTGCTTTTAGTTACGAAGAAGCAAAAATTGTATTACAAGAATTGGCAGCACTCGAAATTCATTCAATAGAACAACCGATAAAAAAGTCCGAAGTCCGAAGTCCGAAGTCCGAAGATTCTTTGATGGCAAAATTGTGCGCAGAAACGCCTACTCCTATTGCCCTAGACGAAGAATTAATAGGCGTAATAGAATATGAAGAAAAGAAAAAACTTTTGGAAACTATAAAACCTCAATATATCATTTTAAAACCAGCATTAGTTGGTGGTTTTTCTGGTTCAGATGAATGGATTTCTATTGCAGAAAATCTAGGAATTAACTGGTGGATTACCTCTGCTTTAGAGAGTAATATAGGATTGAATGCTATCTGTCAATATACATACATCAAAAAAAATCTTCTACCACAAGGATTGGGAACTGGTGCGCTTTTCACCAATAATTTCGAAACAAGATTGCTACTAAAAGAGGATCAAATGTGGATGCAAAATAATTCTCTTCATAAAAAATAAAGGTCTCCTTGATAGGAAGACCTTTATTAAAGATTAAATCATTTGTGTTTAAATATTAAATTTTCGCGGTTATGTATTTTCTGGTACAAATGTAGGATTAGTTTTTTCACCAGTCAATTACACTTTTGTGTAGTTTTTTCTATATTTTTACTACAAAACAAAGACAGAGTCCCCTTTCAGAATTGCATATTTCGTATTTACCCCCTACATCCTTCATTCTCTTCTGCATATTTTGAAGTCCATAACCAGAATTTTGGTTATTTAAAAACCCTACCCCGTTATCTACAATCTGCATTGTAA
>DDFD01000078.1 GCA_002337005.1 Flavobacteriales bacterium UBA1937 | reverse complement strand
TGAAACCAATATTTCGTAAGGATTTTTCTCCGAAATTTTAGCCTTGAAATTTACTGCCACACTATCAGATTCTAGCTTCCAATCTTTAGTATCAATAGATTGAAGTGGAAGATTAGCCGTGATTTTAAAATCTTGATTAGGAATCAGTAAGTTTCCGCCTTTGTTCTCTATTTTGAATTCGTCTTTTACTGGTTTATAATACAACCGAACGGTATCTTGCTTTTTAGAAGTATCATAACTAAATTCTAATTGTGTGGTTGCTTTTGCATCAAATTTATTTTGAGCATCATTAAACCAAATATTTACGGTATCAGATTTTGATTGGTGTTCAATCTTATATTCAGACAATTGCGGAGAAATAGATTTGATGTCTAATTTCTCTGGATTCCCTTCGAAGGCTAGTATTGCACCGCCAAAAACAGGTTTAGATTCTATAAATTTGAAGATTTTTTTTGACGGATATAATTTTAATTTTATGCCTTTCACATTGTCAGAAACGGTGATTTTATCTTTTAAAAAACCTACTTTTTCTTTGCCCGCATCATAGATAGAATTTTGATTTTCGTCATCAAAAGCAATAATAATATAATCACCTTTTTGCAGATAATTCAGTTCAAAATAATTTTCTTCATCTACTTTTGCAATATAACTTGGTTTTTGTTTAAAGTCTGTTTTACCGTCTATTATGGGGTATAATCCTACCACATATTTATTGTCTTTAGCCGTTTCGTTTTTCTTCTTAAAAGCCATGGCGTCATCTACTGTTCCGCTGATAAAGGTATCATCTAACTTATCTCCTGTAGAAAAGGCAAAATTAAAATATGGCAAAATATTTCCTTCGTTATTATCTACAATCGCATTACCGAAATTAAAATTATAGGTAGTATTGGCTTTCAGAGAATCTTCCCACTGAATCAGAACATACTTATTCGCAAGATTAGAAGGAATTATTTTTTTATATTTAATAGGCGGAGAAATGATTAAGTTTTTGCTTACATCTTTCAGCATTACATATTCATCAAAATCTAAACGAAGTTCTTTAATGTTTCTAGGCACATTAATTCTGGTGGTATCTATATTAGAACTTAAAAATTTGGGGGCTAATGAATCTTTTTTGCCACCATCTGGCGAACCAACTCTGGCACAAGAAATCACCACCAAACTAATTAAGAGAAGAAAAAATATTTTTTTCATTAATGAAATTTGAGCAAAATTAAGAATAATTACCGAAGAATTACTCAGTTACATCTCCTGAAACTTCTTTTGGTTCAGAAATTTCTTTTGGTCGTTCTTTTTCATCACTCATTACCTTAGCTAATTTTTCTTTTTCGGGAGGAAAATCCTCAAAAAGTCCTGTAAGTGCCAATGCAGAATACACTCTACCAGAAAATCTATTTCCTATGGCAATAATGGTTACTTTGGATTTCAATAAATGTGAAAAAGAAGAATTACTCCCATGCCACCAACCATTATGATAAATCAATCTTTCGCCGTTGTCAAAATTCTTCATTCTAAAGCCCATTCCGTAATTGTTTACACCAGGTCTTTCGTTACTATAGGGCTGAAAAATAGAATCTTTGAGGCTCTTTCTTAAAAACTTTTCCGAAAACATCGCTTTAGAAAAATTAAATAAATCTCTAGGTGTAGTGTAACAGTTTTTGTCGCCATAAATCCAGTCTAACTTATCATTAGGGAATGGTCTATTACCTCTGTTATAAAAAGACTGAGCTGCTCTAAGAGAATCTTTTGGTTGAAAAATGTAAGAATGTTTCATTTCTAATGGTTGAAAAATCATCTTTTGCATGGCAACAGGAAAAGAATTTTTAGTCACTTTTTCTATAATTAACGCCAAAAGAGCAAAATTGGTGTTACAATACATAAAACCCGTGTTAATATTTCTGGCGAGTTCTGGTTTATTTTTGATGAGTAAATCTAGTACATCTTGATTGGTAAAATATCTACCATGCGGCGGATTAAGCTTCATCTCGTCTATCACGTATTCATATTTAGGAAGACCACTTCTGTGCGTAATCAAATGGAAAACTTCCACTTCGGGATAAGGAAATTTCGGAAAAAAATCGGTTACTTTTTGGTGCAGTTTTATTTTGCCAGCTTCCACCAATTTTAGAACCGCCATTGCAGTAAGAGTTTTACTTACAGAAGCTACGTGAAGCGGAACATTTTGTGTAATAGGAATTTGGTCATTTTCTTTGGCATATCCTCTATATCTTTCGAAGAGAATTTTATCCCCTTTTGCCACCAAAAAACCTCCACTTAATTCACCTTTTTCCCATACTCTATCGTAGTATAATTGTAATGTATTTTTAATTTCAGATTCATTCATTAATTGAGAATCTTCTTTACTGAAAACATCGTCTAGTTCTACATTTCCATAATTAGGTAAGTCGTTATTTATGCTTTTTATGTTTTCTTTTTTACAAGAAACTAAAGCTAATAGAATGATAAAAATTGCGGCAATTTTCTGCTTCATAAGTAAGTGATGCTTTTAAAATGCAGCAATTTACTATTTCTGAGAGAAAATTTTTGAAATAGCAGAAATATTAAGATTTTTTTAACAAATTTAACATAAAATATTTTCTAAAAGAATCTCAATTCACCTATCTAAGAGAATTTAGCCACGATTTTATCTACGATAAACTGTGCTAATTTTTCTTTGCTTTGATGCGTCCAACCTGCAATATGAGGCGTAACAATCACTTTTTCTGATGAGAGCAAAAACTGCAAATCATCATTTTCTGAGGAAGAATCTAAATTTTCAAAAGAAGATTTTTCATATTCCAAAACATCTAAAGCTGCTCCTAAAACTTGTCCATTCTTGATGGCATCTACCAAAGCAGAAGTCTTCACGTTTTTACCTCTAGATGTATTCACAAAATAAAAATTTTTGTTCATTTTAGAGATAAAATTCTCATCAACTAAATACTTCGTTGATTCATCTAAAGGAATATGAAGGCTTAAAATATCAGCTTCTTTTTGCAATGTGTCTAATGAAACTTGTGCAGCAAATTCGTCTTCTAAGCCAGGCAAAATATCGTGAAAAATTACTTTTACCCCAAAACCAGAAAGTCTTTTGGCAGTAGCTTTCCCCATATTTCCATAACCTATAATCCCGAAGGTTTTACCTAGAAGCTCGTCGCCACGATTTTCTTCTCTTTTCCAAATTCCATTTTTAACTTCATTAGAAGCTATAAATAATCTGTTCATTAAAATGAGAAGCATTCCTACCACATGTTCTGCCACAGAATCTCTGTTGCCTTCAGGAGAATTAATTAATTCTATGCCTAACTCTTTTGCCGCTTTTAGGTCTATGTTTTCCATTCCGGCGCCAACTCTGGCGATAAATTTCAAATTTTTGGCATTTTCTAAAAAATTTTTGTCAAGAGGAATTCTACTTCTGATGATAATACCACCATAATGGTCAATTTTTTTTAAAACCTCATCATAAGACGACGTAAAATCTTCTTCTAAAATAAAACCTTTGGCTAGAAGTTGCTCTGTAATTAACGGATGATTATGATCTAAAAGTAGGATTTTCATTTTTTTAAAAGTAAAATTGTTTATTGGTAAAACCGTAAAATCGTTCATTGATAAATTAAAAAATACTATAAAATTGCAGTTTTACAACTTAACGACTCAACGACTTTACAATTAAAATAGTCTAACCAAATAATTTTCTGAGTTCTACAGAATCTGCAGGTTTCATTCTTCCGGAAAGAATCAAAGAAAGTTCTTTTCTTCTGAGTGCTGCTTCATATCTTTCGATTTCTAATTCTGTAACAGGTTCTGATTCTGGTACAGCAACTGGTTTATTATTTTTATCTACCGCTACAAAAGTGTAAATTCCTTCGTTGGTATGAATTTTTTCTTTGGTAATTGGGTTGTCTAACCAAACATCACAATAGATTTCCATAGAAGTAGAAAATGCTCTAGAAACTTGTGCTTCTACCACTACTACCCCACCTTCTGGAATAGGATGTTTAAAAGAAACATGGTTTACAGAAGCAGTAACTACAGTAGATTGGCTGTGTCTAGATGCAGCAATTGCAGCAGCTCTGTCCATTCTAGCTAGCAATTCACCTCCGAACATATTATTAAGAGAATTAGTTTCGTTTGGCAGTACGATATTCGTCATCACGGTATGTGATTCTGAACATTTTTTACTATTTTTCATTTTAAATTTTAGATTTATTTAGACGTTTTCAAGGAGTCTTTTTTAAAACTCTTGATAGAATCTTTTTTAATTAGAGGTTTTTCTTCTATTCTATGTGTAGAAGTTTTTACACTCACCTCAAAAGATTTTTTGCCAAAAATTTTATCTTGATACGTAAGAGCTAAAAAAAGAATCCCACCAACTGGAATGATAAAAAGAAAAACCCAAAGAATAGACTTACTAAAAACATAATCGTCTTCTGAATTTTTTTTGTCGGAGGTTATTTTATTTTCTTTAATTTCTTTCAGGTTAATCTCTTCTAGTCCAAAAAAATTCGAATTATGCACAAAATTACTTGTATTAAGAAGTTTTAAGCTGCCATTTTCTTCAGAAAATTCACCCAACTCTTCTACCAAAAATTTTTTATTTTCTGCTAGTTCTTGTTTCCAAGATTGTATTTGATCCTTTAATTCTGACTGAACAATGAAAAGATTTTCTCCTGACTTTTCAGAAATATATTTAGCAAAATCAGAATTAAGAGTACTGTCATTTTTTTCAAAAAAAATTTCATAGGTAGGCGGAAGTAGTGTAGCATCTTCTTCATTTAGAATTGCCGATTTTTTCTGAAGAGAAAATACTCCAAAATTAGGAAGTTCTGCGCGTCCTTTTTCTTGCAAGAAACCAAAAAGATATTGTCCTAAATTCATATCGGCACAAATTTAACATTTTTTATTGAGTTATTTTACAAAAAAAGGCTGCTAGATTTTAGCAGCCTTATCTTTTTATAGTTGGTAATTAATACGCGATTTTTACAACCTCGTTATTAACTTTTACCAAATAATTTCCTTTTCTAGGCAGATTAAGTTCTAATCCGCTAGAAACGTTATTGGTATTAAATTTTTTAACCAATTTACCACTGAAATCATATACTTGGATGTCTAAATTTCCTTTTTGCGAGATATAAAGTTTACCTTCCGAGAAAAAAGATTTAGTTTTTGAAGCGTTTTCTATGGTACCTAATGTAGATGAAATAGTAACTGGAGTAAAACCTGCCGAAGTTGCATTAAAACCACCTGAACTAGGATTTTGATTACCTCCATAATTATAAATGTATTTAATCTCAGAAATGGTAACTCCCGCAGAATACAAAGTAGATAAATCTACACTTGTTGTATATGGTCCAGTGCCAGATAACATAGTACCAGGCCAGCCTCCTAATAATTCTTTAAATTGCCCATTACTTGCAGATGATGATTCTACAAAAGCGTATAAATTTATAGGAGTAGAATTCCAAACAGAAGGATCAATTGTATAACTAAAGTTCACTACATTACCTGTCTGTGTAATTGTCATTTGAGCTTTGTATAAACCCAATGAAGCCATAATTAAAATTAATAAAGAATAAATTTTTTTCATAATGTTTTTTTTTAGGATTAATAAGTTTAAAATTAAAAAAATTAAAACACAAAAAAAAAATTTATTAAAAAAAATCATAAAACCCTAATTTACAATCACATAAAATAAAAAAAACAAGACTATTGTCTCACAAATAAGACTATATAAGAACTTGGTTTTCAAAACATTTAACAATAAAATTAAAAAATTAAAAATCCCCAAAATCTTACTCTATATTAGCAATTTGAGTAAAATGATTACGAAAATCTATAATCCAAATTTTATTATATAGCAAATGTCTGAATTAGTAATTAACTTTTACTATTTCATTATTAATTTTTACAATATATTTCCCTTTTTGGGATAGATTCAATTCTATTCCATTCTTATTAAGGTTGTTTATTTTTATTTTCTTTACCATCTTACCACTAAAATCATAAACTTGAATTTCTAGGTTTCCTTTTTGTGAAGTATATAGTTTACCTTCCGAAACAAATGACTTAAATTTAGAATTATTAATATCTACAACTCCTAAAGAACTTGTAGTAGTAGAAGTGAATCCATAAGAAGAGGCAAGCTTATCTGATGTCTGATGAGAACCATTACCAGAAGGATATTCTGTAAAAAGAAAATGCAATTCATTTACTGTAGTTCCTGCGGGAAGTACACCTCCTATATTGTTAAAATTATGGGTATTAAGATTAAAAGTTCCACTATAATTAGTGCCATCCCAAGTTAATTGAGTTGAAATATTACCCCAAGAATCATTATAGGTAGAATTTCCGGATGTATCTGTAGGGTTAAGCCACATATAAACCCCAATTGGTTGACTATATGGATTATAAAAAGCCCAACCATTAGCAGAATCATTATAAGTAATGGTATAAATTCCAGAATTTGGAGAGGTCTGCACAATTGTTAATAAAGCTTGTCCAAAACTGATTGCGTATCCCAAACTAAACATAAGAAGGAAATAAAGTTTTTTCATAGATATTCTTTTTTTTATTAGTGAGATAAAATTAATACATTATCAGTTAGCATCAAAATAAATTTTTAATTATTTGAAATACAGTACAGTTATGATAAAATCATTACCTCATAATTAACAAAAAAAATGATAATCACCCAATATTGGGCAATTATCATTTGTAAATCATTGTTATGAATTGAGTTATTTAATCCTAAAACTTACCCCTATCATAAAATTTCTACCAGCCTGAGCGTAATAATATGGTCCATAGTAAACAAAACCATTATTTACATATTTTTTATTGAAAATATTATTTAATAAAAACTGTAAATTAACCTCTTGTTTGGCTATTTTAAATTCATATTGAGCATTAAAATCCGTCAAAAAGTAATCCTTGAGTTGTAATTCTTTCGTCTCGGTATTGTCTAGATATTGCTTGCCAATATATTGATTATTAAGGTTTAATTGTAAATTTTTAGCAGGCTTATATTGAAGAATTCCATTGGCAATTACATTGGGAGAAAAAGAAATAGACGTATTTCCTAAATTATTTACAGAACCATTATCCTCTATCTTAAAATCTACGTTTTTGTTTTGACTAAGCGTTAGATTACCCGAAATATTCAATTTTTCGGAAATTTTGGCTAAAGCTCCCAATTCTATTCCTAATCGATATGATTTACCAGAATTAATTTTAATAAATTCTCCCACCATATTAATTTCTCCACTTAGCACCAATTGATTTACATAATTCATATAATAAGCATTAGCTGTGAAAGCTACATTACCAAAAGTTTTCTCTAGCCCCAATTCAAAATCATGTAATTTTTCTGGTTTTGTACTCGGGTTTGCAAATAAATCATCTCTGTTGGGCTCTCTATGTGCATGGGCATAAGAAAAGAAAATTTTACCATTTTCTATTTGATAATTCACCCCAAATTTAGGATTAAAAAAAGTCCATTTTTCTTTCAAATCCATTCCTTCTTCTGCATTAGCATCTATTACATAGGTTTTATAATCTATATTTCTGAGTTGTAAATCTCCAAAAATTTCAAATTGATTGATTTTATAAATTGCTTTTGCAAAACCCGAAATTTCATTTTTCAAAGCATTGTTTCTGTAATATTCGTGCTCGTAAATATTGGGGTAAGTAACTCCAGAAACATTTCCAAAATGCCTTCCAAAATATTGATTAGCAGCCATTCCAAAATTCAAATTCAGATTTTTGAAATTTCCAAACAAATTAGAAACTACCCCATAAAAACTATTATCTAGCCATTTTTTTCTAATGAAATCTGTT
The DNA here is from genome assembly GCA_002337005.1 of Flavobacteriales bacterium UBA1937. Lineage (GTDB taxonomy): Bacteria > Bacteroidota > Bacteroidia > Flavobacteriales > Weeksellaceae > Cloacibacterium. The sequence goes on along the minus strand of DDFD01000078.1, from coordinate 57,978 downwards.
CTGGCAATGGTATTTCCATTCTCTATGATGTTTGGTAAATCATATTTAGAAAATTTAGCATCTTGTTTGTAGTTTTCGTAATAACCTTCGCCATTAGTTAAATGAAAAGTGGTTTCTAAATTCCATTTTTCAGAAAATTTTTGTTCCCAGAGTAGATGGTAATGTTTTTGCCAATAATTATCCGTTTCATTGTCGTAATATTTCACAATATTTCCGTCTGCATCATAAATTGCACCAGAATAATTAAATTTCGGATTGGCTTCATACGTTGCAGCATCTATTCCGTTCCACGCCTGATACGTTTTTTCTTTTCCACCAAAAGATAAAAATCTTATCTTGGTATTTCCTTTTTCAAATAATGCATTAATGTTATAAGAACTCAGTTTAGAAAAAGCTCTATCAATATATCCATCAGAATTAATGGTAGAATATCTCGCCGAAACGGAAAACAAATTGTTTAAAAACTTTCCGCTTCCTGCTTCAAAAGATGTTTTCATCGTGTTAAAACTACCTGCACTAAACTGTCCCAATGCGTAAGGTTTTTCTTCAGGATTTTTTGTCAAAATATTCACACTTGCGCCGAAACTTGCCGTTCCGTTACTAGAAGTACCTACACCACGCTGAATCACAATTTGCGATGCAGAACTTGCCATATCAGGAATATTCACAAAAAAAGTTCCTTGACTTTCAGAATCATTATACGGAACACCATTTAGCATTACATTAATAGAAGTTCCGGCACTCCCTCTAATTCTAAAACCAGTATAGCCAACTCCGTTTCCAGCATCAGATGTAGAGACTACAGACATTTGGTTTTTGAGCAAAATCGGCAAATCTTGTCCTAAATTTCTAGAACCTAAATCCTTTTTTACATTAATAATTTCTTTGGAAACCGGTAGCCTTCTCGTAAAGCTAACTTCCTGAATTTCTTTAATCTGCGTAGAATCTGTTTGCGCAGACAAAACAGAGCTTGCACTAAGCCCTAAAATAATAAATCCTTTCATTCTGATTTTTTAAAAATTAAACAAATCGAACAAAAGGATGCCACATGCGAAAAATACATCAAAGACGTTTCCATAAACAGCATTACCTGTTCTATGTTCTTTGGGTATAATCTCAGCTTTTTACAGCACCCCTTTTTCTTGAGGCAAAGATAATGAATTTTTTTTTGGCGCCAAATTCCTCGTTCCGCTCCCACTTCCCGAAAAAAATATTTTTTCCGGGAGAGTTCCGCGCAACTTCGGGGCGCAATCTCGTTATACCAAGAACCTATATTTCAAAAAGAATAAAGAGTAAACTATAGATTTCTAAAAACACCAAATAAAATACATATAATCAATAAAATGAACAAGGTTTTGTTTCCAATTAAAAAAGACCTCAATTTTTGGTGTTTTTCTTTGTTAAAATTGGTGTAAAAAATCAATAAAACATAAGGAATCCCAAGTACAAATAATGCATTTTGTTTAAATGCTTCCAAAAAATGGAAATGTAAAATCTCATGAAAAGCTCTTTGACTACCACAACCAGGACACTGATAGCCAGTAACCTTGTAAAACGAACAAGACAAAAAGAAATCCGTTTGCTGGTAAGGGTTTAGAAAAAAATAATACAAAGCCACCGCTAAAAACAATAGCCCTAAAATCCATAAATTTTTCCGTTTTATCATCCCACAAAAATATGTTTTTAATACTTCAATTTCATATATAGATTTAGAAAATAGTGCTTATTTATAAAAAATTTGCCAATTGCTTAAAAAAAAGATTAAAAATTTGTAGATTTGGGCGACTTATAAAATAATCTCTAATTAATTAAACTTTTCGAGATATGACTTTTGACATTGATATGATCAAAAAAGTGTATGAGCGCTACCCAGAAAGAATAGCAGCAGCTAGACAAGTGGTAGGAAAACCTCTTACACTTGCTGAAAAAATTCTTTACGCTCACCTTTGGGAAGGTAATGCTACACAGGCGTACGAAAGAGGAAACTCTTATGTAGATTTCGCTCCAGACAGAGTGGCTATGCAAGATGCAACTGCACAAATGGCACTTTTACAGTTTATGCAAGCTGGTAAGTCTAAAGTTGCTGTACCATCTACAGCGCACGCAGACCACTTAATTCAGGCCAAAATAGGCGCTGATAAAGATCTACAAGAAGCTCTTAATAAGAACAACGAAGTTTTTAATTTCCTTTCTTCTATTTGTAATAAATATGGCATTGGTTTTTGGAAACCAGGAGCTGGTATTATTCACCAAGTAGTTTTAGAGAACTACGCATTCCCTGGTGGAATGATGATTGGTACCGATTCTCACACGGTAAATGCAGGCGGTTTAGGTATGGTCGCTATCGGTGTAGGTGGTGCAGATGCAGTAGATGTAATGGCAGGAATGGCTTGGGAATTGAAAATGCCTAAACTTATCGGAGTTAAATTAACTGGAAAATTAAATGGTTGGACTGCTCCGAAAGATGTTATTCTAAAAGTTGCTGGTATTCTTACTGTAAAAGGTGGAACTGGTGCTATTGTAGAATATTTTGGCGAAGGTGCTATCGCAATGTCTGCAACAGGTAAGGGTACAATATGTAATATGGGCGCAGAAATTGGCGCTACTACTTCTACTTTTGGGTATGATGACTCTATGAGAAGATATCTTGCTGCTACAGGAAGACAAGACGTAGTAGATGCTGCTGATAAAATTGCAGAACACTTAACTGGTGATGCAGAAGTGTATGCAGAACCAGAGAAATATTTCGATCAAGTAATTGAAATCAACCTTTCTGAATTAACACCACACCTTAACGGTCCTTTTACTCCAGATTTAGCAACTCCTGTTGCTGAAATGAAGGAAAAAGCATTAGCAAATGATTGGCCATTAGATATAGAATGGGCATTAATTGGTTCTTGTACCAACTCTTCTTACGAAGATTTATCTAGAGCAGCTTCTATTGTAGAAGACGCTGTAGCAAAAGGAGTAAAACCAAAAGCTATCTTAGGAATCAACCCAGGTTCTGAACAAGTAAGATACACCGCTGAAAGAGATGGATTAATTGCTAGTTTCCAAAAATTTGAAAATTCTAGAATATTTACCAATGCTTGTGGTCCTTGTATCGGACAATGGGATAGAGAAGGTTCTGAAAAAGGAGAGAAAAACTCGATTATCCACTCTTTCAACAGAAATTTTGCAAAAAGAGCAGATGGTAACCCAAATACTCACGCTTTTGTAGCTTCTCCTGAAATGGTAGCTGCTGTAGCAATTTCTGGAAGATTAGATTTTAACCCAATTACAGACACATTAACTAATGAAGCTGGCGAACAAGTAAAATTAGACGAACCAAAAGGTTCTGAACTCCCAGCAAAAGGATTTGATGTAGAAAACAACGGTTATCAAGCTCCTGCAGAAGATGGTTCTTCTGTACAGGTAGTGGTAAGTCCTACATCAGACAGATTGCAATTGCTAGAACCGTTCTCACCTTGGGATGGTAAAAATATTACAGGAGCTAAACTTCTCATTAAAGCAGAAGGAAAATGTACTACAGACCATATTTCTATGGCTGGTCCTTGGTTGAAATATAGAGGTCACTTAGATAATATTTCTAACAATATGTTGATTGGAGCTGTAAATTTCTTTAACAAGGAAACCAACAGAGTAAAAAATCAATTAACTGGTGAATATGGTGAAGTACCAGCGGTAGCTAGAGCTTATAAAGCAGCTAGTGTTCCTTCATTGGTTGTAGGAGACCAAAACTATGGCGAAGGTTCTTCTAGAGAGCACGCAGCTATGGAACCTAGACACCTTGGCGTAAAAGCAGTTTTGGTAAAATCATTTGCCAGAATCCACGAAACAAATTTAAAAAAACAAGGTATGCTTGCCTTAACTTTTGAAAATGCTAGTGATTATGATAAAATCTTAGAAGATGACACTTTTGATTTCATCAATTTAGAAAGTTTTGCACCAAACACACCACTTCAAATTTTAATTACACACACAAACGGAACTACAGACACTATTCTTGCTAATCATACTTATAATGAACAGCAAATTGGATGGTTCAGAGCGGGTTCTGCTTTGAATTTGATTGCTGAAGAGGCTAAAAATTCTTAAAATTAGATTTTTAAATATATTGAATGCCACTCGGAATTTTTTTTCGGGTGGTTTTTTATTTTAGTTTCTCCATAAAAGCATATTTATAGCTATCTCCTATCGGAATTTCTTTTTCAGAATTTAGAATAATAATCTTCTGTAGTATGCTTTTTATCTTGTTGATATTGACAATATAAGATTTATGTACTCTTATAAAATTATCAGGCAACTGACTTTCTAGAGATTTCAGAGTTTCTAGAACGATATATTCTTGATTTATAGTTTTAATATTGACATAATCTTTTATACTTTCAATATAAAAAATATCATTAAAATTAATTCGATGTTGCTGCCCTGAAGATTTTATGAAAAAATGAGTGTTTTGAGAATCTTCAACAGGAAATCTTTCTAGAGCTTTTAAAGCACTTTTTTGGAATCGGTCAAAAGATACTGGTTTCAAAAGATAATCTATAACATTGTGTTCATAGCCTTCTAGCGCATATTCTGCATAAGCCGTGGTAAGAATATATTTCATTTTATTGCCCACAATTTTCATGAAATTGACTCCAGAAAGTTCTGGCATCTGAATGTCCAGAAAAACCAAATCCAATTCATTATTTTGAATAAATTCTAAAGCTTCAATTGGGTTTACTGTAGAAAAAACCAATTCAAAAAAAGAAATTTTTTCTACATATTTTCTAAGCAAAGAAACAGCTAAAGGTTCATCATCTACGATAATGCATTTTATTTTTTTCATTTCTCAAATCAATTTTCAAATCTACAGAATATTGGGTTTCAGTTTCAGTGATATTCAGTTCGTGTTTTTTTGGATAAAGGATTTCTAATCTTTTTTTCACATTTGCAATTCCTATTCCTGAAAATGAATCTTTTGAGCCTTGTTTCTTAAAATTACTAAGCCGAAAAGTCAACATCTCATTTTCTTCTTTAATATCCAAGACAAATCCTTTCTCACTTAAATCGCCATGTTTAAAAGCATTTTCTACAAAAGGAACCAGAAGCATCGGAGAAATATTAAGGTTCGGATTACTCACTTTTTTATTAATAATTAATAGTTCTGGATTTTTAATTCTTAATTTTTCTAGTTCAATGAGGCTTTCTAAATACCCAATTTCTTTGCTAAGTGGAATAAAATCTTTCTCTAAATCTTTGGTGCTATATCGTAACAACTGACTTAATTCTTCAATTGCAGACAAGGATTTATCAGAATTCTGATAAACTAATGAGTAAATATTATTAAGTGAGTTAAAAATAAAATGTGGATTGATTTGGGTTTTCAATGCCTGAAGTTCTGAATTTTTTTTCTCCTCTATCAATTGTCGTTTTTCTGCTTCAGACTTCGACATCAACTTAAACAAGCAAAAAACCGTGCTTACAAAAATTGTGATACTGCTATAATAAATATTATCATAAAAATAATACCCAAATGTAGTTCCTTCTGCATAATTTCTTATTCCAAAAAAATAAGGAGAGAAAATTTCTTGCATAAAATAACGGACTAAAACAAAGCAAAAAACACTTACAATAAACGCAAGAATTGTCTTATAAAGATTATTGATATCAAAAAATTGGGGAACCACAAAAAAATAATTGAAGTAAAAGCAAATTACACTTGTAATCAAAAATGTAATCTCCCAAATCAATTTATCATTTTCAAAGAGAAAATAAGGAACAATAATAGATCCTATTATATAAACACTCCAGTAGAATATATGCAAGAATAAGAGTTGCTGTCTTTTCATTGTAATTCTTTATTATTAACTAAAATAGTTTTGTTAGAAGAATAATGCAAATATATAGAAACCGAACCGTTGGTTTCATTCTTTAATATCAAACTACTTTTTTTAGGCAATCTATAATTAAATACAGAATGTGGCATTATATTCTGAGGTGTATTCAAATTTGAAATTAAGGTCAACTCTTCGTTAGAAAGGTTTTTAATCTCTAAGCTAACAGGCGATTTTACCTCGTTTATAACAATTTTTTCTTCAGAAGCAATGGTAATTGTTTTCCAAACATCTACTCTGTGTTTACCTAAGCACGATTGTAATGCTAAAAGGATGATAATAAAAACTAAATTTTTCATACCCAAATTTAAGATGCTAAGCTTGTAATAACAAAAACATTTCCGACGAACACTCCTATTTATCCGACGAAAACAATTTAATCGGATTAAAGTTCTATGAAATCTGTTTGCTCTTTCAAAAAAATATTCTTGAAAATACTTTTGCATCAACAAATTAAAATTATGAAATCAAAATATCTATTTATCGCAAGTCTTTTTTCGGCAACCCTTTTTGCTCAAACTCAAAAAGACAGCATTAAAACCATTGAACAAGTAAATCTATTAGTAAAGAAAAAAATTCTGGAAAGAAAAGCAGACCGATTGATTTTTAATGTAGATGCTTCTATTGCATCACAAGGAATGGACGCTGGCGAAACACTAGCCAATGTGCCTATGCTGAAAGTAGATGAGAATTTAGGCTCTATTTCAATCGTTGGAAAAAGCAGTGTAAACGTAATGATTAATGGAAAAATGCTAAACCTATCAGGAACAGCACTTCTGAATTATTTAAAATCTATTCGTTCGGAGAATATTTCAAAAATTGAAGTAATTACGACACCTCCTTCTAAATATGAAGCTCAAGGAAACAGTGGTTTAATTAATATCATTCTAAAGAAAAATCCCAACCTAGGTTTCAGTGGAAACATTACCTCTGGTCTCAATCAAAGAACTTACCATAACGGTAGTAGCAATGGAACTTTGAATTACCAAACCGAAAAACTTAGTTTAAGCCTTAAAACAAATTATATTGAAGGCGCCAAGCGCTCTAACGAAAGATATAATATTCTTGGTAAATCTCAAAATTACAGTGAATCTACGCGAAAAGACATGTGGCGAGACTTAACACCAAGCCTTAATCTTTCTTATAAAATTAATAAAAATTCTGAAATTGGAATGGAATATATTTTCGGAAATGATCATTCAGGAATGGACATACTAAATACCACTCAGAATATAGGTCCAGATTTAACTGAGAAAAACCTAATTACAAATACATTTCACAGAGAAAAATCTCCAACCCATACTTTCAGCACTTATTATGATTTGAAAATAGATTCAATAGGTAAAAAGCTGAGTATTGCTTCTAATTTTTACCGAAATGACAACAACACCGAAGTTAATTTTTCTACCCTAACATTACCCGAAAATACAATTCAGGACGTAAAAACTTTATCACAAATTAAACCACAGATTTTCTCTGTTCAGGCAGATTTAGAGCTTCCTTTTTCCTTCGGAATCATAGAAACTGGCACAAAATTTACTCAATTTAAAAATTCTGCTGATTTAAAATATTTTAATCTTGAAAATAATCAGTATATCAATGATGAAGAAAAAGGCAGTATTTTCCATTATCAAGAAGAAAACTATGCTGCTTATGCTAGTTTTTCAAAAAATATAGGTGAACATTGGGAAACCAAAGCCGGATTACGCTATGAAAATACGGCAGTGAAAAGTTCTGCCAAAAACTTCACATACGGACAGTGGTTTCCTTCGGCTTATCTATCTTACAAGCAAAAGAAAAATGTATTTAGCGCTTCTTATTCCAGAAGAATTAATAGACCTAGCATGAGCAATTTAAACCCTTTTCGCTGGTACGAAAATCCTTATTCTTACTCTACAGGAAATCCTTTACTTACACCTTCCTACATTAGTAATTACGAAATTTCTTACACGTACAACAATAAGCTATCTTCTAGCATTTATTACGTAAGGTTGAAGAATGCTTTTGGTCAAGTTTCTACCCTAGATGGACTTTCACAGAATAGCAATTACCTCAACCATTACAATAATAACTTTTATGGCGTCAACTTCTCTTATACAGATACTTTTTTCAAATTTTGGGAAGCAACTGTTTCATTTAATGCCAGTTATCAAACTTCTGAAGTATTTAACATTAACGCAGAAACATCTAATGGTTATTCTGTAAACTATTCCTTAAACAATACTTTTTCCCTCAATAAAAATAAAACCATAGCAATATTTCTAAATTACGATCACAATTTACCCTACCGAAATGTAAATTCTTATTTCAAAAATTTCTTTGAAATGAGTTCAGGAATTAAAATCTCTTTAATGGAAAAACAACTTCAGATTAATGCCTCTGTTAATAATATTTTTGCGATGAGGTATAAAGCGAATATCTATTTCAATGATAATGAACAATCGTTTAATAATTATTGGGATGGAAGAGCGTTTCGATTAAGTGTAAATTATACTTTCGGGAACAAAAAGAAACTAATCCAAAAGAAAAATATCAATTTTGAAGAAAAAGAACGGGCTCAATAACCCGTTTTTTAAATTATTTTTCGGCTATTCCTTTTGCTGCATTTTCATCTAAAAACCAATGCAATTTTCCAGAAATGGGTTTTATAATCTGTGAAGGATAAAGACTGGGATTATATTCCCCGAAAAGAACTTCTTGTAGCGCATTTACCTTATTACTTCCCGTTGCTAAAAAAGCTACCTTACCAGCATTATTTACTACAGGATGTGTAAGAGTAATTCTATACATATTTTGAGATTCTAACCAAAAACTACTTACCCATTTTTGATTCTCAAAAACAATTGGAAATCCTGGGAAAAGAGACAATGTATGACCATCATCTCCCATTCCTAAAATGACCAAATCTAAATTGCCATTTTTTTGAGTCCATTTTTTTAAGAATCCTTCGAAATCATCTGCTGATTTTTCTGGAGAAATATCTTCTGTTTTAAAAAAATGAATTTGCTGAGCCGAAACTGGCACATGATTAAGCAAAGTTTCATAAATCATCTTTTCATTACTTCTTTCATCCGTAATGGGAACAAATCTTTCGTCCCCTAAGAAAAAATGCCATTTTTCCCAACTTATTTTACTTCGAAAGGATCCTGAAACTAAAATTTCGTGCAATTTTTTCGGAGTGTTACCACCAGAAAGTACAATGCTGAAGGTATCTTTTTTCTTGAGTACTTCATCTGCATATGCCACAATCCAATCTGCAAAAGATATACTTAATGCTTCTAAATTTTTAGAAATATGAATATTTTTCATTTCAGAATTAACTTTTCACTGATTTTTGGTTAGATGCATTAATCCAAGATCTGCCATCTCTGGCAATCATAGCATCTGCCTCTTCTGGTCCCCAACTTCCCGGTGAATAATTAGGAAAATCTACGGAAATTCTATTTTGCCAAGATTCTAAAATTGGCATTACTACCTTCCAAGCAGCTTCTACTTGATCATTTCTCATAAATTGGGTAGAATTACCACAAATAGCATCTAGCAACAAAGTTTCGTAAGCTTCTGGTTGAGGTTCTTTGAAGGTATCATCATAATTAAAAACCATTTCTACAGGATTTAAGCTCATTGTTTGTCCTGGTCTTTTTGCTTGAAATAACAGTCTAATATTATTCTCTGGTTGAATGGTAATAATTAACCTGTTAGACCGCCAAGTTTCGGCAGCTTCATCCGGAAAAGAATATTTCGGAGCTTCTTTAAACTGAATAATAATAGAGGTAAGCTTTTCGTGCATGTATTTTCCGCTTCTTACATAAAAAGGAACATTATTCCATCTCCAATTATCAATCATAAATTTAACTGCTGCGAAGGTTTCTGTATTAGAATTTGGGTTTACATTACTCTCATCACGATAGGCTTTTACTTCTTTGCCCATAATCCAGCCAGCGTTATACTGTCCTCTCACAGCATTTTCTCTTAGTTCTTCTTTGCTGTAAATTCTAATGGCTTTCAGAACATCTACTTTTTTATTTCTAATTTCATTGGCATCGAAAGAAACGGGAGCTTCCATTGCTACCATACAAAGTACTTGCAAAATATGATTCTGAATCATATCTCGAAGTGCGCCAGAAGTTTCGTAATATTCTCCTCTCTCTTCTACTCCCACTGTTTCGGCAGCGGTAATCTGTACGTGGTCTATGTATTTATTATTCCAAATAGGTTCGAAAAGTGCATTGGCAAACCTTAAAGCTAGAATATTTTGCACGGTTTCTTTGCCTAAGAAATGGTCTATTCTATAAATTTGGTCTTCATCAAAAAGCTCCATTAATAATTGATTGAGCTCTACCGCGCTTTCTAAATCATGACCAAAAGGTTTTTCGATAACAATTCTACAGTTTTTATTGTGCTGAGTATTGCTAATTGTAGAAATTCCTTTAGCAATTATAGGAAAAAGCTGAGGTTTTACCGAAAGATAAAATAAAACATTGGGCGGATTTCCCCATTCTTTTTCGGTTTCTTTAATTTTCTTTTCTATAATGGCAAAATCTTTTTTATCTCCTGTACCAGCATCCATCTGAAGGTAGAATAAATGCTCTTGAAACTGTTCCCAAGGTCCAGTTTTTTCATAAGGTCTTCTAGAAAAAGATTTGATGCCTTCTAAAAGATGATTTCTAAATTTATCATCATCAAACTCAGATCTTCCAATTCCGAAAATTTTAAAATTTGCATCTAAAAAACCATCTGCAAAAAGGTTAAATAATGCGGGCGTTAATTTTCTGTTATTTAAGTCTCCGCTACCTCCAAAAATAAAAACCAGAGTAGGAGTGATATTCATCTGTGAATTATTTTCCATAATTAAATTTTTTAGCTTTCCCATTCTGTATGGAAAGTTCCTTCTCTATCAACTCTTTGATAAGTATGTGCCCCGAAATAATCTCTCTGAGCTTGAATCATATTGGTGGACATTCTTTCTGAGGTATAGGCATCAAAATATGCCAATGCTGTTTGTAATGCACCAGCCGGAATACTGCTTTTGGCAGCCGCTGAAACTACTTCTCTCAGACTATCAATTCTGGAAATAAGTAAAGAAGCTATACTTTCGTCTAAAAGAATATTTTCTAAATCTGTTTTTGCAGAATAAGCTTCGTAGAACGTTTCTAATAAGGTAGATCGTATGATACAACCACCTCTCCAGATCTTCACTACATATTTCAGCGGAATTTCCATTGATAATTCTTCGGATGCTTTTACCAATAGTGATAGCCCCTGTGCATAGCTGATGATAATGGCACAAAACAATGCTTCTTTAAGCTCATTGATAAATTTTGATGAATCAGTTTCTAGAGAAGAATGGGTTTTATTATAAATTTTTGATGCATTTATTCTTTGTTCTTTGTATGCAGATAAAGTTCTGAGAGAAACCGCGATATCAATAGTAGGTATAGATACACCTCTATCCATAGCATCTTGAGAAGTCCATTTCCCTGTTCCTTTTGCACCTGCTTTATCCAAAATTACATCTAAAAGTTCTTTCCCTGTTTCTACATCTTTTTGTTTAAAAATATCTGCTGTAATTTCTATTAAAAAAGAATTGAGCTCTTCTTGATTCCACTGGTGAAAAATCTGGTGCATTTCTTCATTAGATAAACCTAAACCTCTGTGCATTAAATCATAAACTTCACTTATTAGTTGCATTATGGCATACTCTATTCCATTGTGAACCATTTTTACATAATGCCCTGCTGCATCTTTTCCCATGTAAGCTGTACAAGCTTCACCATTTACCTTGGCAGCTACCGCTTCTAAAATTGGCTGTACTACTTTAAAAGCTTCTACGTCTCCACCTGGCATTATACTTGGTCCTTTTCTTGCGCCTTCTTCGCCACCAGAAACTCCCATTCCCATAAAGTGGAATTCTTGATCTGCTAAGTATTTTACTCTTCTTACAGTATCTACATAATGGCTGTTTCCGCCGTCTATGATAATATCACCTTTAGACAAATGTGGCAACAAATTTTCTATAACATCATCTACAGGTTTACCAGCAGGAACTAGTAGCATTATTTTTCTAGGTGTATTTAACTGAGATATAAAATCTTCAATTATGCTTACTCCTTTCACATCTGTATTAGGAGTGGCTTCTTTTTCTAAATTTTTGGCTTTTTCTGAGTTCAAATCAAAACCAATTACACTGAAACCATGGTCTGCAATATTATAGAGAAGATTACTCCCCATCACACCGAGACCAACCATACCAAAATCATATTTCTGGCTCATTTGATTTATTTTTTTTAATTAAGATTTCAAAATTAGTTTATTATTATTTCGCAACCATTGACTTATGATAATTATATAAAAATTCTTTGATTTACAATAACTATAATCTTTTAAAATTAAATGTACTGTTTCTATCAATATGTAACATACCTATTAAAAAACAGACTAACCAAATGTTAAAAATAACTACAGAAACGATTTAGAAATAAAAATCTACCGTTGAGTAAAGAAATTTTGATTAAAGAAAACAATAAAAATATTTTTGAAGAAAATTTATAAAATGAAGAGAAAAATAACCGCATTATTCTTAATAGTTACCACTTTATCCTTTGCACAAAAAAAGGAAGATGCAAAAGAAAAACAAATAGATGGCGTAACCATTACCAAAACAAAAAAAGCTGTAGAACAAAAAGCAGATAGAACTATTTTTGATTTTTCTGAGCAAGCACAGCTAAACACAGGCAACCTAAGCGAAGGGTTAAAAAAACTACCCGGGCTTATAGTTTCGGACGTTGCAGGAATGATGTATCAAGGAAAGCAATTAGATGTTTACATGGACGGAAGACCGCTTAATATTGGCGGAAATCAGCTACAAGCATTTTTAGAAGGTATGCCAGCCAACTCTGTAGAGCGTGTAGAAGTTGTAACACAACCTGGTTCTGAGTTCCCAGCTACTTCAGGAGGTGCAATTATTAATATTATCACCAACAAAAACGCACAAAAATACCTATCTGCTACTTATACAGGAAGATATGCATTTACCAATTATGAAAAATATAGAAGTAGAACCAACAATTCTATTTTACTAAATGCTAAAAATAAATATTTTGGTTGGCAACTCAATTTCGGTCAAAATTACAGAGAAGCCTACAGAGAGTCTATTATTGATAAAGTTTCTAATGTGTTTTCGGAGCAGGTAAATAGAGGTTATTTTGTAAAATCTGCACTTACTTTTGACATTGGAAAAGATAGATTATTGGTTAATTATGATATTAACCATAATAATAACGATACCGAAAATAACAGTTCTGGTTTTATTGCCAACCGTACAGGAATCGCGCCCAATTATTCTTATAGTATAGATGATTATACTACCAAAGATTATGGAAAAACAGAAAATTGGAGAAAAGATTTAAATGTAACTTATCAAGTAAAATTTGATGACAAAAATAAAAAATTAGATTTGAATGCAAGTTATAACACTTTTCATTCTGACTACCACTTAGATGGTAAAAAATTTATCAACTCTACCACTCAAAACAATAACATAGAAACTACCTCTAATCAAAATGTTGCCACTTTCAGAATTGACTATGCTCAACCCATAAAAATTCTAGACGAAGGGAAAATTTCTTTCGGTGGTTTGTTTGAAAAGTTAAACTATAACACAGACTTTTTTGGAGCTACCAATCTAGAGTATCAAAGACAGACAACCTCTACTTATGCAGAAATACAAGCTAAGAAAAAGAAATTTGACTTTACACTAGGCGCTAGAGCAGAAGCCTATGACATTTCAGGAAAAACAATTGATTTAACCAGCGGAAAACTTACAAAAGATTTGATTCCTTTTAAAAAGTTCAGTTTATTTCCCAATGCCAGCGTTCAATATAATTTCGGGCAGCAGGTTTATTTTGCTTTAAATTATAATAGAAAGATACAACTACCTAGTATTTCGTGGCTTAATCCTAATAATACCAACTACCAAAACGGAAACATTAGTTTTGGCGGAAATCCTAACTTACAGCCAACTATTTTTAACAATTTCGAAGCAAAGCTTTCTGTATTTGATTATGCATTTATTGGTTATAATATGAGTTTAGCCGAAAACCAGTCTATTCAATACGCCGAGAAAAAATATTTTTATGAAGAAAAACCTGTAATTAATAACAGAGAAGCATATGGTGTTAGCAATGGTTTTGTAAATGTATCTTCTATGAAAATTCATAATTTCAATTTTGGGTTACCAGTACCTTTTATGTTATTTACTAAAGGATTAAAAGAAACTATGAAATTTAACATTAATCCAGATAAAATGAATTTCATTTACGTTTATGCAGGATATCAATTACATGAACTCCCAAATAACGAGAATAAAGGATTTTGGATCTTTAACTTAATGGCTCAATTTATTTTACCTCAAGACATAAAATTAGTTGCTAATTATGGTACAATGACCAAAGGAAATTGGTATTATTACAAAATGGAAAAACCGTGGATGAATAGCTTTGACCTTACAGCAACTAAGAAATTTTTGAAAGACAGACTTACCATTTCAGTATTTGCCAATGACCTCTTCCGCACCAATGTAAATGCCGTAACTACGCTATACAATAATTCTAATCTATATCTAGGAAATAATTTTGATTCTCAAAATTTTGGAATTTCTATTAACTATAAACTTCCTACTAAAAATAAATTAGCAAAAGAAGACCCAAATCTCATTAAGCAAGACAAAAAAGATGATTCTGGACTTCCGAATCAATAATCTAAAAAAATCCGAGAAAATTTCTCGGATTTTTTATTCTTCGCAAGCTCGCCAAACGGCGTCATTTTGTGGAACTGGCGCGGTGATTTGTATAGTTTCTTTGGTCACAGGATGTATAAATTCTAGCTTTCTGGCATGTAAATTAATTCCTCCATCAGGATTAGAACGCGGCGAACCATATTTTAAATCTCCTTTTATAGAAGTTCCGTTTTTAGACAATTGCGCTCTTATCTGGTGATGCCTTCCCGTTTCTAAATCTATTTCTAAAAGAAGATAATTATCTAAAGTTTTGATAACGTTATAGGTAAGAATCGCTTCTTTAGCACCATCTGTAGGTTTTGTAAAAACGGTAGCTTTATTGGTTTTTTCATTTTTTTTGAGATAGTGCACCAATCTCTGCGATTGCGGAATCATCTCTTTGGCTACAACCGCCCAATATGTTTTTTTGATTTCGCGGGTTTTCACCATTTGTGTGAGCCTGGTAAGCGCTTTAGAAGTTTTGGCATAGATCACTAAACCAGAAGTTGGTCTATCTATCCTATGAACCAAACCTAGAAAAACATTTCCTGGTTTATGGTCTCTAATTTTTATAAAATTTTTGATAGAATCCAGCAAAGATTCATCACCTGTTTTATCACCTTGAACCAATTGTCCTACTTTTTTATTGATAACAAGAAGATGATTGTCTTCAAAGATGATTTGAGATTCTTCCATTATTTTTTCTGTTGTTTAAAAAGCCATTTTGGAATGGTGTCAATTAATTCTTTCGAAGCGATATTATTGTGCCACTTATCTTTACAATCCCAAAAAAATATTTTACCTTTTCCCTTCATCTCCTCAAAAAATTGTAAATTACTTTTAGGTGAATTATCAGTATCTAAACTACCGTGGATATACCAAAGGGGAATATTTTTTAGGTCTTCCATTTTGTCAAACTGAGAAATACCAGAGATATTAATTCCTGCGGCAAACAAATCTGGTCTTTTCGAAAGAGCGTTCATTGTGGTAGAACCTCCCATAGAAAATCCCATCACATAGATTCTGCTTTCATCAATCGGTAGTTGTTTTTTCAAAGAATCAATATATTGCAATACCAAATCCAAATGTTCATTAGATTCGGAAGCCAAAACATTTCTATTTGGGTCTAAATGATAATTCGAAGAGCGAATAGGAAACTGTGGCGCCAAAATATATGCAGGATATTTCTCTTTGTTTTCTGGAGTTATCCAATTCTTAACCAAAGCATACATCTGCTTCGTATTATCATTTCCTATTGCGCCAGAACCGTGAAACACCAAAACCAAAGGGAATTTTTGACTTTTTGAGCTAACTTTAGGAGAAAACAATCTATATTTCACAGAAATATTTTCCTTTTTTAGTTCGCCTTCTTTAAATTCTGAAATATCAATGCTTCTAATTGCAGAAACATAACTTTTAGAACCCAACGAATCTATATCTAATATTTCATATCTTTTTCCGAAAGTATTTTTAGATACTGTACAACTTAGTATAAATAAACCTGCAATTGCTAAAACCAAACAATTCTTAATAACTCTCTTCATCATTAGGAAAACTTACATCTTTTACATCTTTTACATATTGAGAAACCGCCCCTGTAATTTCCGTATAAAGATCTAGGTATCTTCTCAGGAATTTTGGAGAAAAACCTTTATTCATTCCTACCATATCGTGATACACCAGTACTTGACCATCACAATCTGAACCTGCCCCAATTCCAATTGTAGGAATATTAATGCTTTCAGATACTTTTTTTGCCAAACTTGCAGGGATTTTTTCCAAAACAAGAGCAAAACATCCGAGTTTTTCTAAAATTTTTGCATCATTCAGAAGTTTTTCTGCTTCTGCATCTTCTTTTGCTCTTACTTTGTAAGTCCCAAACTGGTATATAGATTGTGGCGTAAGCCCTAGATGCCCCATTATAGGAATTCCTGCATTTACCAATCTAGAGACTGATTCTGCTATTTCTTCGCCTCCTTCTATTTTTAGAGCGTGCACTCCAGATTCTTTCATCATTCTTACTCCTGATTCTAATGCTTTTTGAGGATCTGATTGATAAGTACCAAAAGGCAAATCTGCTACCACTAAAGCTCTATCTACCCCTCTTACCACACATTGCGCATGGTAAATCATTTGGTCTAAAGTTATGGGAAGTGTGGTTTCGTGACCAGCCATCACATTAGACGCAGAATCTCCTACCAAAATAGCATCTACACCACCCGCATCTACCATTTTTGCAGTAGTATAATCGTAAGCAGTAAGCATTGTGATTTTTTCCTTATCGAACTTCATTTTTCGTAAGGTTTCTGTGGTTACTTTTTTTATTTCTGAATGTACAGACATTGTATCCTTAGTTTAGAGTTTAAGGTTCAAATTTAGTGAAAATAAAAATTCCAAGTTTTGAAACCTGGAATTTGATATTAAATTATAGAACTACGTGTCCTAATTTTTTTAATTTTTCGTGATTAAGGATTTTAATATTTCTTCCCTCCACTGCTATATAATCATCTTGCTTAAATTCAGAAATTAATCTGATGGCACTTTCTGTGGCAGTCCCTATTAGGTTAGCAATTTCTTCTCTGGTTAATGAAATTTTGATGAAACCTTCTGGATCGGTTCCTAGTTTTTGTTCTAAAAGGAGAAGTACCTCTGCCAATCTTTCTCTTACTGTTTTTTGAGCTAAGAAAGTTACCGTATTAGAACTCTCTCCTAGTTCAAAAGATATTTTCTGAAGCATGGTGTAAGAAAGCTGAGAATCTACCTCTAGTAGATGTAAAAAAACATCACTAGGAATAAAAATAGCCTGCAAATCACTCATTGCTTCTGCCGTTGCTTGGTACGCTTCACCTATCAAAAGTGCTCTATAACCAATAATATCACCTTCTTTAATAAATCTTAAGATTTGCTCTTTCCTATTAAACCCAAGTTTATATAGTTTAGCAGTTCCGTTTTCTATAAAATAAATTCCATCTACATTGCTTCCTTCCTCAAAAAGGGCTTCACCTTTATTAAAGAAAACTGTCTTTTTTGCCTCGATGTATTTATTATAATCTTCTTTTGATAAAATTTCTTTAAATGCTTTGTCATTAAAAACACTAAGGAATTTATTTTCTATGAACTGTTGCTTCTCTAACGACATAAGAATAAGGTATAAATAGTTATATGATATTAGTCAGCAAAATTACGACTTTTTTAAAATTTATCATAATTTATTTTTGTCTTATTTTTGCAGTTTTAATAAACAGATGGCAGAAAATTGTTTCCATTGCGGACAAGAGATACAAAAAGATAGAATTTCCTTCGATGAGAAGGCGTTTTGTTGCAACGGTTGTAAATCCGTTTACGAGATTTTGAATGCAAATAATCTTGGGAATTTTTATGAACTTAATAAAAATTCTGGGGTAAAACCAGACGAAATCTCTACTCAATTTGAGTATTTAGACACTCCTCAGGTTTTCGAAAAGGTGGTAGATTTTTCGGAGGGGAATACTACCGTGGTTACTTTTAAGATTCCTGTTATCCATTGTAGTTCATGTATTTGGCTTTTAGAAAGTCTTCAGGATATTAATCCTCATATTAAATATTCTCAGGTAAATTTTACAAAAAAAACGCTACAAGTATCTTTTAATCAAATTGAACTACCATTAAGTGATTTAGCGAAATTTCTAACCAACCTTGGCTACAAACCTGTAATTTCTCTAGAAACAGCAGAAAAAAACGAAGCTCCTGTAGATAGAAGCTTAATCATCAAAATGGCGATTGCTGGTTTTGCATTTGGTAATGCAATGATGTTTGCCTTCCCAGAATATCTTAACACAGGTGCATCCGCAGACTATTGGCTCAAGGAATTTTCTCCATTTTTTAGATTCCTTACTTTTTTGCTATCTATTCCTGTGGTTTTTTATTCGGCGTCAGATTATTATAAATCTGCGTGGTTTGGGCTCAAAAATAAAATTGTAAACATAGACGTACCTATTGTTCTAGGTATTTTGGTGCTTTTTGGCAGAAGCGTTTACGAAATCGCCACTGATTATGGACCTGGTTATTTTGACACTCTGTGTGGTCTGTTATTTTTTATGTTGATTGGTAAATATTTCCAAAAAAGAACCTACAGCGCTCTTTCTTATGACAGAGATTATAAATCTTTCTATCCTATTGCTGTTACCAAAGTAGATTTTGGTGGTAATCAAGAAAATATTTTGCTTTCTGAAATAAAAATAGGCGATAGAATTTTGGTAAGAAATCAAGAAATAATACCAGTAGATGCCATACTAATTAACGGAGAAGGTAATATAGATAATAGCTTTATCACGGGTGAAAGCGCCACAATTCCTAAAAAGCCTGGAGAAAAAATTTTTGCTGGTGGTAAGCAAATTGGCTCTATTTTAGAATTAGAAGTAATAAAAACGGTGAACCAAAGCTACCTTACCCAACTTTGGAACAAAGAAGCTTTCCGAAAAGAAGAATTAGGATTAGACACCTTGGTCAATAAAATTTCTAAATATTTCACATTTATCATTTTAGGCATCACACTACTTGCCGGGATTTATTGGTATCAAATAGATTTTGAGAAAATGTTTCAGGTAGTTTCTGCTATTTTAATCGTCGCTTGTCCGTGCGCTTTGGCACTCTCTACTCCTTTTACGATGGGGCATATTATGAGAATTCTTGGCAGAAACAAAATGTATGTAAAAGATGCATTGACCATAGAAAAAATGGCAAAAATAGACACTTTAGTTTTTGACAAAACAGGAACTATTACATACAATAAAAAAGCAAGCATTTCTTATGAAGGCAAAGAAATCTCAGAATTTGATTTAAAAAACATCAAGTCTTTACTTAAAAACTCTAACCATCCGCTCTCTAAATCTTTGTATGAATTTTTAGAAACCGAAGATGAATATTTTACCATAGAAAAATTTACAGAAACTGCAGGAAAAGGCTATGAAGCAGAGATAAGAGGTAAATTATATAAAATTGGCTCTGCTAGTTTTACCACTCAACAATCAAAATCATTAGAAACTGCTGTTTACATCAAAAGAGAAAGTGAGTTTTTAGGCAAATTTATTTTTAAGAATGAATATAGAGAAGGACTTGCAAATATGGCGAAACTCCTCAATAATTATTCATTGCACATATTAAGTGGTGATAATTCTTCTGAAGAAGAAATCTTAAAAGAATTAATCCCTAATATCACACAAATGAGATTTAATCAATCTCCTGAAGATAAACTAGAATACATAAAATCTCTACAAGAACAGGGCAAAAAGGTTGCAATGCTAGGAGACGGATTAAATGATGCTGGCGCACTGAAGCAAAGCAACATTGGTATAGCAATAGCAGACGACAGTAATTCTTTTACTCCAAGTTCTGATGTCATTATGAATGGGGAAGTATTAACCCAACTTCAGAGCTATTTTTCGCTAACAAAAGATGCAATGACAATTGTAAAAATGACTTTTATTGTAAGTTTATTATACAATGTTGTAGGTTTAACGATAGCAATTTTGGGAGAAATGTCTCCACTAGTAGCGGCCATCATTATGCCTGTAAGCTCTATAAGTGTTGTTGCATTTACCTCATTATCAACATGGTTTAGGTCGATGAAATACTTTTAATAGGCTAATTAAGACAAAAAAATCTTATTTAGAATTTTTATAAATTAAGGTTTTTTTCTAAGATATGATTAAAATCATCAAAAATCCTTAAATTTGAGCCTTGAATACTTATACATTTGTAAATAGTGGAAATTCTATACTTAATGGTAATTTGCAGCGTATCTCTAGCTGTAATTTTTCTAATAATTTTTATTATTAGCGTGAAAAAGGGGCAATTCGAAGACGATGAATCTCACGCAGTAAGAATTTTATTAGAAGACAAAAAAACAGATATAGAAGAAGAAAAATCAGAAGAAAAAAATTAAAATTAAAGTGATTAGTTAATATGGAAACACAAAAGTTTAGTTATGACAACAGCATTGTGCGCGCTTTCCTATATGCCATGGTTGCCTTCGGAGTGGTGGGCTTCTTGGTTGGGTTAATCGTAGCATCATTGCTATTTTTCCCAGAGCTTCCGGAACATTTATTTGGAACAGATGATCCAACCGTAAGTGTAAACAGCAATATTATGGGATTGGTAAAAACACAAGGCGCATTTGGTTTCGGTAGATTGAGAATGTTACACACTAGTGCTGTAATTTTCGCATTTGTAGGAAACTGTATTTTTGCCGGAGTTTATTATTCTCTTCAGAGATTATTAAAAGCGAGAATGTTCAGTGATGTACTTTCTTGGATTAATTTTTGGGGATGGCAATTGGTAATTGTATCAGTTGTAGTTACTTTCTTAATGGGTATTAATACATCTAAAGAGTACGCAGAACATGAATGGCCAATCGATATTATGATTGCAGTTGTCTGGATTATTTTTGGTATTAATATGTTTGGTACTATTGCCAAGAGAAGAGTAAGACACCTATATGTAGCTATTTGGTTCTACATTGCAACTTGGGTAGGCATTACTATGCTACACGTATTCAATAACTTAGAAGTTCCTTTGTCATTTACTGGTTGGAAATCATACTCTGCTTATGCAGGTGTAAAAGATGCTCTAGTACAATGGTGGTATGGACACAATGCGGTGGCATTTTTCTTAACAACTCCTGTATTAGGACTTATGTATTACTATTTACCAAAAGCTGCAGATAGACCTGTATTTTCTTACAAACTTTCTATTATCCACTTTTGGTCATTAATATTTGTATATATTTGGGCTGGGCCTCACCATTTGCTTTACACAGCACTACCTGGCTGGGCACAAGCATTGGGAACTACTTTCTCTATTGCTCTTATCGCTCCATCTTGGGGTGGTATGCTTAATGGTTTATTAACATTGAGAGGAGCTTGGGACAAAGTAAGAGAAAACCCAGTTCTTAAATTCTTTGTAGTAGCTGTTACTGGTTATGGTATGGCTACCTTTGAAGGACCACTTTTAGCGACTAAAACTCTAAATAAAATTGGGCACTTTACAGACTGGGTAATTGGGCACGTACATATTGGTGCCTTAGGCTGGAACGGCTTTATGGCATTTGGTATGCTATATTATCTATTACCAATACTTTGGAGAACAAAATTATGGTCTGTAAAATTGGCAAACTGGCATTTTTGGCTGGGAACATTAGGTATTATTTTCTATGCCGTACCAATGTATATTTCAGGGTTTACACAAGGTCTAATGTGGAAACAATTTAATCCAGATGGTACTTTAGTTTATAAAAACTTCTTAGATACTGTAACTGCTATTATCCCTTACTATCAAATGAGATTTGTAGGTGGTTTATTATATTTTTCTGGTGCTATTTTAATGGTTATTAATTTAATAGCAACGGTAAGAAGCGGATCATTCCAAAAAGATGTACCTGTAGAAGCGCCAGCTCTAGCAAACATAGGAACTGCAAGAAAAGAAGGTGAAAGCAAACACCTTTGGCTAGAAAGAATGCCATTATACTTCTCTGTTTTATCGGCAATTGCTTTAGCAATTGGTGGTATGGTAGAGATAATTCCGACACTTACCGTAAAGGATAATGTTCCTACAATTACGTCTGTTAAACCTTATTCTCCACTAGAATTAGAAGGAAGAGATTTATACATTAGAGAAGGATGTAATGCATGCCACACTCAGATGATTAGACCATTCAGAGATGAAGTAGTAAGATTTAATGGTAAAAATGGACAATACTCTAAAGCTGGTGAATTTGTTTTTGACAGACCTTTCTTATGGGGTTCTAGAAGAACTGGGCCAGACTTACACAGAGAAGGAGGTAAAAACCCTGATACTTGGCATTTCAAACACATGCTAAATCCTAGAGTTACCTCACCTGGTTCTATTATGCCGAGATACCCTTGGTTAATATACAACGAACTAGACAGAACTAAAACTAAAGACAAAATTAGTCTTCTTAAAAACGTATTTGGAGCTCCTTATACAGAAGACCAAATTAATAATGTAGATAAAATTGTAGATGAACAAGCTGCAAAAATTGTACAAGGTATTTACTCTGGAGATCCTGAAATTAAGAAAGCTTTTGATGCTCAAAAAGCAGAACAAGGAGAAGCATTTATACCAGTAGAAAAACGTGAGATTATAGCAGTAATTGCATACCTACAAAGATTAGGAACAGATATCAAAACATCTGAAGTAAAAACAGCTAGTAATAATTAGAATTCATAAATTAAAGGAGTTTTTTCAAATATGATACCTAGCAATTTTAAAGATATTTTAGCCCATATAGAAAATGCAGGCGTACTACAAACTTTAGCTATGCTTATCTTCATCGTTTTCTTTTTAAGTACTGTTTATTATGTAATGAGCAGACCTAAAAAGCATTATTCTGATGTTGAAAAAGCTCCTTTAGAAGATGAACAAAATATATAGTTCTAAAAAATAAAATAAAATCATGAAACATAGAACACCCGTTTTTGTAAATATATTAATGATACTATTTATTCTAGTATTCATATTTTACATGTTTGTACAAAATACCTCTTTCTTAGGCTCTCCTTATTTTTGGGGAACCACAGTAATTGGGATTATCTTAGCATACATAGGAAATGCAATCTCTGGATTAGCCGAAAATGAAAGATTTAAGCTAATGACAGAAGAAGAAAGAGCAATTTTTCTTCAAGAAAAAAAAGTACCATACTTCAAAAGATTATATGATAGTGCCTTCAAAAAACAGTCTGATGTTGAAGAAAAAGACATCCTTATTGACCACGGATTTGATGGAATTATGGAACTAGACAATCAATTACCAAAATGGTGGTTAGGTCTATTCTATTTTGGTGTAGTATATGCCATTGTATATCTAATTGCATATACCGTTACTGATTTTGCACACCCTGATAAAGAGTATGAAGTAGAACACAAAGAACAAATTGCCTCTATAGAAGACTGGATGAAAAAAACTCCACCACCAACTATTGATAATGCTAAATATTCTGCTGATAATATTGCTGAAGGGGAGCAAATTTTTAAAACCAATTGTGTATCTTGTCATAGTGAAGGTGGAAAAGGAGGTATCGGACCAAACCTTACTGATGACTATTGGATCAACCAACCAGAAAAAACTCTATTCAAAAATGTTTTCTATATGGTTGAAAACGGTAGTAAAAACAATCCTACTATGCAAGCATGGGGTAAAAACGGAGTATTAACAGGTTTCGATATCGAAAAAGTAGCTGCATACGTTTACCACATTAACCAAGAAATGCCAGACGCATCTGGTGGTGCTGCTCCACAAGGAGAGAAAGCAAATTGGGAAAAATAATTAGACAATTATTGATATATTTGTTATAAAAATATGAAAAGTGATTTTTTTATAATAAATTAAACACACAAAATGGCTAATAAAGAAGAACAATTAGGAACTGGCGCTGTAGTTGAGGCAGAAACATTCAGAGACTCAGTATCTACTGTAGATCAATCTGGAGCTAGAAAATGGGTTTATCCCAAAAAACCAAAAGGAAAATTCACCAATTACAGAGACATAGTTACGGTCTTTTTATTAGCCGTTTTTTTTGGAATTCCTTTTATTAAAATAAATGGAAATCCTTTACTCAAAATTAATATTCTTGATAGAGAGTTCTTTATTATTGGGCAGCCTTTTTACCCGCAAGATTTTTTTATTCTTGCGTTAGGTGCTATAACATCCTTAGTTTTTATTATCTTATTTACCGTGGTTTTTGGTAGAATTTTTTGTGGATGGATATGTCCACAAACTATATTCATGGAAGGTGTTTTCCGTAAAATAGAATATTGGATAGAAGGTGATAGAAATAAGCAAATAAAACTTGCAAGCCAACCTTGGAATTCAGAAAAAATTCTAAAAAAAGGACTGAAATGGTTTATTTATGTAATCATATCACTCATCATTACGCATTGGATGTTTATGTACATTGTAGGCTATGAAGAAGTTCTAAAAATCATGAAAGATGGACCTATAGAGTACCCTAGTAATTTTATTGTAATGTTAATTTTCACTGGACTCTTCTATTTTGTATTTGCTTGGTTTAGAGAGCAAGTATGTACTCTTGTTTGCCCCTATGGTAGATTACAAGGTGTACTAATCGATAAAGAAACCATCAATGTATTTTATGATTTCAAGCGTGGAGAAAACCGCTCTAAATGGAGAAAAGGTGAAGATAGAAAAGCGGTAGGTAAAGGCGATTGCATAGATTGTAACCAATGCGTTGTAGTATGTCCTACTGGTATAGACATTAGAAATGGCCAACAATTAGAATGCATCAACTGCACAATGTGTATAGATGCTTGTGATGAAGTAATGGTTAAAACTGGTCTTCCTAAAGGTTTAATTAGATACGCTACGCAAGACGAAATAGAAAAAGAACAAAAATTCAAATTCACAAACAGAATGAAAGCCTATTCTGTAGTTCTTTTGGCGTTAGTAGGATTTTTAGGTTACTTATTAAATAATAGAGGAGATTTAGAAGCTAAATTTATAAAACCAGCTGGTAGTACTTTCTTCATAAAAGATAAAAAAATAAACAATACTTACAATTATACTTTCTTAAATAAGACTAATCAAGACAAGAAGGTTACTATTAAAGTAATAAAACCTCAAAATGGAGAAATAATTTTAAGTGATAATAATTCTATTATTCTTAAAAGAGATAAACTAACAAAAGGTACTGTAAATGTAACTTTTCCAGAAAATCAAATTAAACAGTCAAAACAAAACATTACTATTGGCGTGTATGATGACAAGGGAAAACTACTGGATACCTTTGACACTTATTTTGAAGGGCCTTTTAAAATGCAATTCTAAAAAATAAAATTTCTTGATGAAAAAATTTACTTGGGGGCACGGTGTTGCATTAGCACTAGGAATATTCATATGTTTTATTCTTATTACAATTTTTTTTGGAGCAAAAATATTATTCCCTAATGGAGCCGATAACTCTGAATTAGTAACAGAATCATACTATGAAGATGAGCTAGCTTATCAGAAGGTTATAGATGCAAAAAACAATGCAGATAATCTAAAAGTAAAACCATTTTTTGCACAATTGCCATATGGCATAAGAATTGTCTTTCCTAAAGAAATTATAGATGCTAATTCTAAAATTGAATACTATCTATATAGAACAAATGACAAAACTCAAGATAAATCCCAAAAAATTAATCTAGATAATAATAACAGTTTTTTGATCCCAAAAACAGAATTAATTTCTGGTTCTTACACTTTGAAAGTAAAATGGAAAAAATCTGATAAAGATTACCAAGTAGATTATGATGTAATATGGAAATAGCCCTAATCATAGCAGCAATTGGTCTAGGCTTCGCATCCGGTTTTCATTGCCTAGGAATGTGCGGTCCAATTGCTCTTTCATTAGGTTTATCCAAAAAACAACAAGCTAATTTTCATCTTCAAAATCTCACCTATCAATTAGGAAGAATTCTGACTTATACATTACTAGGTGCATTAGTAGGAATAATAGGTGAAGGATTTCAATTAGCTGGTTTCCAGAAATATGTAAGCATATTAGCAGGTGTTTTGCTTATTTTTATGGCCATTTTTTCTTTTGGAGGTGATTTTGCTTCAAAAATTCCAGCCATCAATAATGCACTTCTTAAAGTAAAAATAAATTTAGGAAAATTACTTCAAAAATCAGACTATTCTTCTAGATTTTTAACTGGCATTCTAAACGGTTTACTACCTTGTGGAATGGTATATATGGCACTTACTGCTAGTTTAGCTGCGGGCGGAATATGGCAAAGCGCCACATTTATGGCTCTTTTTGGGTTAGGAACTTTCCCTTTTATGTTTGCAGCAGTTCTCTTTGGTAATTTGCTAAATGCAGCGGTAAGAAATAAAATTCTTAAAATTGTTCCTATCTTTATGCTAATTCTAGGTGCACTTTTTATTTTGAGAGGTATGGAAATTGGTATTCCGTATATATCCCCAAAAAAAGAAGCTTTAAAGGTAGAAAAACAAAAAAACGCCAACCAAAATTCAGACAAAAATTGTCATTAACTTCAAAAATATTATTTCAATCTTTTAAAAAAATATTTGGTTAATTAAAATTAATTTCTACATTTGCATCATTAAATCATCTTAGAAGAAATAAAATTTCAAAAAAATGAATACATTAATCCAATACAATAACACTCAAAAAACATCTATGATGGTTTGTTGTGTTTGTATGCAATCACGCAATTGTTGTATCGGATAATACTACGCAGATAATCTTTATCATTATATAAAACTCTTCCGATACTACTTGGAAGAGTTTTTTTTATTTCTTATCACTAAAACCCATCATAGAATTCATTATATGAAAAGTAAAATTAACAATATCACAGCTAAAATATGTTGTATGGAAAAAACCATACCGATTTTCTGTGTCTAATTGTTATTGCTCATTTTATTTCCTTAAGGCTTTACGACACAGTGTAAAGCCTTTTTTATTAATCATTTAACTACAAAATATATAAAAACAAACATATGCCTACACTTACTGCCACCAATAGTCTATTTACAAAACTAGCTACAATAGAACCTCATATTGGTAATACTCCGTTACTTAGAATAGAAGGTTTCCATGATAATGAAAACGTTCAAATATTCGCTAAATTAGAATGGAAGCAACTTTCTGGAAGTGTAAAAGCTAGAGCTGCATACAATATTATTAAAAATGCAATTTCAGAAAACAAACTCACCCCTGATAAAATTTTACTAGATGCATCTAGCGGAAATACAGGGATAGCCTATGCCACAATAGGGAAAGAATTAGGATTAAATGTTACCATTTTACTTCCAGAAAACGCTTCTTCCGAAAGAAAAGACATTTTAAAATCACTAGGCGCAGAAATTATTTATACCTCTAAATTTGGAGGCACAGATGAAGCTCAAGACGCTGCAAAAGAGCTAGCAGAAAGATATCCTGAAAAATATTTCTACGCAGACCAATATTCTAACGAAAACAACTGGAAAGCTCACTATCACGGAACTGCCGAAGAAATAATACACGAAAAACCTCAATTAGATTATTTCATAGCAGGACTAGGCACCACCGGAACTTTTGTAGGAACTTCTAGAAAGTTAAAAGAATACAATACCAATATCCAAACCATTGCGCTTCAGCCAGATTTTGCTCTACACGCTTTAGAAGGTTGGAAGCATCTAGAAACCGTAACCGTTCCTAAAATTTATGACGAAACAATAGCCGACCGCATTTTAGAAGTAAATACGCTAATCTCTCACCAATATATTGCTAAATTTTATGAATATTATGGTTTCCCAATAAGTCCTTCTTCAGCAGCCAATATTGCAGGTGCGGTACAACTAGCAAAACAAATAGAAAAAGGAACAATCATTACTATTTTGCCTGACAATGCTGATAAATATGGAGATGTAATTAAAAAAATTATTTAACATGATTAATATTGATAAAGTAAAAAAAGAGCTGATACAAGATGCTATGAGAACATTTCCTGATGAATGCTGCGGTTTCCTTTTTGGAAATGAAAAAGGTGAAGAAAAAGAAATCATCGAAATTCTAGTAGTAGATAATGCTAAAGAAGGAGACAAAAGAAGAAGATTCGAAATTACAGCTAAAGATTATATAAAAGCAGAACGATATGCCGAAGATAAAGACTTAGCATTACTCGGGATTTATCACTCACACCCTAATCATCCTTCAGTACCAAGTGAACACGATAGAATATCTGCACAGCCTTTTTTCTCTTACCTCATTATTTCCTTGACAGAAGAAAAAATTAATTCTATACAATCTTGGCTACTCAATGAAGATTTTCAGTTTGAAGAAGAAAAAATTTTAGAACATAAACCTATAACTCATTAAAAAAAAATAAAAATGGCAACAATTATTATACCTACACCATTAAGAAAATTCACCAATCAACAAACAAGAATTACCGTAGAAGGAAAAACCATCAAAGAAGCTTTCTCAGATTTAATCCTTAATTATCCTGATGTAAAGAAAAACTTAATTGATGAAAACGAAAAAATAAGAGGATTTGTAAATATTTTCTTAGAAGATGAAGACATTAGAAATCTTCAGGAAGAGGAAACCATCATCCAACCCAATTCTGTGATTAGTATTATTCCTGCCATTGCTGGTGGAAGCGGACTAGAAGAAATCAATTTTACCAAAGAAGAACTTGCCAGATATAACAGACATATCATAATCCCTGAATTTGGTATAGAAGCTCAGAAAAAACTAAAAGCAGCAAAAGTATTAGTTATTGGTTCTGGTGGACTTGGCAGTCCTTTGCTACTCTACTTAGCAGCGGCAGGTGTTGGCACATTAGGCATTGTAGATCTAGATGTAGTAGATGATAGCAATCTACAACGCCAGGTTTTATTTGGAGTACAAGATATAGGAACACCTAAAGTGGAAGCCGCAAAAATTAGGCTTAAACAGCTTAATCCTCACATAAAAATTAAAACTTACAATACACAGTTTACATCAAAAAATGCATTAGAAATCATCAAAGATTATGATGTGGTAGCAGACGGAACAGATAATTTCCCGACAAGATATTTGGTAAATGACGCCAGTGTTTTAGCAGGAATTCCTAATGTTTATGCTTCTATATTTCAGTTTGAAGGGCAGGTTTCTGTGTTTAATTATACTGACAAAAATGGCACTAAAGGTCCTAATTACAGAGATTTATATCCTACTCCACCAGAGCCAGGTCTAATTCCTAATTGCGCTGAAGGTGGCGTTTTAGGTATTTTACCAGGCATTATTGGTTCTCTACAAGCCAATGAAGTCATAAAAGTAATAACCAGAGTTGGCGAACCATTAAGTGGAAGATTTTTTGTTTTTGATGCGCTTACTTTTGAAACCAGAACGCTAAAAATTACCAAAAGAGCAAATTCAACAGAAATAAAAGAATTAATAGATTACGAACAATTCTGTGGAATAAGTGCCATAGAAAAACCCGTGAAAGAAATTTCTACGCTAGAATTGGAAAACTGGATCAGTAATGGAGAAGATTTCCAGATTATAGATGTAAGAGAAACCTCTGAATATGAGCAAATTAATATTGGCGCTCATCTTATTCCTCTGGGTGAAGTTATAGAAAGAAACCACGAAATAGAACGTGAAAAAAAGGTAGTTATACACTGTAGATCTGGAGCCAGAAGTGCAAAAGCAATCCGCCAATTAGAAGAAATAGGATTTGATAATCTCTATAATCTAAAAGGAGGTATTTTGGCAATTGAGCAAGAAACATTGTTACCATTAGCCGTTCAATCATAATTAATTTGAAATAGGTTATAATTAAAATTTAGGAAAAAAGGTAAGAACATCGGCTCAGTAAATCTATATATCAATTTTACTATTCTGTTTTTTATAATCTATTTCTAATTGGCGCCGTGGCCGAGAGGTTAGGCGGAGCTCTGCAAAAGCTACTATATCGGTTCGATTCCGGTCGGCGCCTCAATATTATTCACATTTAATTAAATATTAGCTTTCTGTGTTTTCAATTTGATAATTCTAGAATTATATTTTAAAATCAAAATATAAAATTTTCATAAAGAGGGTTATTTCCGACCATCTAACAAAATCAAAAACAAAAAAAACAACTATACCCCTATATTTTTTAAAATAAAAAATAAAAATTATATTTTTTAATAATTAACCCTTATATTTGCATTATGATTTTTGAAAAAATAACAAAAATGAACAAACAACCCCTTAAAAACATTTTTCAATATTCAAATTTACAGAATTGCGCAATCAACATGCAGCAATGCATAAACTATGGCATCGGAAGTTAATTATTAAGTAAAAAAATTAATAAATATTATATACTCTTCCGATTATTTTGGAAGAGTTTTTTATTCTATAGAACCACACCTCAAAAAAATATTATGAAATCTACACAACCTAACTTAGAACACGTAAAAGGAGCCTTTCCTTTGGTAGAGATAGTACTAGAAGGAAACATTACTTTTAAAGATTTAATAGACACTATTGATCATCAATACAATGTACCTTACACTCTAGTAAAAGCTGATGTAGAATACTTTGGCAAAAACAATTATGGAAATATACTTCTACAACTAAAAGGAGCAAAGGAGATAAACGAATCTGCCTTTCAGTTTTTTAGACAAAATAAAATTAAAACAAAGATTAAAGGATATGTATGAATGTGAAAATTCACTTTTATTTTCACTACAAAACCACCGAAATTTCGGTGGTTTTGTTTTATTTTACGTGAAAAAAACACATCATTAATCAATCATTTCAAATCTAGCATATTCTGCTACAATTTTTGGTAGTTTTATGCCTCCCTCTACCTGATTATTTTCTAATAAAGCCGCCATAATCCTTGGCAAAGCCATTGCAGAACCATTAAGAGTATGTGCTAATTGTGTTTTTCCTTCGCCTTTTATTCTGCATTTTAATCTATTCGCTTGAAAAGTTTCAAAATTAGAAACCGAAGAAACCTCTAACCACTTTTCTTGCGCAGCACTCCACACTTCAAAATCATAAGTCATAGCGGCCGCAAAACCTGTATCACCTCCACATAATCTCAAAATTCTGAAAGGCAATTCTAAATCTTCCAAAATAGATTTTACATGAGCCACCATTTCTTCTAAAGCTGCGTAAGAATTCTCTGGTTTTTCTATTCTTACAATTTCCACTTTTTCGAATTGGTGAAGTCTGTTTAGACCTCTTACATGTGCGCCGTAGCTACCTGCTTCTCTTCTATAACATTGTGAGAAAGCTGTATTTTTTACTGGCAATTCTTTTTCGTCCAAAATTACATCTCTATAAATATTGGTAACAGGAACTTCTGCTGTCGGAATTAAGTACAAATCATCAATTCCTACGTGATACATTTGCCCCTCTTTATCTGGCAACTGACCTGTTCCGTAACCAGAAGCTTCGTTTACCACGTGCGGAGGATTAATTTCCAGGTAACCAGCGTCAGTATTTTTATCTAAAAAATATTGAACCAAAGCTCGTTGCAATCTCGCACCTTTTCCTAAATAAACAGGGAAACCAGCACCCGCAATTTTCACGCCCAATTCAAAATCTATTAAATTATATTTTTTTGCCAATTCCCAATGCGGAATAGCACCTTCTCCTAAACCGTGAACTTCGTGAGATTGGTAAACCACCTCATTATCATCAGCAGAAACACCTGTAACTACCTTTTCGTAAGGGATATTAGGAATAAGATATAAAACATTCTGAAGAGAAACTTCTATTTCCGAAAGTTTATTGGTAAGTTCTTTGGATGATTCTTTGTATTGGGCAGTTTTAGACTTTGCAGTTTCCGCTTCGTCTTTTTTACCTTCTTTCATTAGCATACCTATTTCTTTCGAAATTTTGTTAATTTCAGAAAGCTGAGTATCTAGCTCTAACTGCGTTTTTTTTCTTAAATCATCTAGTTGAATAGCTTCATCTACCAACTCAAGGTTCTTAAAATTTCTTTTTTTAAGACCTTCTAATACGCGTTCTTTTTGTTCGCGTAAAAAACTTACTTGTAACATCTTTTTTGATTTGAGATTTATATTTTGAGATTTGAGATTGATTTTTAAACTAAATATAAACCTCAAATATCAAATGATTTTTGCAAATTTACGTAATTATTTTACGATTTTAACAATATTAGGCTCAACACTTACTTTACTAAAAGCCAATTGTTTATTATACCAAATTTTTGATACTTTGAACTGAGAAGGCTCTAAGGAATATTGAATTTTGATGGTATCTACATCTGTAACATCATTATCATTTACTGATTTGGTTAGATTGATATAAAATTCAGACTGATAGGTTTCGGGATATTGACCAGAAGTAGTTTGTAAAACTCTGGTAGCACCATCTGCATAATCTAGATAAAACACGTCATTCAAATCTTTTTTAATAGAAAATGTAGAAATTGCCTTCAATGCGGTATTAGGATCATTCAAATCCTGAAGTGTAATCGTTTTATAAGCATTGGTGTTTCCTGTATTAAGTAAATCTACGCCATTGCTATCTGATATATACAGATTAACTACTTGATCTATTTTTTGCAAATCATTCACATCTTCTCCTCTACAAGAAAAAAGAAGTATAGAAATCATAGAAAAAAGCAAAATTTTAAAATTCATAGTACAAAGATAGAATTTTCAAGATTTCGGAGTGTGATAAATCAAATAAAAATAAGCAATCATTTGCAAGCTTCCAACAAGAAAAAAATTACATAGACTAAGCCAAGCTACACCTTCTAAACCGAAGTTCAGAATTACAGGTTTTATGAAAACAATTAAAGACAATATAGATATAGCAGAAGCTAATAGATTATAAATAGACTTTCCCTTTGAAGCAAGTAAATATCCAAATGGTGTTCTCAAAAATAAAACACTAACGGCTGCTACAAGTAAAATTTTAAAAATAATTGTATTTTTATAATAATTACCTCCGAAAAGTTTCAAAATAAATTCACTAAATGTAAATCCAAAAATAATAATCAAAATACAAACAGGAAATATAAACTTCCAAAAATTGTAAAGAAAATCTAATTGAAATTTATTATCATTATGTTTTTCACAAAGTCTTGGATAAGATGTTTGAAAAAACAGAGCGGCAATAAAAAATAAATTAAAAGGAATAACAGAATAAATTCTGTATTGTGCAACCGCTGTATTATTGAGAATTATCCCTATAAAAAAAACATCTAAAAGAAATATAAGTTCAGAGATTTGATTGGTAAAAGCCATAGAAATACTGAATTTCCAAAATTCTTTTTTTTGAAAATTAAGAAAAAGATTTTTATCTAATGAAAATTTGAATTTGTGAAAAAACAAAACAACAAACGGTGAAAAACATAACGAAACAATATATCCTTTTACCCCGAAAAAATAAGCAAGAAATACCGCCGAAACCAAGGAAACTATATTAAAAACTAAATCTAATTGTCCAAATTTTTTATTATTATGCTGCCCTCTTATTTCAGCTTTTGCCTGGTCTAAAAGAAAAAAACCAAAAAATCTAATACTAAATACCAACACCAACATCAGTTGACTCTTATCCTTAAAAATAAAAAAAGATAAAACCAACATTAGTAGATTTATTAAAAAATTGAAAACAAAACCATAAGAAAAAGAATACTTAATTACGTTCTGTTTCTCTATATTATTTGGAGTAATTGCGACATACCTCATAGCTCCATGCGAACTCCCTAAACCCAAAAAAGGCATAAAAAAACCTAGATAATTCAAGCCATACATTACCCATCCAAAATCTGATTCGGATAAAATTCTAGCCATAAAAAGAGTAAGTAAAAAAGCAGAAATCTTAGACACAAAAAAAGAAGATGCTACCCAAGCTCCACTTTGCTGAAAAAAATTGGTGATAAAATTTTTCATCCCTTCAATACTTTACTATAAATTTCAGAAAACTGTTCTGCAATTTTTTGTTTAGAAAAATTATCAACACAATATTTTCTTAAATCTTTTTTACTACAAAATTTAGTTTTGTTTTTCAAAAAAAATTCCATCGAGTAAAGTAATTCTTCTTCATTATTTTTCTGTATTAAAATTCCAAAATTATCTTTTACAAACTCTGGAACTCCACCTACAGCAGTAGAAATAACAGGAACTCCACATGCATAAGATTCTAAGATTACACAGCCTTGCGTTTCATTTTCACTAAACAAAATAAAGCAATCAGAAGTTTTCATTTTTTCCGCAACACCATTATAACTAATAGCTCCAAATGTACTTATATATTGTTGAGCATTTAATTCATCTATCAATTTTTGAAGATTTCCATAATCGCCATCACCTCCAATTTCTAGAGTGAATTTATATCCTAGCTCATAAAGTTTAACTGCGGTTACAATAATTCTATCTGCCCTTTTTCTAGGTATTAAACTAGAAATATGTAAAAATTTAGGAATATCATTTTCTACAGTACTTAGATTAAAAATTTCTGTATCTACAACATTTGTAATAATTTTTTTTGGAGGAAGAATTGACAGTTTGTTTAGACTTTGGAGTAAATTGCTACTTACAGGAAGTATATAAGAAGCTTGATTTCCTATAAAGCGTGCAAGTCTTTTTACTCTATTAGAGGTTTTCAAGTTATCAAACTGCAATGCAGTCCAATGTTCAGTTATCACAAATGGAATCTTATATTTTTTCTTTAAATAAACTGCAAATAGCATATTATTATGAAGAACATTTCCATGTACCAAATCTGGCTTTTGCATCTTTTTGAATCCCAATTTATAAGCTTTCATTCTGTGAAAAAAATTCAATAAAGGATTTTTAGAATTTTTGTAATAAATGATTAAAGTCCTAATTCCATTAATATGCTTATCATCAAAAACAAACTTTTCTTTTTGGTTAAAATCTCCAATAGTGTGAAGTATTTCCACATCATGAAGCAACGAAACAGCTTCTGCATGACGCTGCACAAAGTTTCCGTTGGTAGGTTCTAGTTTATTAGGAAACCAAGACGAAATGAAAAGTATTTTAAATTTTTTAGTTGAATTCAAAACAGTATGTTTCTACAAATTTAAAGAAAACTTTTAAGGAATATTAATTTTGACTAAAGTCAATTGGATTTTAATTAAAAAGTCAGGCTAAAGCCCGACTCTATTCATTGATTATTTTATAAAACTAGCCCAACTTCTCTTAAAAGGAAGTAAAAAATCTGACAAATAATTTACATAAGTATCTTTAGAAAAATCAAAAACTTCTACTTCATCAGAAATCTCGCCGTTTCTTACTGCGCTTCTAAAATCTGTGAGTTTCATTGTTTTTATTTCACCATTTTCTATGTAACATGCTTTCATTCTATCAAAAATTCCCAATTGATAAGAAGCTTCTATTTCTCTCATTACACCATTAAGAGAATCCATAGAACAGCCAGAAGCTTGAGTTTTTTCTTCATCTACCGTAATGATAATAAATTGTTTGTGGTCGATTTTA
This sequence comes from Flavobacteriales bacterium UBA1937, assembly GCA_002337005.1. Classification (GTDB taxonomy): domain Bacteria; phylum Bacteroidota; class Bacteroidia; order Flavobacteriales; family Weeksellaceae; genus Cloacibacterium. The sequence continues at coordinate 22,337 of DDFD01000078.1, read as the reverse complement.
AAAGAAGATGTCAAGGATTTTCCGTGAGCATTCCACGTTGGGAGAAAATCGTATAATTTTTCTGTAATTTCTTTTACTTCTTTAGCGGTCATTGCTCTGGAAGCAGGATAAATAATGACTTTGAAATCGTTGGTTTCTACTATGCTTGATTCTTCTATTTTCATAATTTGAAATAAATTTTTACAAAATTAATTAAAATTAGGTTCAAAAACTCCATTATAATTATTTTCGTTCTGCGTGAGTTTCATAGTTAATTGATAATGAAAGCTTCCTAGTAATTTTATCACATCATTTTCAGATTTTTGAATTTTAGAAAGCGTTTCACTATTTATTTCTATTAATAAAATGGGTTTATATTGTAATAAAACGTTTTTCATTCCTAATAAGGCATCATATTCGCCACCTTCTATATCTATTTTTATTAAATCTATTTTTTCTAAAGATTTTTCTTGAGCGTAATGATCTAAAAAAGTAGCTTTTACATTTTCCATCATATCAAAATTTTCTAAATAAGATGATGCCATTCCTGCATTTTGGTCTTGATTATTCAAATAGATTTTTAGTATTTTTTCTCTATCAGAAATGGCTAAATGTTCTAACTGAACATTATCTAAATGATTAATTTCTGCATTCTTTTTAAGATTCAAAAAATTAGAATAAAACGCTTCAAAAGAAATCACTTTCCCAGTTTCGCCTACTATTTTAGATGCATTTAAGGTAAATATACCAATATTAGCACCAATATCTATAAAAACGTCTCCTTCCTTAAGATTATTTGAAATAAATTCAACTTCAGCTTTTTCATATTCACCTAAGAAATAAATTTGCTGCTGAATCCAATCATTTAAATTGAGACTTAAAGTAAAATTTTTGTAAAATATTTCTTTTTCAATCCCTTTAAACAAATTAAAAGGAGAAAATATTTTTTGATAAAAACCAAAGTAATATTTCTTAAAACAATCTATTTTAAAAAAAAATCTAAATAATATGGCGAGTAAATTTCTCAAATGTAATCTCAAAAAATAAAACTCAAGAATTTTTCTTGAGTTTGTTGTACTTAATTTTTATAAATCTTCTGCTTCTGCTATTAATTCTACAATATCTTTTACAGCAACTTCTTCATTTTTATTGAAATGTTTTACACCATCTGTCATCATCGTGTTACAGAAAGGACAACCAGTTGCAACAACATTTGGCTGCAAAGCCAAAGCTTCCTCCGTTCTTTCGATATTAATGTCTTTATTTCCTTTTTCTGGCTCTTTAAACATTTGTGCACCTCCTGCTCCACAACATAAACCGTTGGTTTTGCAACGTTTCATTTCTACCAATTCTGCATCTAATTTTTCCAGCAAAATTCTTGGCGCTTCATATTCATCATTGGCTCTACCAAGATAACAAGGATCGTGGAACGTAATTTTCTTGCCTTTGAAAGCACCGCCTTCAATTTTCAATCTGCCTTGTTGCATCAATTGCTGAAGTAATTGTGTGTGATGCATTACTTCGTAATTACCACCTAAACTTGGATATTCATTTTTCAAAGTATTGAAACAATGCGGGCAAGCAGTCACGATTTTCTTTACTTCGTAAACGTTTAGAATTTCGATGTTAGTGAGTGCCATCATTTGGAAAACAAATTCGTTACCAGCACGTTTTGCAGGATCACCCGTGCAAGATTCTTCTTGACCTAGAACTGCAAATTCTACCCCAACCTTATGGAGAATTTTAGCAAATGCTTTGGTAATTTTTTTGGCACGGTCATCAAAACTACCTGCACAACCTACCCAAAAAAGTACTTCTGGAGATTTTCCTTCGGCAGCGTATTCTGCCATTGTTTTTATATGTAAATCCATAATTTATGAATTTTTATAGTGTTCAATTAAATTTAAAATCCAATTTTTAAATCTTGGACATTTTTCCATTATTTTTTCAAAGCCGATTTCTTCTGCAATTAAATTTCCTTCCGCAATTTTATCATATTTTTTTCTTTTCTCTTCTAATATCTTGATAATTCTTTTTGATGGTGCTGTTTCACTACCTGTGTTTATTTCTTCAGGATTTGGATAATTATCAATAATTGCTTTTAACTCATTTATAATCCATTCGTTTTCAAACCAATTACTAAATCCTACATCTGAACTAAAAAGTAAAGATTCAAATTCATGTTTTTGAATATATGGAATAAATCTTGTATCATTAATATCTTTTGAAATTCCCTCTAACAAAATCTCAATTTTTACATCTGTGATAGACTTGCTTATAGACAAATCAAAATTTGGAAAATTTGTAGGGATTCTAAAAAAATCTACAAACATAGAAACCAAAATATCTTTTTCTGATTTTAATAAATTATTTATATCATTTTTTAAATGGTTATAATTTACAAAACCTCCTTTATTTCCTTTACTTGTTTGAATCATAATTGCTCTTACATCAAAAATACCTTTTGAAATAAAGAATTTTCTTAAAGAATTTTCCACAAATTCTTTTTCAGTTTGTCCTTCTACAATTATAATCAATCTTTTCATGGCTGCCCTTTAATCACATTTTTCTGCCATAAATCACCAATAGTGTAATCAGAAAGCCAATCATTTAAATTTTCAGATTCCAATCTCTTAAAAACTGATTCATTATCTTCTCTATCTACAGTTATAATTTCCTCTGGTTCAAAATTATCCACAAAATTAACAGACTGCGTAGAAATAATCACTTGTGAAGTTGCTGATGCTTTTCTTATTAATGAAGCTAACTTATTTATTGCAAAAGGATGTAAGCCAAGTTCTGGTTCATCAATAATAATTACCTCTGGTAAATCTGGCTGCATTAATAATGTAGCTAAAGCAATAAATCTTAAAGTTCCATCAGATAAATGAGAAGCATTAAAATAACCATCAGGTTGGTTTATCTCTTTCCATTCTAGTTTAATCATGCGTTCATTTAATCGATCTGGGCTTAATTCAAATCTATCAAAATATGGAGCAATAGATTTTATTGTTTTTTCAATTCTATTAAATGATTTTGGATGTTTCTCTTGCAAATAATATAAAAATGCGGGTAAATTACTTCCGTTTTCTTTCAAATATTTATTGTCATCTACTTGCGATGAATTTCTTAATGGAGAGTTTTCTCCTGTGTCGTGAAAATGATATTTTTTTAGTGATGAAAGGTATTCTTTTAAATATTTGTATCTATATCCTGCTTTAAGAATTAATTCACTTTCTTTAATATTATTTGACCAAAAATAATTATGAATTTCGTCTTCCCAAGAAGCATTATACCCATATCCTTCAGTTGTTATAAATAAGTTATCATTACTCGTTGGTATTAAGTTGAAATAAAAAGAATTTGAATCTCTACTATTTATATTAGAAAATTCAATCTTTCCATAAATATTTTCTGTAATTTTTTTCCCAAAATGCAAAAGATTCTCCGCACCATCTTGAGAAATAACATAACTTGACAATCTCCTTTCATAAAGGTTGTTAACTAATTTAAAAAAAGAAAGAAAGTTGGATTTACCAACACCATTAGAACCAATTAAAATATTAATTGGTTTTAACTCTAAATCTAAATTTCTAATAGATTTATATCCTTCTATTTTTAATCTATTAATCATTGTAATTACATCAATTTTCGTTTGCCCAATTCAGTCTATCTGCTTGGTTGTATTGCCAAGGTGCAGCATTGTTTTCTATATTCGTCATCATCATATTGAGTTCTTGCGGTGCTGCAGATTGCTCCATTACCAAGAATCTACGCATTTCAATAATGATAGAAAGTGGATCTATAAGAACCGGACAAGCTTCTACACAAGCATTACAACTGGTACAAGCCCACAACTCTTCTTTGGTAATATAATCGTTTAAGAGTTTTTTGCCGTCATCTACAAATTTTCCGTTTTTGTTGATATTTTTTCCTACTTCTTCTATTCTGTCTCTTGTTGACATCATAATTTTGCGAGGAGATAGTTTTTTACCCGTAATATTTGCAGGACATTCCGCAGTACATCTACCACATTCGGTACAAGAATAGGCATTGAGTAATTGCACTTGATTCAAATCAAATATATCTTCTGCTCCAAATTTTGCAGGCGGCTCTGCATTTTCTGGTTGCGCTGCATAAGGATCTGCATTGGGATCCATCATCAATTTAATTTCTTGCGTTACAGAATCTAAATTATTGAATTTCCCTTTTTTCTCAAGGTTGGCGTACCAAGTATTTGGGAAAGCGAAAATAATATGTAAATGCTTAGAATAGTAAAGATAATTCATAAAGAATAAAATCCCAACAAAATGAAACCACCAAGCTCCTTTTTCCGTAAAATGAAGAAATCCCACACCAAAACCTAAAGATTCATAAATTGGGGCTATTAAATTTGATGAAATAGGGAAACTCCCATGTACTAAGCCTTCTTTTGACATCAATAGATAATCTGCTGCATTCATCTTAAAGAAAGCCATCATCAAAGCAAATTCAATTAAAAGAATCCAGTTGGCATCATTTTTTGGCCAACCTTTTAAATCTATGGAAGATAATCGCGGAATTTTAATTCCGTTTCTTCTGATGAAAAATGCCACAACTGCAATCACAACTAAAGCTGCTAAAATTTCTAAAGTCGCGGTGAAAATTCCGTACAAAGTATCTCCAAAAATGGAGGCTAGAAAACGATGAGTTCCGAAAATTCCATCTACAATGATTTCTATCAATTCAATATTGATAATTACAAAACCGACATAAACAAATAAGTGAAGGATTGCTGCAATAGGACGTTTTTTCATTTTGCTTTGTCCTAGCGCAACTTTGGTCATTACCTTCCATCTTTCTGAAGGATGGTCTGTACGATTAATTTCTCTTCCTAGCTTTATGTTTCTGTAGATTTCTTTTAGGCTTCTAAAGAATAGCCCAAAACCTGCAATCAATAAAAGAAGGAATAAAACATTATCTATATATTGCATATCAAAGTTTTTGTTTCCTTCAAAAATACGATTTTTATTTCTTACCGAAAACAGAAATATTTATGTATCGCTTAGGATTTTCTTTTAAATCTTTTATGAGTAAATTAAGATTATTAGACGTTTCGCTTAGATTGTTATAAAGCGCTTCGTCTTTGGTAAGTTTACCTAAACTGCCTTGTCCGTTTTCTATTCCTGAGATTACAGCATTTAGTTTACCTGAAACTTCTGACAATTTTTCTACAGTTTGGTTTAATTTTTTGGTATCTATACTTTCTGCTACGTTGCCATATTTATCTACCGCTACTTTTGCGGATTTCATTGTTTCATTGGCATTAGAAACCACCTCTTCTATTCCTTTTTGATTGCTAGAAATTAATTTATTAGTGCTTTCAGAAGTCATTTTAAAAGAAGCAACGGTTTGGTTTAGGCTCATTAAAAGCGCTTTAATTTCTCTTCTGTTTTGTTCGTCCAAGATTTTATTGGTAGATGCTACTGCAGAATCTACTTTGGTTAAAACACTTTGCAATTGGTCTTTTACTGGGCCTACTTGTGAAGAAAGGCTATTCATAAGAGAAGATTGATAAGCGCCTTGTAGTGTATCTCCATCTTTTGCCAGAGGAGCTTTGTCATAGACTAAATTTACTCTCATTTCTTTACCAGACATAATTCCTGGTTCGAAGATTTCTGCTTTAGAATTTTTAGAAAAACTATATTGTTTATCCACCAAAAGTTTCACTACAAAATATAGCTTACCATCTTTTGCTGTCATTGGGATAATTTTATCTACCTGCCCTACTTTCAATCCATTAATAGATATCGGGTTAGACTGTTCTAGTCCTTCTACATTATCAAATTTAGCATAAAATATATTATCAGTAGTAAAGAAACTTTTACCCTTCATAAATTGGAAAAGGAAGAAAAAACCTCCTATTGCCAAAAGTGCTATCAATCCTGCTTTTATTTCTCTTGTAAATTTCACCATCTTTTTTTTTGATGTGCAAATATACTACTTTTAAAAAATATGGTATGTTACAAAATTTACATCTATATTAAAAAAAGCGACTTAAGTTAAGTCGCTTATTTTATTTTTATATATCAAAGAATATTATTTTGATTTAGAAGCTTTTTCCCAAACTTCGATTCTGTAGTCTTCAATATCTGCATTGTCTTGCAAGCTTTTCATTAAAGACTGACCAAACATTTGAGAGTTTTGCTGTTGCATAGCTTGTGTAATCTGCTTAACATCACCTGGTTGCTTATTGGTAGTTACAGATTTTTTAGTTACTAGATATACACCAGAAAAACCTTCTACCGGAGCAGAAACCTTATTATTAGCAATACCATATGCTGCACCTGCTACTTTTGGCTCCATACCACCGCCTACCATTGGCGAGAAAAGATTTACCTGAGCATTTTGTTTAGTAGTTCCAAATAATTTTGCTACAGCATCTAAACTGTTTGCTTTAGCATTATTGATTTTTTCAATAATCTTCTTAGCTAAAAGTTTATTTTTAACAATTGGTTCTATTTGCTCTCTTACTGATTCTGGATCTGCTATACCTGCTTCTTGTTTACCATTAAGATAAGCTACGATATAATCTCCATTTCCTGTAGTAAAAATATTGCTATCTCCTTTGCTTCTTTCGTCATTAAACGCCCAAGCTAAAACTTCTTCGTCTTTATCTGTTCCTAATCCTGGAATCTGACCTTGAAATCTAAGAACTGATTTTGGGTTTTGGAAGTTAAAGTTTTTCTTCTTAGCAGCATTTGTAAATTCATTGAAGCTTTTCCCTTGAATTCCTTGAATAAAAGTATTGGCTTCTGTATAGACTTTATTTTCTGTTTCCTTAGATGCCTTAATTCCTTTTGCTAATATGGCAACTTTGTATTTTAAGGCTTCTTTTCTTTCATCCACTTTTATGATGTGATATCCAAAAGCTGTTTCTGCAAGACCAATTTCACCTTGCTTATGAGCAGCTAAAAATTGTAAATATTGAGGTGCAAAAGGAGAGCTTGATGTTGTCCATCCTACACTGCCTCCTCTTTCTGCTGCTCCAGGTTCGTCTGATAATTTTAAATCCTCATTAAATTTGGCAGGATTTGCTTTTATCTCAGCTAATGTTTTATCTGCTAAAGCTTTTGCTTCTTCTTTGGTTCTATTAGAGGTTGATCTCTCAGCACCTTTATAAGCAAATAAAATATGACTAGACTTTACAGAATCCGAAGGCATGTTTCTTTTGTCTAATAATTTTGCTACAATATAATAACCTTGCTCTTTTATTGGCCCAACAATCTGCCCAACAGATGCAGTGGTTACCTTATCTTTCAGACCTTCTGGAATTTGGTTCTTAGTAAAATAATTAGGATTGTAAGGTATATCAGAATTTATAGTTACAAACATGGAATCATTTTTAGTGTTTTTAAAACTTTCTAAACCACTTCCATTATCTACACCTACTTCATTTAATTGATTAACTTCTTTAAGAACTAATGCATCATCTGTAGAACTAGGGCTTGCAGGGAAAAACACAATTCCTAAATTTCTAGACGCAGGAGATTTAAACATTACAGGATGCTTTTGGATATAATCTGCTAAGTCTTTGGTAGTAACTTTTACAGGATTTTTAGCTCCAAAAGTAGCATAATCTACTTTCACAAAATCAATATTTGCTAATTGATCTCTTTGCTTAATAAGCTCAGCCGCTTCTTTTTTGTTAGCTGTAACACCCGTAGTTACGTTAGCAAAAAGTTGTCTAGCCATCATTCTATATTCGATGGATTTTTTTACTTTTAACCACTCATTATATTGGTTTACATCTCCTTGTTTAAGGTCTTCAATTTGCTTTTTAATTTGAGCTACTTTAAAGTTACCTTTCTCATCATAATTTTGAGGAGCACTTTGTATAGAAAACATTGGGTCAAACTGAAGTTGATTCCAGAAGATTTCATCAGTAAGTTTCAAACCCATTTTTTCAAACTGCTGTTTGATGAGTTTAGACTGCACCAAAGTTTGCCAAGCTTGTTCTTCTAAGCCTTGCTGTTGCTGCCCTTGTGATTGTTGTTGTAATAAACCTAATTGATCATTAAATTCATCTCTTGTGATTTCTTCACCATTTACCTTACCTAGGATATTTGGATTTTTACCAAACATTTTATCCATACTATCTGGATTTACCAAAAACGCTAATAGTGCGATAAAAATCATTCCCAATAATAACCAAGGTCTCTTTCTTATTGAAGCTGTAATTGACATTTTATATATACGTATTTAAAATCAGTGTGCGAAAATACGGAATTTTAATATAATACAGAAATTTTATCACTCATTTTCAAACCGATAAAAACAAAAAAAAGGAAAATTTGTCAAAATTTACTCTTGGCATAAGTATTGTGCCATTATATAAACCAAGGATACAAACGCAGACAAATTGTTTTTTGTCTCTAAAAAATACATCCTTTTGAATTAAAAATGACAATTTGTCATTTTTCAAAATTTTTATGATTATGATTGAACTAGAAGATATCTCATTTGAAAATTTATTAGAAGATGGTTTCAGCATAGTAGCCGAAGAAGACACTAGAGAAACTAGCCAAGAAAAAGCGCAAAACATTTTCCCGATTTTGCCTGTAAGAAACATGGTAATGTTTCCAAAAGTGGTGATTCCTATTACCGCAGGCAGAGAAAAATCTATAAAATTACTAGAAGATTCGCATAAAATAGGTGATATGATTGGGGTGATAAGTCAGAAATTTTCTAATCTAGAAAATCCTACAGAAGAAGACTTGTATCCAATAGGAACCATTGCTAGAATTATTAAAATTATAAAATTACCAGATGGTAATATCTCTGCTATTACAAGAGGTGTACAAAGATTCAGAGTAAAAAGATACATCCAAGAAGAACCTTATTTCTTGGCAGAAATAGAAAAACTAAAAGATTCTTCTACCAAAAAGAAAGAAGAATTCGAAGCCTTGATAGATAACATTAAAGACTTGGCAATCAAAATCATAGACTTAGACCCCAATATTCCGGGCGCTGCTAATTTTGCGATTAGAAATATAGAAAACCAAGAAGATTTACTTAATTTTATTTGCACCAACGGAAACTTCGGTTCAGAGCCAAAACAAAAACTTTTAGAAGAAAAATCATTGATGAATCGTGCCAAAAAATGTTATGAATTAATGCACGATGATTTTAGAAAATTAGAATTAAAAAACCAAATTCACCAAAAAACATCTAAAGATCTAGACAAACAACAGAGAGAATATTACCTAAACCAGCAGATAAGAACCATCCAAGAAGAATTGGGAGGCGGAACAGAAACAGATGTAGAAGAACTTAAGAAAAAAGCTGAAAAAATCTCTTGGAATCCAGAAATAGAAGAGCATTTCCAGAAAGAACTGAAAAGACTTCAACGTCTAAACCCGAATGCGCCAGATTATAATGTGCAAAGAAATTATTTAGACTTTTTCACAGAATTACCTTGGAATAATTATTCTAAAGACATTTTTGACATTCCTAAAGCTGAAAAAGTCCTAAACAAAGACCATTTCGGTTTAGAAGACATCAAAAAGAGAATTCTAGAACACATGGCTGTTCTGAAACTTAAGAATAACATGAAATCTCCTATTCTCTGTTTAGTTGGTCCTCCTGGAGTTGGTAAAACTTCTCTAGGAAAATCAATTGCAGACGCATTAGGCAGAAAATATGTAAGAATGAGTTTAGGTGGTCTGCACGATGAGTCTGAAATCCGTGGTCATAGAAAAACATACATTGGTGCAATGGCTGGAAGATTACTACAATCCATCAAAAAATCTGGCACCTCTAATCCTGTAATTGTTCTAGACGAGATTGATAAATTAGGACAAGGAATTCACGGTGATCCTAGCTCAGCGCTTTTGGAAGTTTTAGACCCAGAGCAAAACCACAGTTTTTATGACAATTTTTTAGAAATAGGGTATGATTTGTCAAAAGTAATGTTTATAGCCACTGCCAATTCGCTTTCTACCATACAAACTCCGCTTTTAGACAGAATGGAGGTCATTCAATTATCTGGTTACACCATAGAAGAAAAAGTGGAAATTGCCAAAAGACACCTCATCAAAAAACAGATGGAAGAAACTGGCCTCCAAAAAGATGCATATAAACTAGGGAATAAAGAAATTGCACACGTAATAGAAGCTTTTACCAGAGAAAGTGGTGTAAGAAATTTAGAAAAACAGATTGCTAAAGTTTCTCGTTGGGTTGCATTACAAATTACAATGGAAAAAGAGTACGACCCAAAAATTTCAATTGAAAAAATAGATGAAATTCTCGGTGTACCCATGTCTAAAAACTCATCTGAGATGATGGATGTACCTGGTGTAGTTACAGGTCTGGCATGGACTTCCGTTGGTGGTGACATCTTATTCATTGAGAGTATATTAAGCAAAGGAAAAGGAAATCTCACGATGACAGGAAATCTAGGAAATGTAATGAAAGAATCTGCCACCATTTCTTTAGAATACATCAAAGCAAAACACGAAAATTTAGGTATTTCTTTAGAAGACATAGAGAATAAAAATATCCACGTTCACGTTCCAGAAGGTGCAACTCCTAAAGATGGACCAAGTGCAGGAATTGCGATGCTAACCAGTATGGTTTCTAGTTATTTGAATAAAAAAGTGAAGCCACATTTAGCAATGACTGGCGAAATCACCCTTCGTGGAAAAGTGCTACCAGTTGGTGGAATTAAAGAAAAACTTCTCGCTGCAGTAAGAGCAGATGTAAAAGAAGTAATACTTTGCCACGAAAACAAAAAAGATGTTTTAGAAATCAATCAAAATTATCTTAAAAATTTAAAAGTTCACTACGTGAAAACGATGAATGAAGTAGTGGAATTGGCGATTGAGAAATAGATTCTTGCCATGAATGCACGAATATACTTTAATGAATCTTTCGTGTATTCGTGGCAAAAAAACATTTAATCAAATTTTAAACAAAACCTCTTCATTCTTTGGTGAGGTTTTATTATTTTTATCAAAAATTAAGCATTATGAAAACGCTACCGCTTCCTTTTATCTCTAAATTAGCTTTAGCCATCATCAGCATTATCGGAATTGGTTACCTTGTAAAACTAGGACAAAGTATTCTTGCACCTTTCTTTTTAGCATTTTTATTAGCTCTTTTGTTTTTGCCTATTTCTAATTTTCTAGAAAAAAAATTAAGATTTCCTCGTTCCCTTTCCACTATGTTTTCGTTGCTTATTTTGCTTTCATCAATTTATTTGCTTTTCTTTTTTTTCGGAACACAATTGTCTAGTTTCAGCAAAGATTTACCTCATTTAGAAAAGCAATTCATTACTGTTTTCAATGATTTACAAAGATGGATTTCCAGAACTTTTGATGTAAATACCAATGAACAATTCAAATATCTAAATGAAGCCCTCAATAAACTACTCTCCTCCTCCGGAATTATTTTAGGTTTTACATTAAGCATATTTTCTTCGGGTTTAGGGTTTATGTTTTTCTGCCTATTATTCTTTATTTTCATCTTAAATTACAGAAGAATTCTTAACAGATTTATTGTGAATGTATTTGATGAAAAGCACAAAGGAAAAGTAGAAGACATTGTCTCTGAAATTCAAAATATGACCAAAAAATACATTACTGGGCTAATTATTCAGATTTTTATTGTTTCTATTATCACTTCAATTGTCTTGAGTGTTTTAGGCGTAAAATATGCCGTTCTTATCGGTGTACTTACTGGTATCCTAAACGTAATCCCCTATTTAGGCATCGTAATTTCTATGTTGATTGCATGTTTTATTTCATTTGCTACGGGCACTACCTCTACTACAGTTTATGTTTTCTTAGCATACATCGGCATACATGCAATAGACGGAAACCTTATCTTGCCGTTTGTAGTGGGTTCTAAAGTAAAAATCAATGCTTTATTTTCCTTCATTGGCATTATCATTGGTGAACAATTTTGGGGAATTTCAGGTATGTTTCTTTGCATTCCAGCTTTGGCAATTATCAAAATTATTTTCGAACGTGTAGAAGGTCTTCATCCTTGGGGAATACTTCTTGGTGAAGAAGAAAAAGAAAATAATAATAGAAATATAGGAGATATCAAGAAAAATATTTTCAAAATTCGACTTCAAAAATTTAGAAAATAATTTACAAAACGCTCATTTTCTGAAACTTGTATTGAAAAATCACTTTACAAGAACTAAAAATTTCTTTTACAAACTTTACAAAAAATTACTGCTGAACTTTGAGTATCAATAATCTAAAACCTCAAAGTTATGAACTCACATCTTAAAACTGCGGCTGTATTCTTTGCCGTAACCATCAGTGTAATTGCATGTAAAAAAAGTGAAACTTCTGAATACGGAAACCCAGCAATTGCAGATAGTGCTGCTGTTGCAGTAACCTCTGATAGCATCTCTATGGCAGCTACTCAGGAAGTAGAAGGTAAAAAATTCATTAAAACCGCCGATGTAAACATGGAAGTAAAAAATGTGTACGAAAGCACTATTTCCATTGAAAAATATTTAAAAGAAAATGGCGGTTTCGTTACCAACAGCAATCTAAAAAGCAATATTATAAGCGAAGATTCTTATGATATTTCTTCGGAGAAAGCAATGCTCATCAAAAAATACAGCACAGATAATCAAATACAAGTTCGCGTTCCGACAGAAAAATTGGGCGATTTTCTGCAATTTATACACAAACAAAATCTATTTCTCAATCATAGAACTATTACTGCGGAAGATGTAACTGCCAACATAAAATTGGCAAAACTAGAAGAATCTAGAATTAAAAAAACGGAAGGCAATATTTCTAAAATTAAAAACAATAAAGACAAAGTACAATTGGCTGACCAAAATTTAAGCGAAAACAACCAACAAAAAGTTGCCAATTTCGAAATGGAAGACCAGTTAAAATACAGTACGATAAATATTTACATTAAAGAACCAAAGACACAAGTTTCTGAAATTGAAATCACTAACACCAATAGCGTTGACAATAAATACAAGTACAACTTCTTCTTCGAAGCTAAAAATGCCATTGTTGATGGGTATTATTTTATTCAAGAAACCTTCATCTTTTTGTTAAGATTTTGGGCATTTTTCTTGGTTGGCGGAATTGGTTTTTACTTTTGGAAGAAACGAAAAACTTTTTCTAAAAGTTCAGATACTGAAAAAGAGTAAATTTTATTTCTCGCAGATTGAGCAGATTGAGCAGATGAAAAAATCAGCACAATTTGCTAAATCAGCGAGAGAATTACTCAATTATAGAATTCTATTTTTCTGTGAAATTCTGTGTTTTCTGTGTTTTCTGTGAGAAAAAAATCAAAACTTCCTTTTTAAAATCTCTGGTTTCTTTTCATACAAATGCAAAATCAACTCCCCGAAAAGCGTATTAGCCCAAGCAAACCAACTTCTGGAAAAATCTTTGGGATTGTTTACATCAAAAGATTCGTGGATAAAACCAGTTCCAGCGTGTGTGTTTTTCAAGGTTTTTAGGCAATAGAAAATTTCTTCATCATCATCAGTTGTCAAAGCTTGCATAATCAAACCAAGTGGCCAAATTTTATTTTCGCCAACGTGAGGTCCGCCAATTCCTTTTGCAAATTTTCCTTCATTGAACCAAGGATTTGCTGTGCTTAAGGAAAATTTTCGGGTGTTTTTATAAATTTCGTTGTGATAATCTGCATAACCTAAATACGGAATCGAGAGCAAATTAGGAACATTAGCATCGTCCATAAAAAGTGCATTTCCGAAACCATCAATTTCTAAAGCGTAGATTTTTCCAAATTCTTTTCGTTCGAAAACGGCATAACTCTTAATCGCTTCATCTACTTCATTAGCCAAAGCAACAAATTGATTATCAATATTTAAACTTGAAAATTGAATTGCGAAAATTTCAGAAATCTGCCTTAAAGAAACCACAGCAAACATATTAGACGAAATTAGAAACGGATAAAAAGTAGCATCGTCAGACGGACGAAACATCGAATGAATCAGTCCATTTTTATGAGTAGGATTTCCGTAACCACCACCAAATTGTGTATCAAGCGGATTTCCGTTGCCTCTTTGAAATTTATAAGGCCCCTTATTTTCTTTTCTTTGTTGTTCTCGGAAGGTTTTTAGAATTAAGATCATGGCGTTTTTCCAATTTTCATCGAAAATTGAAGCATCGCCAGTTGTTTTCCAATAATGGTAAGACAATCTCATCACATAACACAGAGAATCTACCTCCCATTTTCTTTCGTGAACACCTGGTTTCATTTCGGTGTAATCGTTTTTCCATTCGCTAACTTTTTGATCATCATCATAAAAAGCATTAGCATAAGGATCTAATAAAACAAATTCTATTTGCTTATTAATCACGCCTTTTAATAGATTTTTGAGTTTTTCATCATCTTTTACCAAACTCAAATACGGAAAAACTTGCGCCGAAGAATCTCGCAACCACATTGCATCTATATCGCCTGTAATGACATACGTATAAGGTTTTCCATTTTTTTGATAATAATGAACGGTGGTATCTAAAGTATTGGGAAAACAATTCTCAAAAATCCACGCCAATTCTTCGTCTGCAATAGATTTTTTGACTTTTTTAATGGTATTTTCTACCGCAGTCGAAACAAATTTCCTCTTGGAAAGTTCTGGTCTTTGGGAAACATAATCATTCAATTCAAAAAAATTGAAAGTAGTAGGCATCATTGCAAAGCCCAATCCAAGGCTAGATTGCTTAATAAATTTTCTTCTGGAAAGCATCTTTGTTAACTAAAAATTACATTTTTAAAATTAGTAATTTAAATCATTCTCACAAAGTTTTCTATCCATTCATTTTTCCGTAAATTTGCAATCGTAAAAAAGATTCGATGAAATGAAGTTGAATTTAATGTAAAACTTTTTAAAAATCTAAAATTATGTTACCAAAAATAAACCCAGAAAATACCAATGCTTGGAAAGCGTTAAACGAGCATTTCGCCAACAACGATTTTGAATTAAGAACGCTATTTCAATACAATCCAGAACGTTTCAATCAGTTTTCGGTAAAAAGAGAAAATTATTTATTTGATTTTTCTAAAAATTTAATCGATCAAAAAACTTTTGATTTATTGCTTCAATTGGCAGAAGAAACGCAACTGAAAGCTGCAATCAATGCTATGTTTTCTGGAGAAAAAATTAATGAAACCGAAAAAAGAGCCGTTCTACACACTGCTTTGAGGGATTTTTCTGACAAAGAAATTCTGGTGGACGGAGAAAATATAAAACCTGCCATCAAAAAAGTGCTTCACCAAATGAAAGCTTTTTCTGAAAAAGTAATTTCAGGAGAACACAAAGGTTTCAGCGGAAAGGAAATTACAGATGTGGTAAACATCGGGATTGGAGGTTCAGATTTAGGACCTGTAATGGTAGTTTCGGCACTTAAGCATTTTAAAACCAGATTAAATGTACATTTCGTTTCTAATGTAGATGGAAATCATATCGCCGAAGTGGTGAAAAAATTAAATCCAGAAACTACACTTTTTATCGTTGCTTCTAAAACTTTTACAACTCAAGAAACCATGACAAATGCTAACTCTGCAAAAGATTGGTTCTTAAAAGCTGGAAAAGAAGAAGATGTAGCGAAGCATTTCGTAGCTTTATCTACTAACATTCAAGCTGTTAAAGCGTTCGGAATTGCAGAAAAAAATGCGTTCGAGTTTTGGGATTGGGTTGGCGGAAGATATTCACTTTGGAGCGCCATTGGTTTGAGTATTGTTCTCGCAGTTGGCTATGATAATTTTGAAAATCTACTGAAAGGAGCTCACGAAACTGATGTTCACTTCCAAACCGCAGATTTCAAAGAAAACGTTCCTGTTTTAATGGGTCTTTTGGGAATTTGGTACAGAAATTTCTTTGATGCTAGTTCTTATGCTATTTTACCTTATTCTCAATATTTAGACAGATTTGCAGCTTATCTTCAACAAGGAGATATGGAATCTAACGGAAAGTCTGTGGACAGAAATGGCGAATTTGTAGGTTACGAAACAGGCCCAATAATTTGGGGAGAACCAGGAACTAACGGTCAACACGCTTTTTACCAATTAATTCACCAAGGAACAGAATTAATTCCTGCGGATTTTATCGCTTATGTGAAATCTTGCAACCAAGTATCTGACCATCAACCAAAATTATTAGCCAATTTCTTTGCTCAAACTGAAGCTTTAGCTTTTGGAAAAACAGAGGAGGAAGCCAAAGCAGAATTGGTAAAAGAAGGAAAATCTGAAGAAGAAATAGAAAAATTAGTAAGATTTAAAACCTTCATGGGAAACACCCCTACTAATTCATTCTTTATCAATGAACTAACTCCATTTTCATTAGGACAACTCATTGCATTATACGAACACAAAATTTTTGTACAAGGTGTAATTTGGAATATCTTTAGTTTTGATCAATTTGGGGTAGAATTAGGAAAAGTTTTGGCAGGAAAAATACTTCCAGAACTTACTGATAATGAAAAAGTAAGCTCGCACGATTCTTCTACTAATGGTTTGATTAATTACTTTAAAGAAAATAAGTAAATTTGAAAAATAAATCTAAAAATAAAAAGTAAAAATGGCTCAAATCTTAGACGGACTGAAAATTTCTAACGAAATAAAGCAGGAAATAAAAGCCGAAGTTGATAAAATAAAAGCTTCTGATAAAAGAATTCCGCATCTTTCGGCAATTTTGGTAGGAAACAATGGCGCAAGTAAAGCTTACGTAAACAGCAAAGTGAAAGATTGCGCAGAAGTAGGTTTTGAATCTTCTCTTTACAAATTTCCAAGTACTGCTTCTGAAGCAGAAATTCTGGAAAAAATAGAGGAACTAAACAATGATCCTAATGTAGATGGTTTCATTGTACAACTTCCGCTTCCTAAGCAAATGGATCAGGAGAAAATTATTATGGCAATTAATCCTAGAAAAGATGTAGATGGTTTTCACCCAGAAAATTTTGGAAGAATGGCATTAGAAATGGATACATTTTTGCCCGCAACTCCGTTTGGAATATTAACGCTTTTGGAAAGATATAATCTGGAAACCAAAGGAAAACATTGTGTAATCATCGGCAGAAGTAGAATTGTAGGAAGACCAATGTCTATTTTGATGGGAAGAAAAGATTTCCCTGGAAACTCTACAGTTACGCTCACGCATAGTTACACCCCTCATATTGAGGATTTTACAAAGAACGCAGACATTGTGATTACTGCTCTTGGTGATCCTCATTTTTTAAAAGGAGAAATGATAAAAGAAGGGGCAGTAGTAATAGACGTAGGAATTACAAGAGTAGAAGATAATACCGAAAAAGGATATCATTTGGCAGGAGATGTAGATTTTGACAGTTGTGCAGAAAAAGCAAGTTGGATTACCCCAGTTCCAGGAGGAGTAGGACCAATGACTAGAGCAATGCTAATGAAAAATACACTTTTAGCTTATAAACATACAATTTATAAAGATTAAGTCGAGATGCGAGATAGGTAAATTATTAAATCTCGGAACTCGGAACTCGAAAAAATGAATTTAACACAAGAAATATTATTAAAAGAAGGAAAAATGCTCCCCGTGATGGAGCATTTTTACACTTTACAAGGAGAAGGAGCTCACACTGGAAAAGCGGCTTATTTCATCAGACTAGGAGGTTGTGATGTGGGCTGCCATTGGTGTGATGTGAAGGAAAGTTGGGATCCGAATCTTCATCCGTTAATGAATTCAGAAGAAATTGCAGAAATTGCTGCCAGTTATTGCAAAACCATCGTTTTAACAGGTGGTGAGCCATTAATGTGGAACTTAGGAATTCTAACCCAAAAATTAAAAGAATTAGGATGTACTATACATATAGAAACCTCAGGAGCATATGAAATGAGTGGAATTTTGGATTGGATCACACTATCTCCCAAAAAGACAGGATTACCTACGGAAGAAATCTACAAGGTTGCTAATGAACTGAAAGTCATTATATTCAACAATCATGACTTTACCTTTGCTGAAGAACAGGCAACAAAAGTTTCTGAAAATTGCAAACTCTATATGCAAAGTGAATGGAGCAAAAGAAATGAAATGTACCCGAAAATCACCGATTTTATTTTGGCAAATCCAAAATGGCAAGCTTCGGTACAAACTCATAAATATCTAAATATTCCTTAAATTAGTTTTTTTTATTAGAAATACATGCAGCAACTAAGATATTCTAGGTATTTGAAAACAATAGTCATAATATTAGACATTATGATTGTGGCTGCCGTATTTGTATTCTTTTTTCTAAAAAGAAATAATTATGATTTTACAAAAGCTCAGAATGAAGAAAACCTTCTTTCGTTAGTATTATTAGGTTTATTTTGGGTTTTATTAAGTGGAAGAACAAAATTATACAACATCCCTAGAAATCTTACTTACACTTTATACATAGAGAGAATTGTAACCCATAATTTCATTTTTCTTCTCGGGATTATTCTTTTAGCAAAAGTAAGTAATAATGAATTTCTGAAATACGAAAGATTCTGGATTGCATTTACTCTTTTTATCATTTTATTTTGGGTAAAATCACAGCTTTTTTTCTTGCTAAAATACATTAGAACTCTTGGTGTTAATTACAGAAATGTGATGTTTTTATCAGAAAATTCATCTTCTGTAATTCTTAAAAACACCCTTTCTAAAAGGAAAGATTATGGTTACAAAATTTTTGATTTCCCCAATGAAAATATAGAAATAGAACCATTAAAAAAATTTTGGAAACAAAATGGAATTCATACCTTGTTCTTACCCTCAGAAAATTCATTAGAAAAGAATTTAGAAGAAAAAATATTTGTAGAAGCAGAGTATAATAAAGTAAGGGTTGTTCTCATTCCCAATATTATTCAAGAGGAATTTGTAAAATATGATATTGGCTACATAGAAACGCAACCTTTATTAACACCTACCAAATTCCCGCTTGAATATTATACAAACTCTGTTTTAAAAAGGTTTTTTGACATTTTGTTCTCTCTAGTTTTCTTAGTAATCATCGGTTCTTGGTTGTTCCCTATTATTGCCATTATCATAAAATCAACAAGTAAGGGAAAAGTATTCTTTAAACAAAAAAGATATGGTCATTATGATGAAGTTTTTGAATGTATAAAATTTCGAACGATGGTAGAAAACGAAGAATCTTCTACGAAAACAACCTCTAAAGATGATTACAGAATAACTAAGTTTGGGAAATTTCTTAGAAAAACCAGTTTAGACGAAACACCACAATTTATCAATGTTCTTTTGGGAGATATGTCTGTTGTAGGACCTAGACCACATATGTTATTGGTAGATGATTATTACAAACCAAAGATAGGAAGATACAGTGTCAGAAATCTAGTAAAACCAGGAATTACTGGTCTAGCACAAGTAAGCGGACTAAGAGGAGACAATGGAGATGATATGGAAATAGAAATGAAAAAGAGAATACTAGCGGATACTTTTTACATTAAAAACTGGAGTATAATCCTTGATTTGGTTATTATTCTTAAGACTCTATTCCTATTACTAAGAGGAGATAAAAACGCTATTTAATAATTTATTAAAATTCTATAAAAACAGTTTATTCAAAAAACTGTAATTTCGCACCATTATGTTGAAACTATTAAACGCTATAGGAGAATATTTTTTGCTATTAGGAAAAGTAGCACAAAGACCACAAAAAAGAAAGGTTTTTTCTAAAATCTTAATGAGAGAGATTAATGATTTGGGAGTAAATTCATTTGGTTTGGTACTATTCACCTCCATATTTGTAGGAGCAGTAGTCGCTATCCAAATGTATAATAATTTCAAAAATTCTAGTATCCCTATTCCTATGCCATTTGTAGGCTATGCTACCAAAGCGGTATTAATTCTAGAATTTGCGCCTACTATTATTTCTGTAATTCTTGCAGGCAAAGTAGGATCATACATTACCTCTAGCATAGGTACAATGAGGGTTACAGAGCAAATAGATGCACTAGATATTATGGGAGTAAATTCTGCTAATTTGCTTATTCTTCCTAAAATATTAGCTAGTGTAGTTTTTAATCCGTTGCTTATCGCTATCAGTATCGTGTTTGGAATTTGGGGAGGCTATCTTGCCGGAATAGGTACCGGAAGCTGGTCTGCAGCAGACTACATTACAGGAATTCAGATGTATATGCCTTCTCACTTTATTTGGTATGCTTTTTTTAAGACTGCCGTATTTGCTTTTTTAATTGCTACCATCCCTGCATATTTTGGTTACAATGTAAAGGGAGGCTCTCTAGAAGTAGGTAGAGCCAGCACACAAGCTGTAGTATGGACCATTGTAGCGGTAATCATCACCAATTTAGTTTTAACCCAAATGTTCTTAAGCTAATGATAGAAGTACAAAATTTAAGAAAAAGCTTTGATAATACTGAAGTTTTAAAGGGCATTTCTACAACTTTCGAAACAGGGAAAGTTAATTTGGTTATTGGGCAATCAGGTTCTGGAAAAACCGTTTTCCTTAAATCATTGCTAAATGTTTATGAACCATCTGAAGGTCACATTTTATTTGACGGAAGAGACATCGTAGGAATGGGAAGAAAAGAAAAAGAACAACTGAGATCAGAGATAGGAACTGTTTTCCAAGGCAGCGCTTTATTTGATTCTATGACTGTTCAAGATAATATTATGTTTCCTCTGGATATGTTTACCAACCTTACCTTTACCGAAAAAAAGAAACGCGTGAGAGAAGTAATGGGAAGAGTGCACCTAGAAAAGGCCGAAAAAAAATTCCCTTCCGAGATTTCTGGTGGAATGCAAAAACGGGTAGCTATAGCAAGAGCCATTGTAAATAATCCTAAATATTTGTTTTGTGATGAACCAAATTCTGGCTTAGACCCTTATACCTCAAATGTAATTGATGATTTAATTTCGGAGATTACCAAAGAGTACAATACCACTACCATTATTAATTCTCACGACATGAACTCTGTAATGACCATAGGTGAGAAGATTGTTTATCTAAGGCACGGTATCAAAGAATGGGAAGGCACTAAAGATATTATTATCACTTCAGACAATAATCATCTCATAGATTTCGTTTATTCTTCAGAGCTCTTTAAGGAATTGAGAGAATATCTAATAAAAATTAATAAAACAAGTATAGAAAATATAATAACAAAAGTAGAAGATGAAACAGATTAAAAAAATAATTAGCACAGTTCTTGTCTCAGTATCTTTGATGTCTTTTGCACAAGTAAATTTCGGAGTTAAAGCAAATCTGCTCTACAGGTCAGATAGTCCAAGTTGGACAAGTATTAAAAATGGCGCAACTATGGTTTATAATGATAAAGGTAAAAATAGCGCAGGTTACAATTTTGGGGTTTCTGCTAAAATAGATACACCACTTGGTATTTTTGTACAGCCAGAACTTTACTACACTACATTTAAGAACAAGTTCACAGATCCTTTAACAAATACTACTATTGAAGCCAAAAACAATCGTGTAGATTTACCAGTCTTGGTAGGATATAACGTTCTTGGTAAAATGCTAGGAATTTATGCAGGCCCTGTAGCTTCTTATAACTTATCCACAGACAATCAATGGAATGATTTTAAAGAAAATGCCACTAAAAATTTCACTGTAGGATATCAGTTTGGGGCGCAAGCAACCATATCTAAATTAGTTTTAACCGCAAGATATGAAGGTGCTTTTAGTAAAGACCAAAGAGAATTTATTGACAATAATACCAATACCACAGTAAGATATGATAGCAGACCAAGCTTACTGATGTTTGGGGTAGGATACAATTTCTAGAATTTTTTAGTAAAAATCTAAATATCAAAAAAGAATAAATGCGTCGGAAATTTCCGACGCATTTATTTTAAAAACTATTATCTGTAGTTGTTGTGCTGTTTTCTTTCGATTGTTGCTGAGCAAGTTCTGCAGCCTGTTTTTCTAGTTCTAATTTTTCTTTTTGTAACTGCAAGAATTCTTTTCTTTTTTGTTCTGCTTTTACAGAAGAACCTTTACTTACATATCCTACAATTCCTCCTATAATTAGACCAAGACCTACACCGCCCATTATCCCCATCAAGTGAGATAATTTTAGCTGTTCTACATCAAAATCTGTGGTGAGATAAAATAGCAAGACAGCCAAAAGTAGTAATACAATCCCTAACGTTGATAAACTTTTCATTTGTAGTGTTTTATAAAACTATCTTTCTCAAATGTAATCATTTTTTTGAAAAAGCTAGTTAATTTTTCAAAATAATTTTTACAATTTACCTCCAGCTGCTTTATAATATTCTAAAGCTTTCGGAAGATGTTTATCAATGTCTGATCTTCTGGTTTCTGGACTTGGGTGTGTAGATAAGAACTCAGGAGTTCTGTTTCCTGAAGACT